>JALSRG010000085.1 GCA_026984915.1 Marinosulfonomonas sp. | reverse complement strand
GTCACCACATGCAGCAGCAGATCGCCGAAATCCACCGCGTTCAGGGTTTTCAGGCGGGTCTGATAGGCGGCATACAGCTCGCCCCCCATGTTGTTGAACACACCCGCCTCGCTTGCCGGCACCTTGTCCGGCGTCCATGCGCGGTTTTTCCAGCCGTCAATCACCGAAGCCAGCGCGCGGGCGGGCCAGCGTTTGTCGTCGATATTGGCCGCCGCCAGAAGCTGTTTCAGCAGGCGGATCTGGTCGTCCGTGTCCAGAATGGTGAAATTGCTTTTCAGCCCGACCAATTCGGCATGGCGGCGCAGCAGTTTGACACAGATCGCATGGAAAGTGCCCAGCCACGGCATCCCTTCCACGGTTTCGCCCAGCATCTGCCCCACACGCTCTTTCATTTCGCGCGCGGCCTTGTTGGTAAAGGTCACGGCCAGCACCTCGTTCGGGCGGGCGCGGCCGGTGTTCAGCAAATGCACAATCCGCGCGGTCAGCGCCCGGGTCTTGCCGGTGCCAGCACCCGCCAGCATCAGCACCGGCCCGTCCATTGCCTCGACCGCGCGGCGTTGTTCGGGGTTCAGCCCATCCAGATAGGGCGCAGGTCGCGCGGCCATCGCACGGGCGGCAAGGCCGGTCGGGGCGGGGATATCGTCAGAATGGCTCATGGCGACGTGGGTAAACGAAATGGCGGGCAAGATAAAGAGGTGTTCATATTATGTTCTGAAGGTATTTCAGGATGACATGCGGGAAACAAACCTATTTTGTGAAAATGGCAGCGCCCGACCTGGTGGGCGCATGACGACATGGTTTTCGCGGATAGAACAGTTTTTTGATTTCAGACATATTAACCAGTTGCACCGTTGCATAGCGCCCTCCATGGGGAGGTCGGGCGCTGTCATTTTTGCAAAATGACGGGTGCGAGGGGATAGGTGATAAATTTTTACAGAAGCCTCGGCAGAGCTATTCTGGCTCTTATACATACTCAACTACCGCTTGACACATAACTACATTTGTTCCCTTATTGTTCTTACGCAGCATCTTGATGAATACGGAGCCAACATGGATATTCAAACTTACCTGATTTATACATTAACAACGGCCATCGTCATTTTCTCACCTGGCCCTACTGCAATACTAATGGCATCCCAAGGCGCAAGTAACGGCTTAAAAAGAACGCTATTTGGCGTGTTCGGCATCACCTGTGCAACAATGATATATTATGCAATGTCTGCCACCGGCATTGCCTCGTTGATTGTGGCATCATACACTCTGTTTCAGGTTATCAAATGGGTTGGTGTCGCTTATTTATTGTATCTTGGATTTTCCGCAATATTCAGCAAATCAGGTGGATTGGTTGTTAAATCCGGCGCACCGTTACGCAAGCGCAGTTCACTGTTCACTCATGGTTTTCTAGTTGAATTTTCCAACCCCAAAGCCCTTCTGTTCTTTTCGGCAATTCTTCCGCAATTCCTTAATGTAGACAGGCCAATCGCGCCGCAGTTCCTGATTATGTGGGCAACTGCATTTCTGCTGCAATGGATAATATATTCAGGCTATGCGTATCTTGGCGACCGCATAATCCAAGGCGGGGTCAAAAGTTGGATTGTCAACGCGATCAACAAGACAGCCGGGGCAGCCCTTATCTTTGCCGGGATCAAAATGGCGAGCGTGACTACGAGTAGGTAACTGTGAATAAATGCCATCTGAATGACCATTGGCGTCTTTCCCCCTCCCCCGCAAGCCGCTAACACTCTGCCCATGACCCTGCACAGCACCCACCCTTCGCTTGCCGATCTGCGCCGCCGTGCCTGCAAGCGCATTCCGCATTTCGTGTGAGAGTATCTGGACAGCGCCACAGGGGACGAGGCGACCAAGCATCGCAACCGCAGCGCCCTTGACGAAATCCTGCTGCGCCCCTCGGTCCTGCATGGCGAATTCACCGCCGATCTGTCTACCCCGCTGATGGGGGCCGCACCTACCCCTTGCCTTCGGCATTACGCCGGTGGGCATGTCGGGGCCGATCTGGTCGGGGGCGAAACAGGAATTTCAACTTATGGGCAGGCGTAACCGGTTGGCCTGTCGAAAACTGGACTATTCCTGGCAGCGCATTGCCTTTGCAACAGCTTCGGGGCTGGTGGCTGTGCCAATCATGCGACTTTTCAGGCGACCGCCCTGCAGGCGTGTGGCCATGATCCGTTTCCAGTTGCCATCAAGGGTGATGATTTCAGGCCCGTCAGAACATTCCCGGATGCCGCCAGTAATGTGATCCTGCCCGATCTGATGGTTTGTCAGCCCTTGCAACTGGGCGACCGGTTCCAGTCGGCCATTGCGAAACCGCCAGACTTTCAGCAATTTTGCCAGATGCGGGCGGTCAACATAGGCGATCTCGGTGAAACCGTCGCCATCAAGATCCGCGGCACCGACGGGGGCCAGCCAGCGATGGGTCCGGCCAATGAACGGTGTCGCGGCAATCAGCCCCTTTTCACCATAAACCGCAAGCCTTGCCCCGCGCGACAAGTCCGTTTCCACGACAATCACCTCGGGGGCGCCGTCGTGATCAAGATCAGCCAGGCGAGGTGCAATATCTTCAAACACCCGCGTATCCGGCAAAACCAGTCTGAGCCGACGGCCCGACTTCAAGGTCATCTCCAGCGCGCCGTATTCTATTGCATCCCCCAGAATCCCGTGATCATAGCGCGTTGTCGGGTCTGTATAGCGCGCCGAGATGATTTCAGCAGCAGCAGGTTGTGCGAGAAAGACAGCCAGCCCGAGCAGTGCGGCCCGCAGCATCAGATTTGCTTTTCAGGCAGTTGGACAATCAGCCCATCCAGATCGTCCGTAACCTTTACCTGACATGTGAGACGTGAACGCACCTCGTCCGTTTCATAGGCAAAATCCAGCATGTCCTCTTCCATTGCGTCCTTGGCGGGCAGCTTTTCCACCCATTCCGGGTCAATATAGGCGTGGCAGGTGGAACAGGCGCAGGCACCGCCACAATCAGCGTCAATCCCCGGAATGTTGTTATCGCGCGCGCCTTCCATCACGGTCATCCCGTTCGCAACCTCGACCTCGTGCCGGGTGCCGTTCCATTCCACATAGATAATCTTTGCCATTTCGCTTCCTATTTCGTCTCGCTACGCAAATCGTTGCGGTTTTTCTATCCAAGCCGGAACGCCCATCCAACCCCTTTTCACCCTTCTGCGACAATCACTTGTTTCAGGATCTGCTTGTTCCGCCTATGTTCTTGCGCCGCACTGCTTTGCCCCACATGGCCCCGCCCGCCTGCCTGCCACATGACAACCGGGGGGCCGCCGGATGGTGCAAGTGATAATCCCACGGGAAAACCGTACTGAAAGGGCCCTTGCGGGCCCTTCTTTCATGTACAATGGTTGTTTCAGGTTTATTCCAGTGAAAGAGCCACAAAACGCGGCTCACCGGCCCGACGAACCAGCAAGAGGATTGATTTGCGGCCAGCCTCTCGGGCCTCGTCCAGACGTTTTTCAAACTGAGCGATATCGGCCACCTTCTGCTGGCCGACCTCTACAATCACATCACCAGCACGCAGGCCTTTTTCGTAAGCCTGAGAATCTTCTTTTACATCCTTGATAACCAGCCCCTTCAGACCGGCGTTCAGGCCAAGTTCGCTGCGCATTTCGTCTGTAAGCGGTGTCAGGGTCAGCCCCAGAATTTCCTTTTCAACGGGTTTTGGCGCAACACCGGGTTTATCGGGTGTACTGCTGGCCCCCTCAGCCGTTTCACGCCGGCCAAGCGTGATCTTGAGCGTCTCGGTTTTTCCGTCGCGCAAAACAACGATACGCACCGCTTTGCCTACCTGGGCATTGCCCACCTGGCGCACCAGATCCCGGGTGTCTTTCACATCGACCCCGTCAAAGGACACGATAACATCACCGGGCTTGATCCCGGCCTCGGCGGCGGGGCCTTCGGGGACATCCGTGACAAGGGCGCCTCTGGCAACCTCCATGCCCATCGCCTCGGCCATGTCGGGTGTCACATCCTGGATGCGAACCCCCAGCCAACCGCGCCGGGTTTCGCCAAATTCGCGCAGCTGCTCAACAACCTTGCTGACAACGGCCGACGACATGGAAAACCCGATTCCGATCGAGCCGCCGTTCGGGCTGAGGATTGCCGTATTCACCCCGATCACCTCTCCGTCCATGTTGAACAGGGGGCCACCCGAGTTTCCGCGGTTGATGGCAGCATCGGTTTGCAGAAAATCATCATAGGTGCCCGAAAGCTCGCGATTTCTTGCCGAAATGATCCCGGCGGAAACCGAAAACCCCTGCCCCAGAGGATTGCCCATCGCCATGACCCAATCGCCAACCCGTGCGACATCACTGTCGCCAAAGCTGACAAAGGGAAGCGGTTTGTCGCTCTCGACCTTGAGCAGGGCTATATCCGTGTTCAGATCGGTGCCGATTACCTTTGCCGGCAGCTTTTCCCCCGAAAAGAACTCGATCATTATCTCGTCAGCCTCTTCGATCACATGATTGTTGGTAACGATGTAGCCGTCCTCGGAAATCACAAACCCGGATCCCAGGGCCTGCGCCCGTTGCGGCCGGCGCTGACCGTTCTGGTCACGGTTCATGAAATCGTTGAAAAAGTCTTCGAACGGTGAACCGGGCGGCACGATCGGGTTTGGGCCGGTCGGGGCGGCAATGACCGTTGTTGTGGTAATATCGACAACGGCCGGGCTGACCTTTTCCGCAAGATCTGCAAAGCTGTCGGGTGCACTGCGCGCAACAGAGACAAACCCCTGAGCCAGCAAAAGCGCCGCAGCCGCGAACAACAGCCAGAAGAGCTGTTGCAATGGCTGGCGCTGCCTTGGAATGGTAAGTGCCTTGGAATTCACTGTATCGTCCTCCTGTTTCGACGGATCAGCGCGGCCGGAAAACCGGCACGTCTGTGCTACTATTCTCTTCACGGGCGCATGGTGCAAGCCAAAGCCACGAAAAATTTGTCAAAACCCCGTGACGCCAACGGGGGATCTAGCCGGGAAACACCCCCAGAAGATGACGTGCGAACGCAATCAGAAGAACACCCAGCGCCATCGCCACCAATCCGATCACCCGGCGTTTTTGCACAGACATCCGGCGAAGAGCCGCCAACATATCCTCCAATCGCAAAGGGGCCAGTGCAAACACCAGCCCCTCGACAAACATTACCAATCCGAGGGCCAGAAACAGCCACCCGATCATCTTTTCGCGTCAGGGTTCTCTGTCTTGAGATAATCAAAGAACTCACTGTCCGGAGAAAGAACCATTGTCGAGTTTTCGCCCTTCAACGCCTGACGATAGGCCGACAGAGAACGATAAAAGCGGAAAAACTCCTGATCGGCGCCATAAGCCTCGGCAAAAATGGCGCTGCGTTTGGCGTCGGCCTCACCTCGGGTGATTTCCGCCTTTCGTTTGGCATCCGACACCAGTTCGACCACGGTGCGGTCCGCTTGCGCGCGTACACGCTGGGCGGCCTCTGCCCCGCGGGCGCGTTCATCGGTGGCTTCCCGCTCGCGCTCGG
Organism: Marinosulfonomonas sp.; assembly: GCA_026984915.1. GTDB lineage: Bacteria > Pseudomonadota > Alphaproteobacteria > Rhodobacterales > Rhodobacteraceae > WFVA01. Next base: position 32,830 of record JALSRG010000085.1, on the reverse strand, counting down.
CCCGCATCCGACCAAAGGTTGCCTTCAGGTTTTCACGCGGAAGATCGGTACGCTTCAGCCGTACATCAATCACCTCGACCCCCAGTCCGCGCGACTGGGCAATCGCCCCGTTGCGAATGCGCAGCATCAGTGCGGCACGATCTGTGCTGAGGATATCATTCGAGTTCACCGTACCCAGCACCTCGCGAGTCTGGGTGCGAATGATCGGATCGATCCTGCGCTGTGCGGTCTGGATGCCACCGGTGCCGACGGCCTGACGGAATTTCTTTACGTCCACGATCCGCCAGCGTGCAAAAGCATCAACCAGAAGGCGGCGATCATCCAGTGGTGTCACTTCCAGTTCGGCCGTATCCAGCGACTGAATGCGATCATCATATTTGACCACCTCCTGAATCAGGGGAATCTTGAAGCCTATTCCCGGATCCTCTTTGACCTTCACGACTTTACCAAATTGCAGAACCAGGGCCTTTTCCGTTTCCTTGACGACAAAGACCGAGGACAAAATCGCTATGAGCAAGAGCGCGATGGCCGGCAGTATCAAGCTAGATTTACGCATCACTTGTTTCCTCCGCCACGCAGTTCATTCAACGGCAGATAGGGAACAACCCCCTGCGCCCCTTCGGAATTGGTGTCGAGAATGATTTTATCAACACCCCCCAGAACCTTTTCCATTGTTTCCAGATACAAACGTTTTCGGGTCACTTCCGGCGCTTTCTGATATTCTCTGAGCACTGCGGTAAAACGGCTTGCTTCACCTTCCGCCTCATTCACCACCCGGGCGCGATAGCCTTCCGCCTCCTCCAGAATCTGGGCCGATTGACCGCGCGCTTCCGCCAATCGTTTGTTGGCATAGGCGTCAGCCTTTTTCTCCAACTGGTCTCGTTCCTGCTCGGCGGCCTGAACGTCGCGGAACGCTGCAATAACCTCGGCAGGCGGATCAGCCTTGTCAAAGTTCACCCGCACGATGTTGATACCACTCCCGTAACTGTCCAGTGTAGACTGGATAAGCGTCTGAAGGCGGTCTTTGATCACGCCACGATCCCGGTTCAGGATCGGTGCCAGTTCTGATTGCGCAACAATTTCCCGCATGGCGGATTCAGATACCGCCTTGATCGTCAGCACGGGGTTTTCCAGCGTGAAAAGGAACTTGGCCGGGTCGCTGATATTCCAGACAACCTGGAAATCGATATCGACGATATTTTCATCGCCGGTCAGCATCAGGCCGGCATCTCCGCCCTGTGCGCCCTTGCCAATATCCACCGTCTGTTCGCGTGTCACGACGACGATCTGTTTGGTGACCAGCGGCCATGGTGCAAAATTCAGACCCGGACTGCCGGTTTTGTAATATTTACCCAGAAACAACTCCACCGAGCGTTCTTCGGGTTTTACCGAATAGAAAGAAGCCACAAGCCACAGAACAAACACCACCAAAGCACCCAGGGCGATCGTGCCGCGTGTGAACTTTGGCCCACCCGGACCACCATCACCCCCGGATCCGCCACGCCCGCCGCGCCCGCCCATCAGGACACGCAGATGCTCCTGACCCTTTTTAACGATCTCATCGAGTTCTGGTATCTGTGGGCCATCCTGACCGGGCCGTTTGCCACCGCCCCGGTTATCGCCTCCGCCGCGATTGCCGCCACCTTGGCCGCCGCCGCCCCAGGGTCCACCATTGTTTCCAGCCATGAAAATTCCTTTTCGGGTTTCTGGTTATGTCTTAGTTGTGGCCTGTTAGACTATTTTCAAGCCGTGCGCACGGGTGTTTTCATCGTTACAAGTTCTTCAGCCATGGTCGGATGAACGGCCACGGTCCGGTCAAAGTCTTCTTTGGTTGCCCCCATTTTCAGGGCAATGGCCGCCAACTGGATCAATTCACCGGCCTGTTCCGACACAATATGGCACCCCAGAACCTTACGCGTTTTCTGGCTGACCACAAGTTTCATCATCACCCGGTCGTCGCGTCCGGCAAAGCCCGTCTGCATCGCCCGGAAAGAATTGCAGTAGACCTCGATCGGCTCCTGTTCGCGCGCGTCTTCCTCGCTCAATCCGACGGTTCCCATCTCTGGTTGGGTAAAAATCGCGCTCGCCACCAGTTCATGATCAGGCTTGGTCGGATTGCCATGAAAAACCGTATCAACAAATGCGGCACCTTCGCGGATGGCAACCGGTGTAAGGTTGATCCGGTTGGTCACGTCCCCGACGGCAAAGATCGAGGGAACCGACGTCTGGCTATAGTCATCCACCGGAATTTCGCCGCGTCGCCCCGGCTCGATCCCGACGTTTTCCAGACCAAGACCCGCGGTATTGGGGACGCGCCCAGTGGCAAACAGAACCTGCCCATAGGTGCGATGCCCGCCATCGGTGGTTTTCACCCAGAACCCGTCATCGCCTTCCCTGATCTCCAGGATATCGGTTCCGACATGCAGGTTTACGCCGCGTTCGCGGATCAGTTCCGCCACGTGGCCGCGCGCTTCGCCGTCAAAGCCACGCAAAATCTGGGCCCCACGATAAATCTGTGTAACCTCAACACCCAATCCATTGAGAATACAGGCAAATTCGCAAGCAATATAGCCGCCGCCAACGATCAGTATCGATTTTGGCAGTTCATCCAGAAGAAACACTTCGTTGGATGTGATCGCGTGCTTGGCCCCTTTCATGTCGGGCTTGAACGGATGGCCGCCGACGGCGACCAGAATATGCTTTGCGGTGAACCGTCTGCCGTCATCCAGCATGACGGTATGCGCATCCACCAGCGTGGCGCGATTATTGTAAACGGTAACGCCGGCCTTTTTCAGCGTTTCACGGTAGATGCCTTCCAGACGGTCCAGTTCGGCCCGCAGTTTGGCATGAAAAAACGGCCAGTCGAATTTGCCACTGCGGGCTTGGCGCCAACCGAATGCGCGCGCATCCTCGATATGTCCGTGATAGCCGGACGCAAAAACCATCAGTTTCTTCGGAACGCAGCCGCGAATGACACAGGTGCCCCCCATGCGATCTTCTTCAGCGAGCGCCACGCGCGCCTTCGCCTCGGCGCTCGCCAGACGCGCAGCCCGCACACCGCCCGAACCGCCACCGATAACAAACAGATCGTAGTCGAACTTCATTTCTTTCTCCCGGCCACCCCGGCCTTTAATCTGTAAGATCGGTAAATATATTGTCTGTTTCGGCAAATTCGACCAGTTCTTGTTCGACGGTCCCAGCCGAAACGTCGCGCACCTCGACTTTGCCATTGCCAAAACCGATCACCACGGCATCACAAATATCAATGAACAGCCCGTTCTCGACGACACCCGGTATCTGGTTGATCACAAGCGAAAGCTGACGCGCGTTGCCAATTCGATGCAAATGCAGATCCAGGATGCGGTTTCCTTCATCCGTCACATAAGGTGCCTCACCGTTCATCCTCAGCGTCACCTCCTGACCCAACACATCCAGGCTGACCAGAGTTTCCTCGACCAGGGCCTTTGTGGTTTGCCATCCGAAAGGAATGACCTCAATCGGCAACGGAAACGCCCCCAGTGTTTCCACCTGTTTGGACACATCCGTTATAACCACCATTCTATCACTCGCCGTTGCGACAATTTTTTCCTGCAACAGGGCCCCGCCTCCGCCTTTGATCAGGTTGAGGTCACGGTCAAATTCATCGGCGCCGTCGATGGTGATATCCAACCATTTCGCCTCATCGAGCGAGATCACCTCTATTCCCATTTCCCGCGCGAGGTCCGCCGTGCGTGTTGAAGTTGCCACGCCCAATATGTTCAGCCCTTCGTCGCGCACGCGTTCGCCCAGGCAACGCACCATCCAGGCTGCGGTGGATCCGGTTCCCAATCCGACACGCATACCGCTTTCGACGAATTCGACCGCGCGTTTCGCGGCCACAAATTTCGCTTTGTCGATGGGTGACAGTTCTCCGGTCATTGGCATTTCGACTCCCCTGTTGTTGGCGCAGGTTATACGGGATCGCACGCGGGGCGGCGAGGGGCAATTAAAGCATTTTCACGTTTTCATCCACCTTTTTGGAATTTGCCCCGCTGTTGCTGCAATCCGGGCACTGGCACCTTGACCCTGCTGGAGCATTCACTCTTGCCCTCACTCTGCCCATAGTCAAAAAGGCCAAATCTCAAGCTTTGCCCGATATGCCGCAAAGGCTGCGTTGCATTTGGTTTGAGAGTGTATCTGTTGACGGCCCGGGATTTATAGCTCTGTGCCCGCAGTATCCACATCAAACAATGTGTCAATGATCGGACACTCTGGCACATCACCACGCCCGCAGGTGAGCGCCATGGCATCAAGGGTTTCTTCCATCTTTTTCAGCGCGGCAATCTTTTCACGAACAGTTTCAAGGTGCTCCATGGTCACGGCATGAACTTCACTGCAACTCACCCCTTTCTGGTCAACCATTTTCAAGAGCGCCCGTATTTCCGCAATCGAAAACCCCAGTTCCCGGCAACGGCGAACAAAAAACAGGCGGCGCAGCGCCGTTTCATCATATTGCCGGTTTCCGCCGGCGGTCCTTGGGGGCGGTGGCAACAGGCCGATTTTCTCATAATACCTTATGGTTTCGATATTCACGCCTGTTTCGTCTGACAGCGCGCCAATTCCCCAGACCTTCGTTCCTGTCTTTTTGGCCATGATTCCGTTTTTCATAAAAATCTCTTGCATCTGTAGTTACTACAGATCGTAACCTGTAACTGAGAGAAATTCAAAAGGCTTTTGAAATGGGCGAATCAATTTCGGAAACGGCTGGCGGAATGGCCGCCGACAGAGGGGCCGGCGTCCCTGGGAAATCCCGCGCCAGGTTGGTGGCTGCGGGTGGCATTCTGGGGGCGCTGGCAGCCTCAAGCTGCTGCATCGTTCCGCTGGTTCTTTTCAGCATGGGGATCAGCGGTGCCTGGATCGGAAACCTGACGGCCCTTGCGCCGTACAAACCGATCTTTATCGTGATCACGCTTGGTTTTCTCGGCTATGGCTATTGGCTGGTCTACCGCAAACCCAAGGCCTGTGCCGATGCGGCCGCCTGCGCCCGGCCACTACCGAACCGGCTGGTAAAATCCGCGCTTTGGGTTTCGACCGCGATCATCTTGCTGGCGCTGATCTGGCCGTGGCTTTTACCGCGCCTGCTTGGCTAGCCCACCCGCCTCACTTTGACACCCGACTTACTTTGACAGGAGAAGAAAATGCTTAAATCCATCGCCCTTGCGAGCATCTTGACGATCGGGGCCACGGTCTCGTTTGCCGCTGAGCAGACTGTCACGCTCTCTGTGCCAGGTATGTATTGCGCAAGCTGTCCTTATATCGTGAAAGGCGCCATCGCGGCCCTGCCCGGCATCAAATCTGTTGAACCGTCCCTGGAGAAACGGCAGGCCGTCGTGGTTTTTGATGACGAAGCCGTAAAGCTGGCCGACATCACCGCCGCGACAGAGAATGTCGGCTATGAATCCACCGTTATCGAGCCTCAGGGATAAACAATGAACGATAAATCGCTTTTGAAAACCGGTGTGATCGGCACCGTGGTACTGGCCCTGTGCTGCTTTACACCGTTGCTTGTCGGGCTGGTCGGTATCGTCGGGCTTTCCGCCATCACCGGATATCTTGATTACGTTCTGCTACCGGCGCTCGGGTTTTTCATCCTGCTGACACTCTATGCCGTTTGGCGCCGCTCGACCGGACGTCATTGTGAAACGGAAACCTCCGGAAAAGGAAGCTGAAAATGAAAGACTGTTGCTCCGGAAAATCAGGCGGCCCATATGATCTTGCTGTCATTGGCGCGGGGTCGGCCGGCTTTTCAGCCGCCATCACTGCCGCTGATATGGGGGCAAACGTGTTACTGGTTGGCGAGGGGATGATTGGCGGCACATGTGTCAATGTTGGCTGTGTTCCCTCCAAGGCGATGATCCGCGCCGTCGAACCATTGCATCTGGCGAAAGCCGCACAGCGTTTTGACGGGATCGAAGCCGCAGGCCATATCACCGACTGGGCCGCAACGGTGCGTCAGAAACAGGCGCTGGTTGATACCTTGCGGGCGGCGAAATACATTGATGTTCTGCCGAATTATCCGCAGGTTGCCTACCGGGAAGGTCAGGCGCGTTTTGACGACGATGGCACCCTGACGGTTGATGGCGAAACCGTTCAGGCGCAGAAAATCATTCTGGCCACGGGATCACACCCGCATGTGCCCGATATTGCCGGGATCAGGCAGGCCGGGTTTCTGACCAGCACCACGGCGCTGGAACTGGAAACACTGCCAAAATCCATGATCGTCATGGGGGCCGGGTTTATTGGTGTCGAACTGGCGCAGATGTTTGCGCGCGCTGGTGTTCTGGTGACGCTGGTCAGCCGGCGGGGTGTGCTGCCTGATGCAGAACCCGAAGTAAGTGCTGCCTTGGAAGGCGCGCTGAGCGAGGAAGGGTTGCTGCTGGTCAAGGGTATCGCATATGAGCAGCTGGAAAAGGGCGATGGCGACATCCGCCTGCATGTATCGCGGGGGGGTGAAAAATCTGTCATTGCCGCTGAAAAGCTATTGCTGGCAACGGGTCGCGTGCCAAACTCCGGCGGGCTGAACCTGGAGAACGCCGGGATAGAGACGCTTGCCAATGGCGGCATTCGCGTTGACGGTGCGATGCAGACCAGTCAGGCCGGCATTTATGCCGCCGGCGACGTGACCGGGCTGGATCAGTTCGTTTACATGGCTGCTTATGGCGCCAAGCTTGCGGCCCAGAATGCGATGGGGATGCACCCGCCTGCCTATGATAACAGCGCCATGCCCTCGGTCGTGTTCAGTGATCCGCAAGTGGCCTCGGTGGGGCTGTCAGAGGCGGGCGCCAAAGAAGCGGGCCTGTCTGTGATCACATCGGTTCTGCCGCTGGAACATGTACCGCGCGCACTGGCCGCCCGAGACACGCGAGGTTTGATAAAACTGGTGGCCGAGAAGGACAGCAAACGTCTGCTGGGCGCCCATATTGTCGCCCCTGAAGGAGCCGACAGCATCCAGACCGCCGCAATAGCCATTCGCATGGGGATGACTTATGAAGATCTGGGCGCGATGATTTTCCCGTATCTGACGACAGTCGAGGGCCTGAAGCTGGCGGCGCAGACTTTCGAAAAGGACGTGGCAAAACTGTCCTGCTGCGCCGGATGAGACCGCGACTGCAGCGACGGCGGATGGCACCCTCTTCCCTATCGGGAGGCTTTCCCGGCAAATAGCCATTGCCCCAGGGCGGCCTGGCCTGATTGGGCGGCTGCGCGCGAAATCTGTGCAGATACCCGTTCTGTTAACGCAGATCGGCACCGAAACTGCGCGGCCCGGTCTTATTGCGTCGCATTCGGGCGATTGCGCCTGCTGCAATTTGCGCCATATATGCCGGTAAACGTCGCGGAGCCGCATATGTTTCTAAGTGTTTTCGATTTATTCAAGGTCGGCATTGGTCCGTCGTCCTCGCATACCATGGGGCCGATGGTGGCCGCCGGGCGTTTTCTGGATCTTTTACGAAACAGCCCCTTCAAACCCAGCGGCCTGCGGGCGTCTTTGCACGGCTCTCTTGCTTTTACCGGAGCCGGACACGCGACAGACCGTGCGACCATACTTGGCCTGGCCGGGTTTCAGCCGGAAACCTACGATATGGAAAAGGCAGAAGCTGCGCTGGCAGAAATCAAAAGGCTGAAGGCCGTAAAACCGGAGAACCTGCCGCTTTTGCGCTTTGATCCCGAAAAAGATCTGGTCTTTGATTACGAAACACTGCTGCCCGGCCATGCAAACGGCATGATTCTGATGGCGACGGACGAACAGGGCGATGTGATCCTGCAGGAAACCTATTACTCCATCGGTGGCGGCTTTGTCCTGACCGAGGCCGAACATGCTCAGCCACCGACAGAGCCAACCCGGCAAACCAGCATTCACCCCTATCCTTTTGAAACTGCCGCACAAATGCTGTGCATGGCGCGGGACAGCGGCAAATCAATCGCCGAACTGAAACGCGCCAATGAACTGAAACATATCGGCCGCACCGATCTGGAAAAGGGATTGACCCATATCTGGAATACTATGAACGCCTGTATCGAGCGCGGCCTGGCTGCTGACGGCATCCTTCCCGGGGGCCTGAATGTGCGACGCCGGGCGCATGCCATTCACAAGGCGCTGATGGCGGAACGGGGCATGAACATGAATGCCCCGCATTCGGCCAATGACTGGATGATGGTCTATGCCATGGCCGTGAACGAGGAAAATGCCGCGGGCGGGCAGGTTGTGACCGCCCCGACCAACGGTGCCGCCGGGGTTGTTCCCGCCACAATCCGTTACTGGCTGGACCATGTGCCCCAGGCCCGAAAGGCACTGATCTCCGATTTTCTTCTGACGGCGGCCGCCATCGGTGGGCTGATCAAGCATAATGCCTCGATCTCGGGGGCGGAATGCGGTTGTCAGGCGGAAATCGGCAGTGCCGCGGCCATGGCGGCCGCTGGTTTCTGTGCTGTCATGGGCGGAACACCGGAACAGGTGGAAAACGCGGCTGAAATTGCGCTGGAGCATCATATGGGCATGACCTGTGATCCGGTCGGCGGGCTGGTACAGGTTCCCTGTATTGAACGCAATGGGCTGGGCACGATCAAAGCCGTGTCGGCCGCGTCTCTGGCTTTGCGTGGTGACGGAAAGCACCTGGTGCCTCTGGACAGCGCAATCGAAACCATGCGCCAGACCGGTGAGGACATGAGCCATAAATACAAAGAAACCGCACTGGGCGGACTGGCTGTAAACATTCCCAATTGCTGACCCATTGCGGTTGCCCTGCTCTGCGCACGCCCCTATTCTGCCCCGATGCATTCTGATCGCCCCATTCTCGGCATTCTCCTTATGGTCGGATTCTGCGCGCTGGCCCCTTTGGGAGACTCACTCGCGAAACTGCTCGGAAGCAGGATTTCCCTGGGGGAAATCGTACTGGTGCGATTCGCCCTGCAAACCGTCATCCTGTTGCCGATCATCCGGCTAACCGGGCGTAAACTGGGCCTGCGCCGTTCTGACTGGGGATTGATGATCTTTCGCTCGGCCCTGCACATCGTCGGAATCAGCGCGATGTTTCTGGCATTGCGTTACCTGCCGCTTGCAGAAGCCTTGGCCATCGCATTTGTTGAGCCTTTTCTCTTGCTGCTTCTCGGGGCCTACGTATTGAAGGAAACGGTGGGTGTGCGCCGCCTTGTTGCCTGTGCAGTCGGCTTTGCCGGCACCCTGCTTGTCATTCAACCCAGCTTTGCCGCAGTTGGATGGGCGGCATTGTTGCCGCTGCTGGTGGCAATTGTCTTTGCGCTTTTCATAATGACGACGCGGCAGTTGGCCACACGTTCTGATCCGATCGTGTTGCAGGCCATAAGTGGCGCGTTGGCTTTTCTTCTCTTGCTGCCGGCCATCGCATTCGGTCAGAGCATTCCGGCCCTGGCGCTGATCTGGCCGGACAGCGGAACATTGTGGCTCCTGCTCGCCCTCGGTTTCGTTGGCACATTCGCGCATCTGTTAATGACCTGGTCGCTGCGTCATGCCCCCTCAGCCACTCTCGCCCCGATCCAGTATCTGGAACTGCCCTTTGCGACCCTCATAGGATGGCTGGTTTTTCGTGATATTCCGAATGATGTTGCGGCCCTCGGGATCGTGGTCTCTATGGCTGCCGGGCTGTATATTGTCCTCAGAGAGCGGGCGCAGGGGCATGAAGTTGTGCCGCAAGAACCGCCTGTATAGCGCTTGCGAGTGCCGCCCTTGGCAAAAGAACCAGTATTCCCGGATGGTCCGTCTTTAGCTTGACGGTCTCTCGCGCAACCTCATTGGAGGTTCCTATCTGCGCCCCGGCTTTCAGTTGCATATTGCCAAGGGGCCAGCGCAAACCGCTGGCTGTAACGCGGCCGGTTCTTAGCGGAAACAGTGAAACCCGGGAACCGACAGGCAAGCCGATTGTCATTTCAGCCGGTGCAAGGAAAATTACCTCGTCCCTCGCCAGCAGTATGCAGGGTTTTTGCGGATAGCGCAGCAAAGTACTGAAAGCGGCGAGTTGATGATCAATCCGCAGGCCGGTGAACCCCACCCCAAGCACCATGGGAGCATGGATGTTACGCAGGCATTTATCAAAATCCGTGCTGTTCTGCTCGGAAATCAGATGCAGCCGATCGGCGGGAATTCGGGCGCGAGATTCCGAATCAATCGAATCCATATCACCAATCACCGCTATGGGCATTTGCCCCAATTCAAGGGCCATACTTGTGCCACCATCCGCCGCAATTATGGCCGGAGCATGGCTCAACGCTTCCTTAACGTCTTGTGAAGTAGCCTCTCCTCCACCAAGGAGGGTTACAGGAAAAGGCGATTGAACAATATGTGGTGTCATCCCGGCTTTATGCCCGTTTTGGAAACCTGCCACAATATTGCCATGAAATAATACCTTTGAAATCCTAGTTTTGTTCTGGATCAAGAACCATTCTATGATGAAAGCAATCTTGCTTAATAGAAACGAAAGCGAGCAGACATATGGTAGGCGCGAGTAAAATACTCACCGTTTCTTATGGAACGTTCTCCTGCACACTCGAAGGATTCGACGATTCATTCGAGACGATGAAAGCCATTGCGGAATATTTCCGCGACCTGGCTGCGGATGACCGCTATTTTGGAGCAGAGCCGCCGGTTCCGGACGGAGAGATGCTGGCCAGAATTGCCGAGCGCGAGATTCAATCGCGTGTGGAAGCGCATGTAACAGACAATAATGTTGTTCTGCGTGCCCGCGCCGCGGATGAAGCCCCGGAACTGGCCGCACCCGCCAGCGCCCCAACCGCGCGCCCTGCTACCAAACCGGCACAGGTCGCGGCAGAAACACCGTCTGTTGCCGAGATTGTTGATGACGTGGCTGAAAATGCGCCGATGTTCCCGGCCACGGAAGACCCTGACATCGAAAGCGTCGCGGCAAAGCTGAAGCGCATTCGTGCCGTTGTTTCCAAAGCCAAGGCCGCCACTGCCGTTTCTGAAGCAGAAGAAATTACCGATGAGATCAGCGAAGAGCAGGCAGCGCCTGTTCAGGATGAAAGTGTATCTGAATCCGAAATTGCCGAAGCCGATGCGGCCGAGATTTCCGAAACGGCCAACGCAACAGATGACGCAACAGATATAGATGGCACTGCCGTGTCAGAGGATCTTGCGCAAGCCGATGAAGCCGAGGCAGAGGTTTCCGAAGAGGTTCTGGAAGAAAGCGCTCCAGACGGACAAGAGACGCCGGAAGAGGAACCGCAGGCGGAAGAACTCGCCCAGAGCGAAGAAGAGCTTGCTGAAACAGGTGAGGACGACGCCGCCGAGGCCGAGCCGGAACTGGCTGCCGAGGATGACACGGAAGAAGACACCGAAACCAACGAGGAACTCGCTGTAGCAACAGACGAAGAACCTGTTGAGGATGCTGCCAACGAGACAACAGAAGATCAGAATGACGAAGCTGGCGACGAAACACCAGATGAGTCAGGCAATGTTCTGGTTCTGGATACGCTTGTCACGGAAGAGAGCGTTGAAGAAATCACTGACGAAAGTTCATCTGACGAAGCAACCGACGAAAGCCCCGAAAACGGCGCAATTTCCGCTCTGCTCGATGAGATCTGTGAGGATGAAGGCGACCTGGTTGCTGAAAATGACGAGATTGAAGACGATGACGCGGAATTGGACGACGAGGAAACGCTTGCCGCGATACTCGACGCCGATACGCAGGAAGACCCCCAGGACAGTAACCACGACGACGAAGATAAAGCCGAAGAGGAAGATGCGCCTCTGACCGCGGCTCAGCGCGCCCGTGCCCGGCTGATCAAGCTGAAGAAAGCCGGGTTTGGCCTTGTTTCCTCTTCAGATTCCCCGGAAGTCGCAGAAGAAAACGCTTTTACCGAAGATCAGGAAGACGCTGACGCGACTGATCTGAAAGAAGGCCCCGAGGACGAGGAAGAATCGCTTTTCGCCGAGGATGACATCGACGAAACGGAACTGATGGCGAAAATCCAGAGCGATCTGGATGAAGGCATCTTGTCGGCAGATGACGAAACCGATTTGATCAATGAACTGACGGATTCAGAAGAGGACGATGCTGACTCAGGCAATACAAGTCACGTTCGCCGGACGCTCCTCGAAAATGAAGAGGTAGATGAGGAAGCCGGGCGGATCCTGGACGAAACGAACCATCAGTTCGACGCCCCGGAAGGGACACGTCGCCGCTCTGCGATTTCTCACCTACGGGCTGCGGTTGCAGCAACAGTCGCCGACCGTCTGTTGAAAGGTGGAAAATCCGAAGCGGAGAGTGAAGACGAAGCCGAACCCTATCGCGAGGATCTGGCCCAGGTGATCCGCCCGCGCCGCCCCAGCCGCGGCAATAGCCCGGCGCGGCTGGCACCTCTGATGCTGGTCTCGGAACAGCGTATTGACGAACAGCCCGAAGATGAAGACACAAACACCCCGGAACAGGAGGAAGCCACCGATACCACGCCGGTGACACCAATCCGCCCCCGCCGCATCCGCAAGGAAGACCTGGCTGCTTCCGGGAAAACAAAGCGTCAAGAGGAAGCAAATCCGGAAGACGCGCTTTGGGACGAAGAAAAAATCCTGGCAGACAGCACCAGCTTTACCGAGTTCGCCCAGCGCATGGGGGCAACCGAGCTCCCCGATCTTCTGGAAGCTGCGGCAGCCTATGCATCATACGTTGAAGGCCGGCCACATTTCTCTCGCCCCCAGATCATGCGGCAGGTTGCAAATGCCTCTGCCGAAGCGGGCTTCAACCGGGAAGACAGCCTGCGGTCATTTGGTCAACTGTTGCGTCAGGGAAAAATCCGCAAAGTGAAACGCGGCCTGTTTGTTATCGCTGAAACCACACGGTTCAAGCCTGAATCCCGCATCGCCGGTGAATAAGCCAACCACATTGTGAAAGAACAGGCGGAGTGCGAGAGCGCCTCCGCCTTTTTCATGCCCGTGCCCTATCCTGCCCCAGCTTTGATTTATCTGCTCTTTTTGTCATCATCCTCTTGGGGCGCATCCGGATCGGCCTGCCCCACCCCCAGAAACACCGACTTGAACGGCAGGGCCCAAAGAAACCCCAGCCCGATGTAAATTGCCAGTTCGAGCAAAAACGGTGGCCGGTCAAACAAATCCACCAGATTGACCGCCACAATGACGTAAACCGGCAACCCTATCAGAAGGATGATCAGCGACCAGCGCCGGCGGGCTTTGTAAGACAGGGCCATCAGTCGGCAAACGGATCAGTGACAAGGATCGTGTCCTCGCGCTCGGGGCTTGTCGACAAGAGCGCCACGGGGCATTCAATCAGCTCTTCTATGTGGCGCACATATTTGATCGCGGCGGCGGGTAATTCGGCCCATGTGCGCGCGCCTTCTGTGCTTTCCTGCCATCCGGGCATGGTTTCGTATACCGGGGTAACGCGTGCCTGTTGGTCGGCCGCAGTTGGAAGGTAATCCAGTTTCCGCCCATCCAATTCATAGCCGACACAGATCTTCAATTCGTCAAACCCATCCAGGACATCGAGTTTGGTCAGGGCAATTCCGTTGACCCCACTGGTTGCGCAGGTCTGGCGAACAAGAACCGCATCAAACCATCCACAGCGTCGCTTGCGCCCGGTGGTTGTGCCAAATTCATGTCCGCGCTCTCCCAGCCGCTGGCCGTCGCTGTCTTCCAGTTCTGTCGGGAAGGGCCCTTCACCCACCCGGGTTGTATAGGCTTTGACAATACCAAGAACAAAATCTATCGACCCCGGCCCGATACCTGTCCCCGTCGCGGCCTGGCCGGCAATCACGTTGGAAGACGTGACAAAGGGATAGGTACCAAAATCAATATCCAGCAGGCTGCCTTGCGCCCCTTCAAACAAAATGCGTTTGCCGGCCTTGCGCTTCTCGTTCAGAACTTTCCACACCGGCGCGGCATAGGCAAGAATATGCGGGGCAACGTCCAGCAGACGTGCCAAGAGGGCTTTGCGGTCAATCTCCGCCAGTCCCAGGCCCCGGCGCAGGGCATCATGGTGGACCAGGGCCCGCTCCACCCTAAGCTCGAGCGTTGCCTCATCGGCCAGATCCGCCACCCTTACGGAACGGCGGCCAACCTTGTCTTCATAGGCAGGCCCGATCCCACGTCCGGTGGTGCCGATTTTTGCCACCGCGTTCTGTGCCTCTCGGGCGCGGTCGAGTTCGCCATGAATTGGCAGAATCAACGGCGTGTTTTCGGCAATCATCAGCGTTTCCGGGGTGATTTCCACACCCTGCCCCCGCAGCGTGTTGATTTCCTCCAGCAGATGCCAGGGGTCAAGCACCACACCATTGCCAATCACGCTCAGCTTGCCACCGCGTACAACCCCGGAAGGCAACGCATGCAGCTTGAACACCTCACCATCAATAACCAGTGTATGCCCGGCATTATGGCCGCCCTGAAACCGCGCGATAACATCCGCGCGCTCAGACAGCCAATCGACAATCTTGCCTTTTCCTTCATCGCCCCATTGTGCGCCGACGACAACCACATTGGCCATTTCAATCCCCGATCAGTATCGTGTCAAACCGGCGCCCGTATAGCCGCCCCTGACGTTTCGCGAAACCATAAATTCCGCACAAATCTGGACATGTGTATCCTATTCAGGCAAATCACACGAAAAATAGAGGGATCACCATGGGATTTTTTCTGCGTTGGGCGTTTGCATTTGCCTTGCTGGCCGCCACCTTCAACCCGACCCGCTGGAATTTTACCAGTTGGGCCATGGAAAACTATGACAGAGACCTGCCCATGACTCTGCTGTTCGGCCTGCTTTTGCTGGTCGGATATGTCATTTATTTGCGTGCGACCCTGCGATCAATCGGTGCCTTTGGAATTCTGCTGGTCGCTGCATTCATGGCTGTACTGATCTGGGTATTGATTGACCGTGGCATTCTGAACCTGGAAAACCCGACGCTGAATGCCTGGCTGGGCATTTTTGCGCTTTCCGTGGTCTTGGGCATCGGCCTTTCCTGGAGCCTGGTGCGGCGGGCAATCTCCGGTCAGGTCGATGTAGACGAGCACAGCGAGTAACATTTTCCCGTTGCAATGTGCCAAACCCCTTGCGGGCCGGGGCGTCTGGCCCTAGATAACCCCATCGAAGCCAAACGGAATGCCCTATGGAAAATGTTGTCCTTGTCGTCCATCTGATTCTGGCCTTGTGCCTGATCGGGATCGTATTGCTCCAACGCTCTGAAGGGGGCGGCTTGGGTATGGGCGGCGGTGGCGGCGGTGGCGGCGTCATGTCCGGGCGCGCCGCAGCAACCGCATTGGCAAAGCTCACCTGGGTTTTCGCGATCGCTTTCATCATCACGTCGATCTCGCTGACCATCATCGCGGCCAGAAACGCCGCTGATCAATCGGTTCTGGACCGGACAACCGACACAACCCCGGCCGAAACGACAGCCCCCGTACCAGCGGCACCGAGCGTTCCGGTTTTGCCTGAATCGGATCTGTTGCCGCCCAGCCCGGCTGATGCCACGAATGGCGGTCCGGTTGCACCACCCAGGGCCGACTAGGCGAAATCTCTGACAAACCACTATAAATTGGTCCAACACTGATTGGGGCAACAGCATCTAGCGGTCTGCTTGCAGATCGCTGGCGAATCCTCTATAGGTTAAATCCCGTGATGCTGGGGCTTTTTTGGGGCCGAATCGAGCAGCAAAAAACAAAACACGGGGGATGCCATCCACATGGCGAGGTACATTTTCATTACTGGCGGTGTTGTGTCGAGCCTTGGCAAAGGGCTATCGTCGGCCGCTCTTGGTGCGCTCTTGCAGGCGCGTGGTTTTTCAGTGCGCCTTCGCAAACTTGACCCATACCTGAATGTCGATCCGGGAACCATGTCACCCTTTGAACATGGCGAGGTTTTCGTCACGGATGATGGGGCGGAAACCGATCTGGATTTGGGCCACTATGAGCGGTTTACCGGCGTCGCCGCGCGCAATACGGATTCTGTCTCGTCGGGGCGCATCTATTCGACCGTGCTGGAAAAGGAACGCCGCGGCGATTATCTGGGCAAAACCATTCAGGTGATTCCGCACGTGACCAACGAAATCAAGGACTTCATCTCGATCGGAGACGACGAGGTGGATTTCATGCTATGCGAAATCGGCGGAACGGTTGGCGATATCGAGGCGCTGCCGTTTTTCGAGGCCATTCGCCAGTTTTCACAGGACAAGCCGCGTGGCCAGTGCCTTTTCATGCATTTGACCCTCATTCCATATCTCGCCGCCGCAGGTGAACTGAAGACAAAACCAACCCAACACAGCGTGAAAGAGTTGCGGACAATCGGCATCGCCCCGGATGTTCTGGTCTGCCGGTCTGAACACCCCATTCCGCAAAAGGAACGCGAAAAAATCGCCTTGTTCTGCAACGTGCGGCCGGAAAACGTGATCGCCGCCTATGATCTGAAATCCATTTACGAGGCACCGCTGGCTTTCCATCGCGAAGGGCTGGATCAGGCCATTCTGGATGCTTTCAACATTGCTCCGGCGCCAAAACCCGACCTGTCGCGCTGGGAAGATGTCGCCGATCGGATCTTCAAACCGGAAGGTGAGGTCAACATCGCCATTGTTGGCAAATACACGCGACTGGAGGATGCCTACAAATCCATCAACGAGGCCCTGACCCATGGCGGCATGGCCAACCGCGTAAAGGTCAACGTGAAATGGGTAGATTCGGAAATATTTGACACGGAAGACCCGGCGGCGCACCTGGAAGGGTTTCACGCAATTCTTGTGCCGGGCGGATTTGGCGAGCGTGGCACTGAGGGCAAGATCAAGGCGGCACAGTTCGCCCGCGAGCACGACGTCCCCTATCTGGGCATTTGTCTGGGCATGCAGATGGCTGTCATCGAAGCCGCGCGCAATGTCGTCGGCCTGAAAAACGCCGGCAGCGAGGAATTTGACCATGAGTCCGGTGATAACAGGTTTGAGCCTGTCGTCTATCACTTGAAGGAATGGATCCAGGGCAACCACACCTATCGGCGCAAGGTCAGCGATGACAAGGGCGGCACGATGCGTCTGGGGGCCTATACCGCCACGTTGAAGGAAGGCTCAAAAGTAGCTGAAATCTATGGCACAACCACCATAGAGGAACGCCACCGCCACCGTTATGAGGTCGACATAAAATATCGGGATCAACTGGAAGAAAAGGGCCTGATTTTTTCCGGGATGTCGCCGGACGGCCGGTTGCCGGAGATTGTCGAGTGGAAAGATCATCCGTGGTTCATCGGCGTACAGTTCCATCCGGAACTGAAATCAAAGCCCTTTGCCCCCCATCCGTTGTTTGCTGATTTTGTACGCGCGGCAATTGACACCTCGCGTCTGGTCTAAGGAGTTTCAGAATGCCAAAAGGATACTGGGTCGGCCAAATCGTTGTTCATGACCTGCAGCAATATCAGAATTACCGCGCCGCAAATGCAGAAGCCTTTGAAAAGTATGGCGCAAAATTCCTGATCCGTGGCGGCGAACAGACCATCGTTGAAGGCCAGGCAAATCCGCGCACGGTCGTGATCGAGTTCAAGGATGTTGAAACCGCGCGCGCCTGTTACGAAAGCCCGGAATACCAGGCTGCCAAAGCCCTGCGAGACCCGGTAAGCGAAGGCAATCTGGTTATCGTCGAGGGCTACGACGCGTAAACTGACCAGGGGCGGGATCTGTGAACCCTGCACCGCTGGCGCCGCTATTTCGCCGCTATTTCCATGACAGGCTGAGGCGACCTGCCACTTGGCAGCCTGTCATCTGCCTATTATACCGTTGCCATGTTTGGTGATCTTCTCAAGCGCCTGATGGCCCCCGCTCCTGCACCCTTACCCGCCCATGACGCCCGTCTTGCACTGACGGCCCTGTTGGTCCGGGTCGCTAAATCCGACAACGACTATGATAAAAGAGAGATCGACCGCATCGAGCGGATTGTGGCGAAACGCTATGGCCTCAACACAATTGAGGCAACAGATCTGCGGTTGCGTGCCGAGGCCGTTGAGGAAGAAGCGCCTGACACCGTCCGCTTTACCCGCGCCATCAAGGACGCGGTTCCCTATGAGGAACGCACAGGGGTCATAGAAGCCCTGTGGGATGTCGTTCTGGCCGATGGGCGCCGCGACGAAGAAGAAGACGCCCTGCTGCGTCTGCTGGCGAACCTTCTTGGCGTAAATGATCGTGACAGTGCCTTGGCCCGACAGAAGGTTATCGCCGCAAAAGAGGCTTAGCACATGTGCAGGATTGACCGGACCGCTGCCCGTTGCCGCGTTCAGACACGCCGAAATGCTGCGCAGGCTGGCGGATTTCGCGGGCTTGGGAAAACCCTTCTGCACAAAACCAGAGCAGGGGAATGACCCTTGCCGCCTTGCCAATGTATGACCGCCGTGAAACGGCCGCTGCCAATGACAGATTTTGGAAGCTCATTCGGCTGCAGTTGGCGTCTGGCCCTGAAAGCCTGTGCCGAAATCGCGATCCCTGGGAAATCTGGCAAAGCCCCGATCTGTTTCTTGCGCAAACCTGCAGCTATCCCTACCGCACCTGCTTGCAGGACAAGGTCACCTTGGTGGGAACCCCGGATTACGGGTTGAACGGATGCGCCCCGGGCTACTATTACAGCGTCCTCGTTGTGCGCAAACAGGACGGTTCTCTCGGCCTCAGCGATTTTGCGGATCGGGTATTTGCCGTTAATGATGGCATGTCCCAATCCGGCTGGGTGGCCGCACAGGGCCACGCGGCTGACTCAGGGCTTTCATTTTCACAGCCGGTGCTGACCGGCTCTCACCTGAAATCAGCAAAAGCCGTGGCAGAAAATCGGGCGGATATTGCCGCCATAGATGCGATTTCCTGGGACAGGATGTGCCTTTGGGATGATTTCACCGACAACCTGACCGTACTGGAAAAAACCACACCATCCCCCGGCCTGCCGCTGATCGCTGCAAAAGGCGCCAACCAAGACAAACTGTTCACCGCCTGTGCATCGGCCATTGCCAGACTCGGGCAGGACGACCGGGACATTTTACACCTGAAAGGTATGACTTATATTCCGTCGGAGACTTATATTGCGCAGCCCACACCCGCCCCGTTGAAAACTCAAAGCCGGATTTAGCGGGGCTTTTTGAGGTTTTTGCAGCGCCAAATTCGTTTTCCCGTTGCAATCAAACCAAAACTCCCCCCTACTGCGACACTGGGACCAACAAGATAAGCTGCCTACGTGACACAAACTGAGCCACCTGTAATTGAGATTCGCGAACTCCACAAAAGCTTTGGCGATCTGGAAGTTCTGAAAGGTGTCAACATCACCGCCCACAAGGGCGATGTTGTATCACTCATCGGCTCTTCGGGATCCGGCAAGTCCACACTTTTGCGATGCGCAAACCTGCTTGAGAACAGCCAGCAGGGAGAAGTGATTTTCGAAGGGGAGCCCATCAAGTGGCAAGGCAGCGGTCTGGGCCGGCATCCGGCGGACAAACAACAGGTTGTCCGCGTCCGCACCAACCTCTCGATGGTATTCCAACAGTTCAATCTGTGGGCCCATATGAGCATCCTGCAAAATGTGATGGAAGCGCCACTGACCGTTTTGAAACAGGATGCCAAAGAGGTCGAAGACCGCGCGCGCGCGCTACTTGACAAGGTCGGGATTGGCGACAAATGCGACGCATATCCGGCCCAGCTCTCCGGCGGGCAACAGCAACGTGCCGCAATTGCCCGGGCGCTGGCGATGGAACCGAAAGCCCTGTTATTTGATGAGCCGACTTCAGCACTTGATCCGGAACTGGAACAGGAAGTTGTCAAAGTGATCAAGGATCTGGCCGCCGAAGGCCGCACAATGCTGCTGGTCACGCATGATATGCGGCTGGCCGCGGATGTCTCGGATCACGTCGTGTTTCTTCATCAGGGGAAAATTTCCGAACAAGGCGCGCCGGATCGGCTGTTTGGACATCCTGAAACCGAACGTCTGCAACAGTTTCTTAGCGCAACTGTTGCGGCCTGAAAATATGCGCTGAAACATGGGAGTAAACAAATGAAAAAACTTATGCTGACAACTGCTGCTCTGGCTTTTTCGGCCAGTTTCGCCACAGCCGGAGAAACCATCCGTATGGGAACCGAGGGCGCCTACCCTCCGTATAACTTTGTCAATGACGCCGGCGAAGTAGACGGATTTGAGCGCGAACTGGGCGATGAACTGTGCAAACGTGCCGAACTGACCTGCACCTGGGTCACAAACGATTGGGATTCCATCATCCCCAACCTTGTGTCTGGCAACTACGATACGATTATCGCCGGCATGTCGATCACCCCCGAGCGTGACCAGGTGATTGATTTCACCGAAGCCTATCTGCCGCCGGCGCCTTCCGCCTATATGGCACTGTCGGAAAATGTTGACCTGAAAGGCGGGGTAATTGCGGCCCAGACCGGCACCATCCAGGCCAACTATGTGGCCAATTCCGGGGCAACCGTTGTCGAGTTTGCCACAGCCGATGAAACCATAGCCGCCGTCAAGAACGGCGAAGCAGACGCGGTTCTGGCCGACAAGGACTATCTCAGCCCCATCGTGGCCGAATCCGGCGGGACATTCGTTTTTGTTGGCGATGACATCCCGATTGGCGGCGGTGTCGGCATGGGCATCCGTGAATCCGACGGTGAACTGAAAGCAAAGTTCAACAAGGCGATCGAATCGATGAAAGCCGACGGCAGCCTTGGCACCATGACAAAGAAATGGTTTGGCGAAGACGCCAGCACCTATTGATGAAAGGTGCGGGGTGGTTTCGGCCACCCCGACAATCCCGCGATGTTTTCATTCTGCTCTGACCCTTCAACTCTGGAAGGTGGCAAGTGGCTTGCCTGTTACCTGACAACCGGCAAGCACATGGCCTTCTATCAGTCCTTTGGCACTGTGCTGGGATTGCTGTTTGTGACCGCCCCGGTCGCTTTGCTGTTCGGGTTTCTCGGGGCCATGGCGGCGCGGTCACATTTCACCCCGATGCGATGGCTGGGCAGGATCTACATGGCTGTTGTTCGCGGCGTCCCCGATATTGCCTTTTTTCTATTCTTTGTGATTGCACTGGATCAGGGCATCGAATGGCTGCGTCACAAGGCCCTTTGCCCGGACTGGACAGAGCCGGTGCGACAGGGAAATGATTTTGTCGTCTGCCCGGCCGCCAAGATGCCGCTTTCCAGTGCCCCGCAATGGATACATGACACCTATAGTTTTTCACTTGCGGTTTTTACATTCGCGATTGTCTTTGGCGCCTTTGCCGCCAATGTACTTTTTGGGGCGATGCGCGCGGTCCCTCGGCCGCAAATGGAAACCGCCGAAGCTTATGGCATGTCACACAGGCAGGCGTTCTGGCGCATCATGGTGCCGCAAATGTGGGTTTTTGCCCTGCCAGGCCTCAGCAATCTGTGGATGATCCTGATCAAGGCAACGCCGCTGCTGTTCCTGCTGGGGATCAAGGATATTGTCTATTATGCAAAAGAGCTGGGCGGCTACAAAACCCAGGCCTTTGCCTACCCCCATCCCGACTGGCGGGTTTTCTATTTTCTCGGGCTGCTGGTTTTCTATCTGCTCTTTACCAAGGCCAGCCAGATCGTTCTGGACAAGATCATGCGCCGCCTCACTCATGGGCAGGCCACGCTGGGTGCGTCCTTTGACAAGGAAGTAACCGCATGAGTTGCTGGACCACACTTCACGATTACGGCCTGCGTTCAATCGGCTATGGAGAGCGCTTGCTGCCTAAATCCGATTTTACGCTTTGTGATCAGTTCGTTCTGATCGGCTCGGGCCTGATATGGAATCTGTATTTCGGAATTCTTGCCCTGTTCTTCGGGTTTTTTCTGGCAACGGCAGTCGGGTTGGGGAAAAGCGCCAAATCCGCTTGGGTCCGAATGCCATCCCAATTCTTCATTTTTGTCTTTCGTGGCTCGCCGCTCTTCATCCAGTTCTTTCTGTTTTACGAGGCTTTCGTTCTCTTGCCAAAGATGGGTGTTACCATCCCGTTGGGATTTACGGAAATCAATCTCGAAACACGCTGGCTTACGCGCGCCTGGCTGGGGGCGCTGATCGTATTGGTCCTGAACACGGCGGCCTATTCCGGTGAAATTTTTTATGGGGCGCTGAAGTCTATTCCGAAAGGTGAAATTGAAGCCGCTGATGCCTATGGCCTGTCAGGATGGAAACGGTTCCGGCGCATCATCTGGCCGACCATGATGCGGCTGGCCTGGCCCGCTTACACGAACGAAGCCATTTTCATGCTCCACGCCACAACGCTGGTTTTTTTCGCCAGTTTTCCAGCCTGGCGGCAAAGTGGGGATGCGTTGTACTATGCCAGCTATTTTGCCGACAAGACCTTCAACCCTTTTATTCCGTATCCGATTTTTGCCATGTATTTCATCCTTATAACCCTGACGATCACCTTTGTTTTCGGTCGCATCAACCGGCATCTCAATCGCCATCTGCCGCAAGAGTTACGGCCCAAGATGCGTTTGCGGCCACAAATCATGCGGTAGTAAAATGGGCAACCAAATCTACAGCACAATCCGTTTGGCAGCTGTTGATCTGAACGGGCAGATGCGCGGCAAGCGCGTTCCTTTCTCATATGCCGAGAAGCTTGGGAAAGGCACGGTTCGCCTGCCCTTTTCGGCGCTGAATGTCGATATCCGCGGTGAGGATATCACCGACAGCCCGCTGGTTTTTGCCAGTGGCGATGCAGACGGCATGCTGAAGCCAACCAGCCGCGGCCCGGTGCCGATGCCGTGGCTGAATGCACCTTCGGTCCTGTATCCGATGACATTGCATCATGACGACGGAACCCCGTTTTCCGGCGATGCCCGGCATGCGCTATCAGCCGTGCTCAACCGCTATGCCAAAAAGGGGTGGACTGTCATCGCCGCGACCGAGCTGGAGTTTACCCTGGTCGATGACAGTGCCGCATCAATCGCGCCCCCCTTTGATCCCCGCACCGGCAAGAGACTGCATGCCGGCGATGTGGTTTCGCTCGATGCTCTGGATGCCTTTGACGATTTTTTCACCGATCTCTATGCCGCCGCCGAAAAAATGGACATACCGGCCCAGGCGGCCATTTCAGAAAGTGGCCAGGGCCAGTTTGAAATAAACCTTGCGCATGGCGAAGCGATGAAAGCCGCCGATGACGCCTGGCTGTTCAAAACCCTGATCCGCGGCATGGCGCGCAAACACGGAATGGCTGCAACATTCATGGCCAAACCCTTTGCCGAGGATGCCGGAAACGGGCTGCATGTGCACTTTTCGATCATTGACGAAAAGGGGCGCAATATCTTTGACGACGGTGGGAACCAAGGTTCACAATTGCTATTGAACGCAATCGCGGGCTGCCTTGACGCGATGGCCGATTCCACGCTGGTTTTTGCACCACATGCGAACAGCTATACCCGGCTGGTTCCCGGAGCACATGCGCCAACAGGAATTGGCTGGGCCTATGAAAACAGGACTGCGGCCATTCGCGTTCCCGGAGGTGCGCCAAGCGCGCGCAGGATCGAACACAGGGTCGCCGGCGGCGATATAAACCCATATCTGCTGCTGGCCACGATCCTCGGGGCGGCGATAACCGGCATTGAAGACGGTCACCTGCCCCCGGCACCGCTTACCGGCAACATCTATGAGGCGGATATTCCGCAACTGCCGGATAACTGGCAGGCGGCCATTCAGGCCTTCGGGGAATCCGACCTGATGGCGCGGATTCTTCCGCGTGACCTCATCAGAAACATGGTTCTGACCAAGCGTCAGGAAATTCGTGCAATTACAGAGCTTTCCGCCGATGCGCAAACCGCGCTCTATCTTGAGCGCGTTTGACCCTAATCTGCCTCTTGCCCACCGCATCAGGCTCGGCTAGCTTGCGCAGCATCCGGGACCTATGATGGTGATTGATGAAAATCGGTATATTGCAATGCGGCCACGCCGCGCCCGAAGTAACCCCAACCCATGGAGATTACACGGATATGTTCCAGCGTTTGCTGGATGGTCACGGATTTGAATTTGCGACCTGGGACGTGGTCGACATGGACTTTCCGAAAGATGTGCATAGCGCCGACGGGTGGTTGCTGTCCGGGTCACGCCATGGCGCATATGAGGATCTGCCGTTCATTCCGCCTCTGGAGAACTTCATTCGCACAGCCTACAAGGCCCATGTCCCTATGGTGGGCGTATGTTTCGGGCATCAGATTATTGCGCAGGCGCTTGGCGGAAAGGTTGAAAAACACGATGATGGCTGGGCGATCGGCCACCAGATCTATGAATTTGATACCCTGGGAAAGCTGGCCATAAACGCATGGCACCAGGATCAGGTCACGCAACTTCCCGAAGGGGCAAAGGTTATTGCCGGAAATGATTTTTGCCGGTTCGCTGCATTGGTTTATGACGACCGCGTTTACTCGGTTCAGCCGCATCCCGAGTTTTCCAGCCCGTTGCTTGGCGAATATCTGGCCCTGCGCAAAGCCCAGCCTGAATATCCGACCGATGTGATGGAAGGAGCCGAAAACAGGCTGGATCAACCGACGGACAGTGCCGTCATCGGAAACGAAATTGCACAGTTTTTTCTAAGCAGAAAAGAGGCCTGAAATGACAAAATGGATAGACAAGCTGCCCGAAGCAGCCCAAACCTATCTGGAAGGTCACCGGCTGGACGAGGTTGAATGTATCATTTCCGACCTGCCTGGAATTGCGCGCGGCAAAGCCATGCCGGCAAAGAAATTTGACAGGCAAAAGCATTTTTTCCTGCCAAATTCGATCTTTTTTCAAACCATCGCCGGAGATTGGGGCGAAGCCGCCGGGGAGGAAGGATTTATCGAACCGGATATGATCCTGAAACCCGATTTTGACACCGCAAGCGCCGCCCCCTGGACCGCCGACTGGACGTTGCAGGTCATTCACGATGCCTATGACCAGAAAGGCAAACCGATTGCTATGTCACCACGCAACGTTCTCAGGCGAGTCGTTGATCTGTATCGTAAAAAAGGGTGGGAGCCGGTTGTCGCGCCGGAAATGGAATTCTTTCTGGTTGCGCGCAACACCGACCCGACCCAGCCCATCGAGGCAATGATGGGGCGTACCGGCCGCCCGGCCGCAGCGCGGCAGGCCTATTCCATGTCAGCGGTCGATGAATACGGCCCGGTGATCGACGACATTTATGATTTTGCCGAGGCCCAGGGGTTGGAGATTGACGGCATCACCCAGGAGGGCGGCGCCGGGCAGCTAGAAATCAACCTGCGTCACGGTGATCCGGTAAAACTGGCTGACGAGGTTTTCTATTTCAAACGCCTGATACGCGAGGCGGCCCTGCGCCACGATTGTTTTGCAACCTTCATGGCCAAGCCAATCGAAGGCGAACCGGGGAGTGCCATGCATATCCACCATTCCGTGGTCGATATCGAAACCGGTCAGAATATCTTTTCCGGCCCGCAGGGCGGGGACACCGACGCATTCTTTCACTTTATTGCCGGCCTGCAAAACCACCTGCCCTCGGCGATTGCAGTTCTGGCCCCCTATGTGAACAGTTACCGGCGCTACGTAAAAGATCATGCCGCACCGATCAATCTGGAATGGGCACGCGATAACCGGACAACCGGCATCCGCATTCCGATTTCAAGCCCCGAGGCACGCCGTGTGGAAAACCGGCTGGCCGGTATGGACTGCAACCCGTATCTGGGAATCGCCGCAAGTCTGGCTTGCGGCTATCTGGGCCTGATCGAGGGAGAACGCCCCGACGCGCAGCATCGCGGGGATGCCTATGCCGGTGAAGAGGGAATTCCGCGCGATCTGGCCGCAGCACTTGAGCTGTTCCGCGAATCCACTGAGATGCAGAAGATGCTCGGTCCGGAATTCTGCCGTGTCTATGCCATTGTCAAAGAGGCAGAATATGCCGAATTCCTGCAGGTCATCAGCCCGTGGGAGCGCGAGCACCTTCTGATGAATGTATGAGCCTTCTTTATAAAAACGATAAACTCGGCGAATACCCAGAGAGCTGGTACACCGCCACGTCCGAGCCTCTGGCCCCGCTGGGCCGACTGAAAGGTGAAACACGGGCCGACGTCTGTGTTGTTGGCGGTGGCTACACCGGTTTGTCCGCAGCACTGCATCTGGCCCAAGCGGGGCTGGATGTGGTTCTTGTCGAAGCGCAAAGGGTCGGGTTTGGCGCCTCGGGCCGCAACGGCGGGCAGGTCGGCAGCGGCTACAACATGTCGCAGCGCACGCTTGAGCGAAAAATGGGGAAGGAGGCTGCACACCATCTTTGGGACATGGCCGAAGAAGCCAAATCGCTGACCCGAACACTGGTAGCCCAACATACGCCAGAGGCAAGATACCTGCCCGGTATCATACATGCGGACTGGCACGCCAAAGAAGTAAACCATAGCCACCGGGAAGCAGAATACCTGTCGAAAAATTATGGCTATGAGGACATCGAGCTTCTGGATCGTGAAGGCCTCCGGTCAGTTCTGGGGGCACCTGCCTATCAGGGCGGTTTCATTGACTGGGGTGCCGGGCACCTGCACCCATTGCGCTTTTCCCTTGGCTTGGCCCGCGCCGCGATCAAAGCCGGTGTACGGATTTTTGAAACCAGCCCGGTCCATAACATATCACATGGCAAGGCTGTCACCGTGCGTACCGACCGCGGGCGCATCATTGCCGAAAACGCGGTTCTGGCCTGCAACGGGTATCTGGGCGGCTTGGACCGAAAAGTTGCAGCCCGGGTCATGCCAATCAACAATTTCATCGTGGCAACAGAACCTCTGGGCGACAGGGCAAAGGATATTCTGGCAAAGGATGTTGCCGTCGCCGATAGCAAATTCGTTGTGAACTACTTTCGCCTGTCCGAGGACGGCCGCCTGCTGTTTGGCGGGGGGGAAAGCTATGGAACCCGGTTTCCGCGCGATATCGTTTCCAAGGTTCGCAAACCGATGGAACAGGTGTTTCCACAACTGAAAGACGTCAGGATAGACTATGCTTGGGGTGGAACGCTGGCCATAACGGCAAGCCGGATGCCCTGCTTTCTACGGTCTGCGCCGAATGTCTGGAATGCATCCGGCTATTCCGGTCACGGGGTTGCCATGGCCACCCTGGCCGGCAAGATCATTGCCCAGGCCATCCAGGGGGATACCACGCGCTTTGATCTGCTGGCAAAAGCCCCGCTTCCCCGTTTTCCGGGCGGGCCTGCCTTTGCTCAGCCAATTCTTGCATTGGCCATGACTTGGTATTCAATGCGTGACCGAATGGGCATTTAATCGCTGACAGGCACAGAAACTCTTTGGTGAAATCAAGGATTTGATTTACAGTTTTCCTGAAAACAACTTTCAGGAAAAACGAACATGTCGCATGCCCCGAATGTTTACGATGCAGAACCCATTCCCGAGGCCGCCCGCGCCGAGATCGACAGACTGCTGCAATCCGGTGATCTGTTTCGTTATACGGCACCGCAGGATTCCCCGGTTGCCCTGCTGGAGGCCGAATTCGCCGCACTGATGGGAGCAAAATTTGCGCTTGCGGTATCGTCCTGCTCAAACGCGCTTTTTCTGTCGCTCAAGGCACTGGGGCTGCCACGAGCCGCCAGAATTCTTATTCCGGCATTCACATTTGCGGCGGTCCCGTCTGCCGTCGTGCACGCAGATTGCCGCCCGGTTCTTGTTGAGGTTGGCGACAACTTCCGCGTCAATATGGATGATTTCGCGGCAAAACTGACGAATGACATTCAGGCCGTCATCATCAGCCACATGCGCGGCCATACTTCGGATATGGATGCAATCATGGCGCTTTGCGACGCCCGCCAGATACCGGTGATCGAGGATGCGGCCCATTCTCTGGGAACAACATGGCATGGGCAGAACATCGGCACGATCGGTAAAATCGGTTGTTTCTCTTTCCAGTCCTATAAACTTGTTAACGCCGGTGAAGGCGGCATCATGATCACTGATGATGCTGATATCATTGCCCAGGCCATCATCATGTCCGGCGCATATGAGCATAACTGGAAAAAGCATCCGGTCGTCCATGACCGTTTCGATTTCTGGCAAAACAAGCTGCCGCTTTACAATCTGCGCATGCAGAACCTTTCCGCAGCAGTGATCCGGCCGCAATTGCCCGAAGTCGCGCGGCGGGTTCAGGACGGGCGCCGCAACCATGATTATGTGGCGTCACAACTGAACCAGTCCCCGTGGCTGTCTGTTCCAGAATCCTTGCCGCCGGAAATGCGCGCCCCGGATTCCATTCAGTTCAATCTTGTCGGATTCGACGATGAAGAAACCCTGGCCTATGCACAGGCGGCGCAGGCACGTGGCATCAAGGTGCAGGTGTTCGGCCTGTCGCAAGACAATGCACGCGCCTTCTGGAACTGGAAATTCATTGGCGAAACACCGGAACTGCCACAAACCCGCTCCATGCTTATGCGCGCCTGCGATGTGCGTTTGCCCGCACGCCTGCAACAGGATGATCTGGAATTTGTGGCGGATGCCCTGGTCTCTGCCGCAAATGACATACGAGCGCAGCGACCGGTTTACGGCACCTGACCTGATCGCACCCAGCGGTGCATGACATCCTCTCCCACGCGCGTGGTCTCTACCGGGTGGAACCGTGGTGCGTTCTCCAGCTTTTCCAGCCGCATGGGCACCACCGCAGGCCAGCCGTCTCCGCCCAATGTCATTCCGGCGGTAAAACCCACCAGTTCATCCACCAACCCGGCTGACAAGAGCGCGCCCGCCAGTGCAGCCCCACCTTCGCAAAAAACCCGCGTGATCCCTGCATCAGCCAGCGCCCTGAAAAGGGAGCTCGTTTCCAGCATCCCGTCAGCGCCCAGCGGGATTTCAAACAACCGCGCCCCCAGGTTTTGCCAGGCCTGGCACAATTCACCAGGCGCATCCGGCCCATGGCAGAGCCAGAGGGGGACTTCTTCCGCAGTCCGGGCCAGATTTGTTGTCAACGGGATATCCAGATTTCTGGAGCAAACCACCCGTACCGGCTGGTGCCTGATCCCCAGATCCCGCACTGTAAGGCTGGGGTCATCTGCCCGGGCAGTCCCGGCACCGACCATAACCGCATCGTGCTGCGCACGCATCATATGGACACGACGGCGGGATTGTGGCCCGGTGATCCACTGGCTCTCGCCGCTGGCCGTGGCAATCCGGCCGTCAAAACTGGTGGCAAGCTTCAACGTAACGAGAGGACGCCCTTCTCGGACCCGCAACAAGAAACCCCGGTTCAGCACCGCGGCCTGTTGCTCCATTACGCCTTCAGAAACCTGGATTCCGGCTTGGCGTAACAGGGCATGGCCCTTTCCGGAGACCCGTTGATCCGGATCGGTCAGCGCGGTAACGACCCTGGCCACTTCTGCCTTGATCAAAGCCTCGGCACAGGGTGGCGTTTGGCCATGATGCGCACAGGGTTCCATTGTCACATAAACTGTCGCGCCACGGGCACGCGCACCGGCCTGCGCCAAGGCGCGCGTTTCGGCATGCGGCCGCCCGCCGGGTTGGGTCCAGCCGCGCCCGATGATCCTTTTGTCCTTGACGATTACGCAGCCGACCGCAGGGTTTGGCCAACAGTTGCCCAACCCGCGAGACGCAAGCGACAAAGCCTGCGCCATATGGCGGGTATCAGCCTGCGTGACCATCCCGGACGTGCGTCAGTCGTCAGTATTTTGCGGAGGGCGCAATTCGCTGACGAACTTGTCAAAATCATCCGCCGCCTGAAAATTCTTGTACACACTGGCAAACCGCACATAGGCCACTGTATCAATGCGTGCCAGCGATTCCATGACGATCTCACCAATGGTTTTCGAAGGAATGTTCGCCTCGCCCATGCTTTCCAGACGCCGCACGATGCCAGAGATCATCTGATCCATCCGTTCAGGCTCTATCGGGCGTTTTTGCAGGGCGATGCGGATTGACCTCTCCAGCTTGTCGCGGTCAAAATCTTCTCGTCTGCCGTTCGATTTGATCACAACGAGGTCACGCAATTGAACGCGTTCATAGGTGGTAAACCGCCCCCCGCAAGCCGGACAAAACCGTCTTCGCCTGATTGCCGCGTTATCCTCTGCTGGCCGTGAATCCTTCACCTGAGTGTCTAAATTTCCGCAAAACGGACAGCGCATCGCCTTCCCCTTGGTCATTCCTCATGTGTTTCCACAGGTACTATAGGGTGAATACGACAGATTGGGTAGAGGCGATTTTCAAACGCAACATACAGCGCTTATAAAATCTTGACCTTCCCCGATTTCCCGCCTATCTATTTGCGAATAATTCTCATTTTCAATTTTGGAAACGGCGATCATGACAACCGGAACCGGCTGGCAAAGGGAAAAAACCGGAAAGACGCTGGAGCAATCCAACGCCAGTATCCGTGTGTCAAAAGGCCGCTTTATCAAGCGGTTGCTGTCCTTTTTCGGCCCCGGTTATCTGGTGGCCGTCGGTTATATGGACCCTGGCAACTGGGCCACGTCACTGGCGGGCGGATCAGCCTTCGGCTATACGTTGCTGTCGGTGATCCTGATTTCCAACGTCATGGCGATCCTGCTGCAGGCCTTGTCACTTCGCCTAGGTGTGGCGTCGGGCCGCGATCTGGCGCAAGCCAGCCGCGATGCCTTTCCGCTTCCCGTCGGGTATGTTCTGTGGATCCTGGCCGAAGGGGCGATCGTTGCCACCGATCTGGCCGAGGTGATCGGCACCGCCATCGGGCTGAACCTGCTGTTCGGCATCCCGTTGGAAATCGGCGTGGTGCTGACAGCGCTGGATGTGTTCCTGATCCTGTGGTTGCAGGGCAAGGGGTTTCGCCTGCTTGAGGCCTTCGTCATCACCCTGACCTTGCTGATCTTCACCTGTTTCGCGATTGAAATGGCCTATGCCCAACCGGTCTGGGGGGACGTTTTGCGCGGGTTCATACCGCAACGCGACATCCTGAAATCGCCCGACATGCTGTTTCTTGCGCTGGGAATTCTCGGGGCAACGGTCATGCCGCATAACCTTTATTTACATAGCTCGATCATCCAGACCCGCAACATTGGCCCCACCCGCGCCGACAAGCTGGACGCAATCCGCATGGGCACGATTGATTCCACTGTGGCGCTGATGTTCGCGCTGTTCATAAATGCCTCGATCCTGATCCTTGCTGCTGCAACCTTCCACACTGCCGGAAAATTCGAGGTGGCGGAAATTCAGGACGCGTATGAGTTGCTCGGCCCAATGCTGGGCACGTCGCTGGCCTCCGTCCTGTTTGCGGTGGCGCTGTTGGCATCGGGGCTGAATTCGACCGTGACAGCAACCCTGACGGGGCAGATCATCATGGAGGGATTCATCAACTTCAAGCTGGCCCCCTGGAAACGCCGCCTGATTACCCGTGGCATTGCCATCGTTCCCGCATTGGTGGCAACCATTCTATATGGCGAGAGCGGCACAGCTCGGCTGCTGGTTTTGTCCCAGGTCATGCTCAGCCTGCAACTCCCGTTTGCCATGGTGCCACTGGTGCTGTTTACGGCCGATAGGCGCAAGATGAACGGCCTGCCGGCTCCGCGCTGGTTGACATGGGCCTGCTGGATCATTTCGGCCATCATCATTACGCTGAACCTGAAACTGATTTACGATGTTGCGACCGGTGCCGTGTCAATCTGAACCGGCCCGGTCAGATAACATCTGCGCGAATTTCACGCATTAACCTTTGTCGGCTATCCGTTTCATGCCAACATGGCTGCATCCGAAACAAAGGAGACTGTCATGAGTACTGCACGTGTAACCGAAATTTCCTCAACCTCATCCAAAAGCTTTGACGACGCCGTTGAAAATGGTGTCAAACGCGCCTCCAAAACCCTTCGCGGCATTACCAGCGCCTGGGTGAAAGAGCAGAAAGTCAAAGTCAAAGACGGCAAAGTCAGTGAATTCCGCGTCAATATGATGGTAACATTCGTTCTGGACGACTGACACACCCCCACGGGCGCGCGCCTGAATAAAGGGCGCGCGCGCTGGCCTACTGGCAGTTTTCCCAGCGCTGTTCCTCAAGGTTATAGCATTGGCCCGCGGCGGTTTTCGCGTCATAAATACTGCCCCCGTAGCCGAAATTGACCGATCCCGGATCACATTCCAGAGTGGCCAGCGTTTCCCCGCCCTCGTTCACGTCGATCATTCCGCCAATCTCGGCCTGTATTTCATCCTTTTCATCGTCGGAAAATTTACGGTCAATGACGCCGGCGACCACATAGCTTGTCTTGTCGTTATGAAAGGTCACTGTTTCCCATATTGCGCGGCCAATCCCCGGCCACGGGGTATATTCGGCGTCAATGACAGGAACAGACAGGGCCAGATCGGGGGCCTTGCCAACACGGCCAAAGCGATAGGTGAACATGTCCCCTTCCACGCAGACGTCCACGGCTTTGCGCCCGTTCGAGAACGTGCAACTCAGGAATGTGTCTTGCGGCGTGGCGCATTCGGCAAAACCCGCCGTGGCGGTGGCTGCAAGGGTCAGCAAGGCAATCGGCAGGCGCATGATATAATACATGTGATTTCCTTTATACTTGGCTCAAATATGCCGCGACTTGCCGCATATGCGGCGCGGCGCGGTGTTCAAACAGATATATTCCCTGCCACACCCCCAGCCGCATCCGGCCATTTTGGACAGGAATTGACAAGCTGACCGGCAACATTGCCGCCTTGATATGCGCCGGCATGTCGTCGGGGCCCTCATAGGTGTGGGTGAGGTAAGCCATCTTCGGGTCGGTGGTGGGCGGCACCAGCCGGTGGAAAAAGTTCTGCAGATCGGTCTGCACTTCGGGATCGGCGTTTTCCTGGATCAACAGCGAGGCCGAGGTGTGTTGCACCA
>JALSRG010000084.1 GCA_026984915.1 Marinosulfonomonas sp. | reverse complement strand
GAACTTTGGATCCTGACCCCAGGGCGTAGACCTATAAACCCTGCGCCACTGGTTTGGCAGATTTTACCTGTGAGGATAGCTTAACGAGTGCCGTAATCTGGTTGATTATCAGCGAGTTGAGGTGAAGTGACAATCCCGCCAGCGGTGCAGGGTTTATAGGTCTACGCCCTGGGTCTGGCTGCGTGGATCCAGCAGTTTCTGCAGGACATCGTGCCGGGTAATCTGGCCGATCAAGCGGTCATTTTCCCGCACGCCCACCGGGCTGTCTGACCGGAGAACCTGCTCCATCACATGCTGGATGATCTCGCTTGCCGGAACCTGGATTTCCGGCTCGGGGCCAGCAACCGGCCCCATGACATCGCGCGCGGTCAGAACACCCAGCGGGTTCATATGCGCCACGAAATCCGCCACGTAATCGTTTGCCGGATCGGTGAAAATATCGCGTGGCGTGCCGCATTGCACGATGCGCCCACCTTCCATGATCGCAATGCGGTCCCCCAGCTTGAACGCCTCGTCCAGATCATGGCTGACGAAAATGATTGTGCGTTTCAGGCGCTGTTGCAGTTCCAGCAACTCGTCCTGAAGCCGGGTGCGGATCAAGGGATCGAGCGCCGAAAACGGCTCGTCCATCAACAGGATCGGCGCACGGGTGGCAAAGGCGCGCGCCAGCCCGACCCGCTGTTGCATGCCGCCCGACAGTTCGGCCACCTTGCGGTCGGCCCAGTCGGACAATCCGACAAGCGCCAGTTGTTCGTCAATACGCGCGCCGCGCTCGGCTCTGGCCATGCCGCCCAGTTCCAGCCCCAGCCCGACATTTTCACGCACCGAGCGCCAGGGAAGCAGGCCAAATTGTTGAAATACCATGGCTATTCTGGTCAGTCGCATATTGCGCAACGTGGCGGCACCGGCGTGGGTCACATCGACCATTTCGCGGCCATCATTCACCAGAACCTGCCCGCGCACCACCGGATTCAGCCCGTTCACCGCCCGCAAAAGTGTGGATTTGCCCGAGCCGGACAGGCCCATCAGCACCAGAATTTCGCCTTCCTGCACATCAAGCGAGCAATCATGCACCCCCAGCACCTGCCCAGAGGCGGCCTGCACCTCTTCGCGGGATTTTCCGGCATCCATATGCGGCAGGGCGCTCGCCGGCTTGTCGCCAAAAACGATGGAGACCTTGTCGAACTTTACCGCTGTGCTCATTTGCGCTCGATCCTCAGCATCCTGTCCAGCATGATGGCAACAACCACGATGATGAAGCCGCTTTCAAATCCCAGCGCCGTATTGACCGAATTGAGGGCGCGCACCACCGGCACCCCCAGCCCGTCCGCCCCGACAAGCGCGGCAATCACCACCATGGAAAGCGACAGCATGATGGTCTGGTTCAGCCCGGCCATGATCTGTGGAAAGGCATAGGGCAGTTCGATTTTCCACAGGGTCTGGCGGCGCGTGGCGCCAAAGGCCTCGGCCGCTTCCAGCAGGGGTTTGGGGGTCGAGGCCACGCCCAGTTGCGTCAGCCGGATCGGAGCCGGCAGCACGAAGATTACCGTGGCGATCAGCCCCGGCACCATGCCGATGCCGAAAAAGATGATCGCCGGGATCAGATAGACAAAAGCGGGCAGGGTCTGCATCAGATCCAGCACCGGACGCATCATGCGAAACAGGTGCGGACGGTGTGCCGCGGCAATGCCGATCGGAACGCCCAGCCCCATGCAGACGACACAGGCCGAAAGCACCAGCGTCAGGCTTTCGGTCGTGGCCTCCCAATAGCCCTGATTGAGAATGAACAGAAACCCCAGCAGGATCAGCAGCGCTGATTTCCAACTGCGTTGCAGCGCATAGGTCAGGCCAACAAAAACGGCTATGATGATCAGCGGATGCGGGGTCTGCAAAATCCAGAGAATGGCGTTGATCAGGTTTTCCAGAACCCAGGACAGCCAGTCAAAGAATGGCTCGGCGGTATCCTGCAACCAGTCAATCACCTGTTTGGCATATTTGCCAATCGGAATTTTGGTGTCGGTCAGCCAATGCATGCCGCCCTCCCTGTGGCCCGCAATTCCGGGCGCCTTTTATTGTTGTGAGCAGGGATGGCCCCGTCGGACACTGCGGCAGGGCCATGCCGGTTTTATTACAGCCCCAGGGCCGCCTTGACTGCAGCCGCGCCGTCGCCACCATCCTTGGTGGTCACGCCCGCAACCCAGCCCAGCGGCACATCCGGATGCGCTTTCATCCAGGCCGTGGCCGCTTTGGCCGGATCTTCGCCGTCATTCAGGATTGCGCCCATGATCTCGTTTTCCATCGGCAGGGTAAAGACGAGATTTTCCAGCAACTTGCCGACATTCGGACATTCCTTCACATACCCGGCGCGGGTGTTGGTATAAACCGTAGCACCGCCGAAATCCGGCCCGAACCAGTCATCGCCGCCGGTCAGATAGCTCATGTCGAAATTGGCGTTCATCGGGTGCGGTTCCCATCCGAGGAACACGATCGGCTCGCCTTTCTTGTCGGCGCGCGCCACCTGGGCCAGCATCCCCTGTTCCGAGCTCTCGACAACCTTGAACCCCTTCAGGCCAAAGGCATCCTTGTCGATCATCTCCATGATCAGACGGTTGCCGTCATTGCCCGGCTCGATCCCGTAAATCTTGCCGTCCAGCGCATCCCGATGCTTGGCAATATCGGCAAAATCCTTGATTCCCAGATCGGCGGCGGCCTTGTTGACGGCCAGCGTGTATTTGGCCCCTTCGAGATTGGCGCGCACCGTGTCAACCGTTCCGGCGTCACGGTAGGGGGCAATATTGCTTTCCATCGTGGGCATCCAGTTGCCCAGGAAAACGTCCACATCCCCCTTGGCCATGGCCTCGTAGGTGACCGGAACGGACAGGATTTTGATGTCCGTATCATAGCCAAGCGCCTGCAATACCGTTGTTGTTGCGGCGGTTGTGGCGGTGATATCTGTCCAGCCTACATCAGAGAAAGTGACCTTGTCGCAGCCGGCGGCGCCTGCCTGCCCGGCAAATGCGGCAACAGCCAAGGCGCAAAGAGTGGTTTTGAGTTTCATGTTCGGCTCCCGGTTTTTATTGATTGACGAGTCAATTAAAAGGTATCAAGCTTGGTCTGGCAAGTCTTTTGGAGAAAAACATGCCCAAGCTTGGAATGGAACCTATCCGACGCGACGCTCTGGTGAAAGCCACGATTACAGAAATCGGCCGCGCCGGGTCTCTGGATGTCACCGTCAGCCAGATCGCCAAACGCGCCGGCGTTTCCAGCGGGCTGGCGCATCACTATTTTGGCAGCAAAGAGCAGATATTCGTGGCCGCCATGCGCCATATTCTGAGCGTATACGGGGCACAGGTGCGGGCGGCCTTGACGTTGGCAAAGGGGCCGCGGGAGCGGCTCGAGGCGATTATCCGCGCCAGTTTCGAGGCGGGTAATTTCCGCAGTGAGGTGATCAGTGCCTGGATGAACTTCTACGTGCAGGCCCAGACCTCGGAAGGGGCAAGGCGGCTTTTGCAGCTGTATCAGGCGCGGTTGCGCTCGAACCTCATCCATGATTTGCGCCCGCTGGTCGGGGCAGCGGCATCTGAAATGGCGGCCAATATCGCTGCCCTGATTGATGGTCTGTATATCCGTCATGCCCTGCGCGACAGCAAACCCGACGGCCAGCGCGCCTCGGAACGGGTGCTGGCCTGTCTGGAGATGATGCTGTCTGATCATCTTTGTTCTGAAAATATCCCCGCCGGAGGCATGAAACCTTGAAACACGATGCCCAACCCCCAGCCAGCCATTTCATCAATGGCACCTATGTCGAAGATACCTGCGGCACCCCGCTCGAGGTGATCTATCCCGCCACCGGCGAAGTGATCGCGCGCCTTCATGCCGCCACCCCGGCGGTGGTGGATCAGGCGTTGGCCGCCGCCAGAACGGCGCAGGGTGAATGGGCGGCGATGAGCGGCACCGAGAGGGGGCGGGTGCTGCGCCGCGCGGCCGATATTATCCGCACCCGCAACCGCGATCTCAGCATTCTGGAGACGATGGACACGGGCAAGCCGCTGAGTGAAACGCTGGTGGCCGATGCCACCTCGGGCGCCGATGCGCTGGAATATTTCGGCGGTCTGGCCGGCGCGCTGACCGGCGAGCATATCCCGCTGGGCGGCGGTGATTTCGTCTATACCGTGCGTGAGGCCTTGGGGGTTTGCGTGGGGATCGGCGCATGGAATTACCCCACACAAATCGCCTGCTGGAAGGCCTCGCCGGCGCTGGCCTGTGGCAATGCGATGGTGTTCAAACCCTCCGAAACCACGCCGCTGGGCGCGCTGAAAGTGGCCGAGATATTGCATGAAGCGGGCCTGCCTGCGGGCATTTTCAATGTGGTGCAGGGCATGGGCGAGGTGGGCGCGTCATTGGTGACCGACCCGCGCGTGGCCAAGGTTTCACTGACCGGCTCGGTGCCGACGGGGCAGAAGGTCTATGCGGCGGCGGCGGCCCAAATGAAACATGTGACGATGGAACTGGGCGGCAAATCCCCGCTGATCGTGTTTGATGATGCCAGTATCGAGGACGCGGTGGGCGGCGCCATTCTGGGGAATTTCTATTCCTCGGGGCAGGTCTGTTCCAACGGCACACGGGTGTTCGTGCAAAAGGGCATCAAAGAGGCGTTTCTGGCACGGTTGAAAGAACGGGTCGAAGCGGCGGTGATTGGCGATCCGCTGAACGAGGCGACGAATTTCGGGCCGATGGTGTCCGAGGGGCAGTTGGGCATCGTGCAGCGCTATATCGGCAAGGGGGTTGAAGAGGGCGCGCGGCTGGTGACTGGCGGCGCACGCCTGAACCGTGACGGGTTCTACATTCAGCCGACGGTGTTTGCCGATGTGACGGATGACATGGTGATCGCGCGCGAGGAAATCTTTGGCCCGGTGATGTCGGTACTGGATTTCGAGGACGAGGCCGAGGTGATCGCGCGGGCCAATGACACGCCTTACGGGCTGGCCGGTGGCGTATTTACCACCGATCTGACCCGCGGGCATCGGGTTGCAGGGGTACTTCAGGCCGGGACCTGCTGGATCAACACCTATAATCTGGCGCCGGTCGAGGCGCCGTTTGGCGGGGTCAAGATGTCGGGCATCGGGCGCGAGAATTCCAAGGCGGCGATCGAACACTACAGCCAGTTGAAATCGGTTTATGTGGCGATGGGGGCGGTGGATGCGCCGTTTTAGGGGGCAGGAATGATCACGGTTTACGGGCGGGCAACCTCATCCAATGTGCAGGCGGTGATGTGGGGCATCGGCGAGTTGGGGCTGGATTATGAACGGCTGGATTATGGCCTGGATTTCGGCGGAATTGATACACCGGACTATCTGGCAATGAACCCGCATGGGCTGGTGCCGACCATTCGGGATGGAGATCTGGTGCTTTGGGAAAGCTGCGCGATTCTGCGCTATCTGGCGGCGAAATACGGCGATGGCGGGGCCTTCTGGCCCGCGGATCCTGCAGCACGGGCGCGGGTAGACATGTGGGCCGAATGGGGCAAGGCGCATTTCGCCCGCGATTTCACCGGGCCTATTTTCTGGGCGCGGGTGCGCACGGCGGCGGTGGCGCGGGACGAGGCCGCGCTGACGCTGGCTTTGGACAGGTTTGATGGATATTTGGGCCGTCTGGAAGCGCAGCTGGGGGATAGTCCTTACGTCATGGGGGCGGATTTTACGCTGGCCGACGTGGTAATCGGCCATGTGCTGTTTCGCTATTATGATATTGATATTCCACGCCGATCCCGCCCTGTGATTGATGCCTATTATGCCAGATTGCAGAGCCGGACGGCCTTTCGGGAACATGTGATGGTTTCCTATGAAGTCTTGCGGGCTGAAGGGGCTGGCTGATGCGGGCGGACTATGTGATTGTCGGCGCCGGGTCGGCAGGCTGTGCGCTGGCGTACCGGCTCAGCGAGGCAGGGGCCTCGGTGTTGGTGATCGAACATGGCGGCACCGATGCCGGGCCGTTCATCCAGATGCCCGCGGCGCTGTCCTATCCGATGAATATGGAGATTTATGACTGGGGCTTCAAAACCCTGCCCGAACCGCATTTGGGCGGGCGGCGGCTGGCCTGTCCGCGTGGCAAGGTGATTGGCGGCTCTTCCAGCATCAACGGCATGGTCTATGTGCGGGGCCATGCGCGCGATTACGACCATTGGGCCGGGCAAGGGGCGCAGGGCTGGGCCTATGCCGATGTGTTGCCCTATTTCAAACGGATGGAGCATTGGCATTCCGGCGGGCACGGGGGGGATGCGGCCTGGCGGGGCAGGGACGGGCCGTTGCATGTGACGCGCGGGCCACGCCGCAATCCGCTGTATCACGCATTTGTTCAGGCCGGCGCACAGGCGGGATACCAGCTGACCGACGACTACAACGGCGAAAAACAGGAGGGGTTCGGCCCGATGGAGCAGACCGTCTGGCGCGGGCGGCGCTGGTCGGCGGCCAATGCCTACCTTCGGCCTGCGCTGAAGCGGTCGAATTGCGATCTGATCCGTGCATTGGCGCGGCGGGTGGTGATCGAGGGCGGGCGCGCCGTGGGTGTCGAGGTCGAACGCGGTGGCAGGATCGAGGTGATCCGCGCGCGGCGCGAGGTGATCCTTGCGGCCTCCTCGATCAATTCGCCGAAATTGCTGATGTTGTCGGGTATCGGTCCGGCAGCGCATCTGGCCGAACACGGCATTGATGTGGTCGCGGACCGGGCCGGGGTGGGGCAGAACCTTCAGGACCATCTGGAGTTGTATATCCAGTATGCCAGCAAACAGCCGATCACGCTGTACCGCTATTGGAACCTGTTTTCCAAAGCCCTGATCGGGGCGCAGTGGCTGTTCACCAAAACCGGCCTTGGCGCCAGCAACCAGTTTGAAAGTGCCGCATTCATTCGGTCGCAGGCTGGGGTCGAATACCCCGATATCCAATATCATTTCCTGCCGATGGCGGTGCGTTATGACGGTAGGGCGGTCGCCGAGGGGCACGGGTTTCAGGCGCATGTGGGGCCGATGCGCAGCCGATCGCGCGGGGCGGTGACACTGGCGTCGGCTGATCCGAAGGTGGCGCCGGGTATCCTGTTCAATTACATGTCGCGGGATCAGGACTGGCAGGATTTCCGCACCTGCATCCGCCTGACCCGCGAGATTTTCGCACAGGATGCTTTCAAACCCCATATAAAGCACGAGATTCAGCCCGGCGCGGATGTGCAGAGCGATGACGAACTGGATAGCTTTGTTCGCGACCATGTCGAGAGCGCCTTTCACCCCTGCGGCACCTGCAAAATGGGGGCTGCGGATGATCCGATGGCCGTCGTCGACCCGGAAGGCCGGGTGATCGGGGTTGCGGCGCTGCGGGTTGCCGACAGTTCGGTTTTTCCACGCATTACCAACGGAAACCTGAATGCGCCCTCGATCATGGTTGGCGAAAAGATGGCGGATCACATCCTTGGCCACGCGCCATTGGCGGCCGAAGCCGTTGATCCGTGGATCAATCCGGATTGGCAGATTTCCCAACGATAGAGCCGGCCAGCTTTTGGATATGCTGAAAAATTTTGCCCAAAAATCTGATCCTGATCAAAGTTGCGTTGACTCGGCAGGGATAACCTGTGTTTGAAACAGGGCAAAACAAGAGGAGAAACGCATGTCCAACACCCCACACGAGATCCTGGACGAGTTGCCGGATCATGCGAAAACCATACATGATCTGAAACAGGCGAATGCGCATTTTTCCCGGCTTCTGGATGATTACCACGAGTTGAACCGGCAGGTACATCGGGCGGAAACGGATGTCGAGCCGACGGATGATCTGCATATGGCGGAAATGCGCAAAAAACGGCTGGCCTTGAAGGACGCGATTTTTCAGATGATCCTTGCGGAAGAAAACGCAAAGATCTGAGCGCACAGTAACGCCCTGCCGGTGAAGATGAATCAGAAACAGGCAACCGGCAGGGGGTGGGGCTGGCGCGGGTGATCAGCCGGCCTGCTGGTCGGCTTCCTCGTCGCGTTCCTCGACAACATCCTGAAACCGTGTGAAAAACTGATCGGCCATTTTCTTGGCAAACCCATGCACCAGCCGGTTGCCCAGTTGCGCCAGTTTGCCGCCGACCTTTGCCTCTACGTCGTAGGTCAGCGTGCAGCCCTCGTCTGTCGGTGTCAGCCGGACCGATGCGCCCCCCTTGGCAAACCCGGCGATGCCGCCTTTGCCTTCTCCGGAAATGCGGTAGCTTTCGCCTTCGACGATATCCGACAGTTCGACCCGGCCCTTGAAGGTGGCCTTTACCGGGCCAATGCGCTGTTTCACAACCGCCTCGAAACCGTCCTGCGGGTTTCCGGTCAGTTCCTGACAGCCGGGGATGCAGGCTTTCAGCGTTTCGGGGTCATTCAGATGCTTCCATACGGTAGCACAATCGGCGGCGATGCTGCGGCTGCCTTCGAGTTCCATGATTTCCTCCCTGTCTGCTGTTTCAGCTTTAGGCAGGAAACCGGGGCGGGTAAAGTCCCCTGTGGTCTATGAGACTCCACGCCTAGGGCGCTTCCAGCGCAACGGCGGGCGCGAACCTGCCGTTTTTGCCAAATTCCGATGATGCAAATCAAGATTCTGCGCCCTAACCTTCTACCTCATAGGGCAGAACGCCGCGGGCATCGGGGTTGATGCGCAGTTTTCGCTCAAGCGGCGGCACCGAGCGCTGATGGCAGTCGGTGCGTTCGCAGATGCGGCAGGATATGCCGATCGGGTCAAACGCGCCGGACAGGTCCATGCCATCGGCATAGACCATGTTCCCGGCGTGTTTTACCTCGCACCCCAGCCCGATTGCATAGCGGCGGGTTGGCGAATGGAAGGCGCCACCGGGCTTTGACACGTCGCGCGCCAGACACAGATAGCGCACGCCGTCCGGTGTTTCGGCCAACTGCCGCAGGAACCGCCCCGGTGTTTCAAAGGCGCTGTGCACATTCCACAAGGGGCAGGCGCCGCCAAACCGGGCAAATTGCAGCCGGGTTGCCGAATGGCGCTTGGTAATGGTTCCGGCCTGATCGACCCTGACAAAGAAAAACGGAATGCCTTGGGCGCCGGGGCGTTGCAGGGTCGACAGACGATGCGCGACCTGTTCGATCGAGGCGCTGAAACGGTTGGCCAGCCGCTCAAGATCATGGCGTGTTTCGCCGGCGGCCTCCAGGAAGGCGCGGTAGGGCAGCAGCGCCGCGCCGGCAAAATAGTTTGCCATGCCGATCTTGGCGATGGCGCGGGCCTCCGGTGTCTGGAACCGGGCCAGATCAAGGGTGGCGTCGAGCAGGGTGTCTTGCGTCAGCAGGGCAAGCTGGTGCAACAGTTGAAACCGCTGTGTCGGCAGATCCGCGCGGGCCGAAAGCACAAGCCTGCGCGTTGCCGGATCATAGCGGCGCAGCACCGCCGTGTCGGCGTATTCCACTTCGGTTCCGGCCGCGCGCAGCGCAGCGATAGCGGCCACCCTGATGTCGCGCCGCTGGCCGTCGGGGCAGGCGAAATGCTCGGCGGCATGGTCGACCGGGTCGATATAGTTGTTACAATAATGGAAAAAGTCGCGCACTTCCTCCCAGGGGCTGGGCTGGACCCGCGCGTCCTCGCGGCCAAGGGCCTCGTCCAGCGAGGCCAGGCGTTCGTGGGTCTGGCGATAGGCCCGGTGCAGGTTGAGAAAGGCCCGCGCCAGGGCCGGGGCGTTTGACGCGGCCAGACGCAGATCGGCCAGCGGAGGGCTGTCATCGGAAAACACCGGATCGGCCAGCGCTTCGCGCATGTCGCTGACCATCCGCTCGGTGTCGCCGCTGGACAGTTCGGTAACGTCAAAGCCGAACTCCTGCGCCAGGGCCAGAACAACCCCGGTGCTGACCGGGCGGTTGTTGTTTTCCATCTGGTTCAGATAGGGCAGGCTGACCCCGAGCTTTTCCGCAAAGGCTTTCTGGGTCAGACCAAGACGCGTGCGCACTTCGCGCAGCTTTGCACCGGCATATAGTTTCTGGGTTGCCACCTGAAATTCCGTTTCAACAGTTTGCAGATTTGCCTTGTCACAGGTTAGCCTTTGCAAAGCCTGCCCTGCAAGGGCTCAGAGCATTTCGTCCAGCGGGCCGATCCGGCGTTCGCGCCAAATGACATAGAGGATGGAAATCACCCCCATCACCGCGCTGCCAAACATGATCCACAAGAGCGGAAAAACACCGGTATCCGGCCCAAGCTGGCTACCGGAAAACGCCGAGAGTGCCGCGCCGCCGCCAATCAGAATGGCCCCGCCCAGGCCGGATGCCGAGCCGGCCAGATTTGGCCGTACACTCAGCATGCCGGCGTTGGCGTTGGGCAGGACCATGCCATTGCCGATGCCCACAGCCACCATGAAGGTAAAGAACACATAGGCAGACCCCAGCCCCAGGTAGAACAGCAGCAGCGATGTGCCGGTCCCTCCGACGGAAATCAACGCGCCCCAAAGCACCATCCGGTTCATGCCGATTCTGCTGGAAAACCGCCCGGACAGGAAATTCCCCATCATATAGCCGAACGAAACCGCGCCAAAGGAAAACCCCAGCCAGATGGCGTTCATGTGGAAAACCTCCTTGCCGACGAAAGGCGCGCCGCCAAGATAGGCAAAGAAGGCACCCGAGGCAAAAGCCGCCGAAAGGCAATAGCCCCAGAACCGGCGCGAGGCGAGCAGGGCGGGATACTGGCGCAACTGCTGGATAAAGCTGCTGTCATTGCGCGCCATGGTCTCGCCCAGATCCCGCCAGAGCAGAGCCAGCAGCATGCCTCCCAGAGCAAACAGCAGCCAGAAGCTAGACTTCCAGCCGAAAAAGCTGTCGAGAACACCGCCGATCAATGGGCCGATCATCGGGGCAACGGCCATCCCCATGGTGACATAGCCGATCATTGATGCCGCCTGTGCGCCGGGCACCATGTCGCGCACCACGGCACGTGACAGCGCCATCGAGGTGGCAATTACTGCCTGCGCCATGCGAAAAATCAGAAAAATCTGTATGTTGGGGGCAAACAGGCAGCCCAACGTGGCCAGCAGAAACAACGCCACCGCGCCCAGAATGATCGGGCGGCGGCCAAAGCGGTCCGACAGGGGGCCGACCAGAACCTGCAACACCGCGCTGACAGCCAGATACAGCGCAACCGAAAGCTGCATCAGCCGGTAATCGGTGCGAAAATAGGCCGTCATCGCCGGCAGCGAGGGCAGGAACATGTTCATCGTCAGCGCCGCAATCCCGGCCATCAGGATCAGGGTGGCGATATGCGGCGGGGTCTCGCGGTCAAGAAAACGGGATTCGGGTAAAGCAGCCATGCGACAGCCGTATGCCTGCGGCGGCGCCTTGTCCAGCCGCAGACCTGCCTGCGGGACGTGCATATCTGCACATGTTCATGCACAGAGGATTTGCAATTATTCAATATGCTAATGGCTCATTGTCAATAGTTTGCAAATATTCGGAAATCTGCTTTGCGTCGCCGCGGGCAGCGGGTAGTCTGTCGGGGCAGCAACCAGAGGCCTTCCGCATGAAAGATATCCTGAACGAGTTGGAAAGGCGCCGTGAAAACGCGCGTATGGGCGGCGGCGCGCGGCGTATCGAGGCGCAGCACAAGAAAGGCAAGCTGACGGCCCGCGAACGGCTTGATCTGCTGCTGGACGAGGACAGCTTTGAAGAATTTGACATGTTCGTGGCCCATCGCTGCACCGAATTCGGCATGGAAAAGGACCGTCCGGCAGGCGATGGCGTGGTCACCGGCTGGGGCACGATCAATGGCCGGCTGGTTTATGTGTTCAGCCAGGATTTCACGGTGTTTGGCGGCTCCCTTTCGGAAACCCATGCGCAGAAAATCTGCAAGATCATGGATATGGCGATGCAGAACGGCGCCCCGGTGATCGGGCTGAATGACAGTGGCGGCGCCCGTATCCAGGAGGGTGTGGCCAGCCTTGCCGGCTATGCCGAGGTGTTCCAGCGCAACATCATGGCCAGTGGCGTGGTGCCGCAGATCAGCGTCATCATGGGGCCTTGCGCCGGCGGGGCGGTGTACAGCCCGGCGATGACCGATTTCATCTTCATGGTGAAAGACAGTTCATACATGTTTGTCACCGGGCCGGACG
This sequence comes from Marinosulfonomonas sp., assembly GCA_026984915.1. Lineage (GTDB taxonomy): Bacteria > Pseudomonadota > Alphaproteobacteria > Rhodobacterales > Rhodobacteraceae > WFVA01. Next base: position 26,584 of record JALSRG010000084.1, on the reverse strand, counting down.
TGGTGAAAACCGTGACGAACGAGGAAGTCACCGCCGAAGAACTGGGCGGCGCCAGCACGCATACGAAAAAGTCGAGCGTGGCGGACGGGGCGTTCGAGAATGACGTCGAGGCCCTGAGCGAAGTGCGCCGGCTGGTCGATTTCCTGCCGCTCAACAATCGCTCCAAAGTGCCGGTGCGGCCGTTTTTCGATGATCCCGACCGGGTTGAGCCGGCGCTTGATACACTGGTGCCGGACAACCCGAACACACCCTATGACATGAAGGAGTTGATCTTCAAACTGGCGGATGAGGGCGATTTCTATGAAATTCAGGAGGCCTTTGCCAAGAACATCATCACCGGGTTTCTGCGTCTGGAGGGGCGCACCGTGGGGGTGGTGGCCAACCAGCCGATGGTGCTGGCGGGGTGCCTTGATATTGACAGCAGCCGCAAGGCCGCGCGGTTTGTGCGGTTCTGTGATGCGTTTGAAATTCCACTGCTGACGCTGGTCGATGTGCCCGGATTTCTGCCCGGCACCAGCCAGGAATACGGCGGCGTCATCAAGCACGGGGCAAAATTGCTGTTTGCCTATGGCGAGGCCACTGTGCCCAAGGTCACGCTGATCACCCGCAAGGCCTATGGCGGGGCCTATGATGTCATGTCCTCCAAACATCTGCGGGGTGATTTCAACTATGCCTGGCCCTCGGCGGAAATCGCGGTGATGGGGGCCAAGGGGGCGACGGAAATCCTGTATCGGAGCGAGCTGGGAGATGCGGAAAAGATCGCCGCCCGCACCGCGGATTACGAAAAACGCTTTGCCAATCCGTTTGTGGCGGCGGAAAAGGGCTTTATCGACGAGGTGATCACCCCCTCGGCCAGCCGTCGGCGTATTTGCCGCGCCTTTGCCAGCCTGCGCAACAAGCAACAGCAGAACCCATGGAAAAAGCACGATAATATTCCGCTATGAGGCTGAAAAACAGGATAGGCATACTGGCTGTTTGCGGCCTGATTTGGGCGGGTTCGCCGGCGGTGCTTGCCCAGGACACTATTGCTGTGCCCTCCGGCCAGCCCGTCACCCTGCTTGAGGTCATTCAGGAGGATCAGGGCGAAACAGGGCTGACGATGCGGTTTCGCTTTGTCGCCCCTGGAATTGCCCGCAAAGGTGGCAGCATAAGTTTTGATCAGGCCGAAGCCGATATGATGTATCTGTGCGAGGTTTTCGCGCTTGACTGGATCGACAAATCGGCATTGCAGCCGCAGCAGATTATCGTATCCCTTTCCGATCAACCCATCGAATTTGGAGAGCCAGACCCGGAAATCACCCAGTTTTTCGAGGCGTTCCACCGAAATGGGCATACCTGTGAGTGGGAGGGATTATGACACAACCACAATATGTTGCGGCCCGTTGTTGTCGTAAGTGCAATAATGATGCATTCGAGTCACAACCTGATCCCAGACGCAAGCAACTATATGATTTCAGAAGATTTTCGTCTATTGTGGCCAAAGGCTCCCCCCAAGGTGCCTGTATCTCACCGGCGGATTTCGCGCGGCAGTTTGCTTGTCGTGCGGTCCACAAGATCAACAGGAGACTAAAATGTCAAAAACTGCAAAATTCGTTATTGTTCTCAGCCTCGTCGGCTTTGTGGCCGCTTGTGCCAAGAAAACCGAAGAAGTTGTTGTCATGGAGCCGGTTCAGGCCGAGCCGACCTACACAAAATACTGAATTATCAGTGGGACAGGCCATAGGGCCTGTTCCACAACAGGCCTGTCAGACATGGCCGATGCCCCGCGTTCCGTGCCGAACGGGAGTGGGGTCTTTTCATGCCAAAACCATTCCCGAACCTTTGACAGTATGGAATTCCGCTATTGGGTTTGTCCGCGATATGCGTATAGGGTTACCCTGCGTAAATCGAATTCTTTTCCAAAGGAGATTCTTATGCAGTTCACGCGTGGTATTTTCACATCTATCGGAGTGGTTTCAATGGTTGCGGCCTGTGCGCAAACCACTCCGCCACCCGCACCCATCATGGCCGAGCCGGTTTTCAACAAACTGGGTGAGCCGACCGGGCAATGCACCAACGGTTACATTTACAGCACCCAGCGACAGACATGCGAACCACCAAGCGAATGTACGCCCGACAATGGCGTTACCGTCAGCAATGTCGGCGGTATTCCATGCCCGCCGCCTCCGACTGGCCGGCAAGACGGCGGCGGTGATAACACCCCGGGTACCCCCCCTCCGACAGGCGGGAATATTCTCGGCTAGACCTGGCGGCGCCGGCGTCAGTGATTGCTTTCGGCCGATTGCGGCCGAAAGCCTTCGTGCGGGCAACGAGCATGGCCTGAGACATCCTTGTCCGGAAAGGGCTGTGTCATGCTGAAGCATCGCGGATTTCCCAGCCGTCTTCCGGGCACGGATTATCAGTTCACCATTCGGCGCCCCAATAAAAAGCGTGTGCCGAAGCTGGTCGCACGCGAACGCTTTGCCGACCGGAAACCGGCAGACCGCCGGGCGGATGCGGGGTTTATGGCCGCGTTATGGGAATATTTCGGCGAAGAATCATTCGCCCGCGGCAATCTGGATGCCGGGCGGCTTTCCTGGCTGTTCGGTCGCGAAGTCGTGCCCGCAGAAGACCCATTTGATCCGGAAAGCTATGACGCTCTTCTGAAAATTGACGTCAGAAAGGCCAAAACAACCTATCCGGAGCTGTTTGAAAGCGGAAATTCGGCATGATTCTGCCTGACCGGAGACAGATATGGCGGATTTTGGCCCAAAATGACCTTGCGTCATACATCCCCTTTTATCAGGGCGGAAACTGCGCCAGTGTGCTCTCCAAGGCAGGCTCCTCCAGCAAGTTGTCTGCCTTACAATGTCAATACCGTTACCCTTCCCCTTCTGGGTGGTCCAAGCATTTCTTGTTTGGGCCACCCAATTTTTTTGGGTTGTGTCGCCGGCTTTCCGGTCGGCAGGTCCACGCCGAGGGGAAAGATAACTGCGTGAGACTCTTTTTTCCTGCGCCGAGTCTGCTATACTTGTCACCAATAACAATACTTGTTGGAGGCACTGAAACATGCAGATCAAAGTTTGGACTATCGCGGCAATTCTGGTCACAACCCTTTCGGGCTGTCTTGAAAACGACGGCGAGCGTGCTGTTGCGGGGGCGGCAGCCGGCGCAATCATTGCGGATGCGACCGACAATAACGTGCTGGCCGGGGCGGCAATCGGCGCTGGTGCCGGCGCGCTTTGCGACGACGCGGGTATTTGCCGCTGATAAATATGGCAAATGCCGCGGACAAGGCGGCATTTGCAATCTGACGTTTCTTTTCAGAACGGAAGACAGCAGAAAGGCGGGCCGGAAACTCCGGCCCACCCGTTTGTCTTGTCGATCAGAAGTTGAACTGAACCGAGGTCTGCAGACGGGTCGCATCTGCATCCGTGCCATTCACCAGGCTTTTCTTGCCATAGATGATTTCACCACCAAAGGTGATGTTTTTGGCCGGTTTGTAGAACAGGCTGGCGTGAACGGTGGTCAGATCCTCAAGCGGATCCCCGACAGACGCCGGCAGAACATCGTCAAGCTTGTAATAGCCGATGGCGAGACCACCCGTCAGGGTGGGCGAAATCACCTGCTCAAGCCCGATCGTCGCACCTCCGGCCGAGATGGTCGTGATCTGACCGGTCACCGGATCAATATAGCCGTCGCGCGAGCCCCCATCGATAAGATAGCGCCCGATCCCGTCACCATAGGTGATGGACGCATTCAGCTTGCCGCCCTCCCAGAGAGAGGTATGCCCCGAAAGATTTACCCCCCAACCGGTTGCCGAGTCATTTCCCGGAAAACCCGACGGCGTGTTGAACTGGCGAAAGACGGTCGCAAGTTTGACAAAGGATTTGTCATTGCTCCAGGACGCCGCCAGGACAAGGTCGGGCAACTGGTCAATATTGGCGCTGATACCCGAGCCGGCCGTCTCGCCGATCTTGGCGCCCGTTGCGAGATTGCGCCCGCTGAATTCCGAGTTTTCAAGCGCAATCGAGATGTTGATGTTGTCCGTCGCCGGAAAGGTGTAGCGAATCTGCGCCTGACGCACGAACGGAATACCGCTTGGCCCCTCGAAATCAACCGTGGTCGGATAGCTTTCGATCGGCATGAAGGTCGACCAGGTCTGCCCGACAGTCCAGCCGTTCCAGGTACCATAGGCATGACGCAGGCGCGGATTGTACGAGTTCGAAAAGACCTCGTTCCCGCCGCCACCGAAAAAGTCGAATTCCAGATGGGTTTTCAGCGGACCCTGCGACGTTTGCGTTTCGGTTTTTATGAAAAGCCGGGATTGGCGGGCCTGTGCCTGAAAGTGCTGGCCATCCAGCCCGGTGCTCGGCACCGTGATGTCACCAGCATTGAACACGGCACCCAGTGCCTGATCAAAATCGAAAATGAAGTCGGTTTTGATATATCCGCCAATCGTGACCGTCGTCCCGTTGGCAAATTTCAGACCACCCTGGTTTTCCAGCCCGTTGACCCGTGCTTCCAGCGCGGCGATCTCTTTGCGGAGATCAGCGGCACTATCCGCAGAGGCCGACGTGCCGACCGTAGCTGCCGCAAGCGCAGCGGCCGCAGTCAAACCGGCTTGTCCCAATTTTCGTTTTTTCATTGTGTTCCTCCTTATTCCGGGCCCCCGGAGGTGGGCGGCCCTGTGCAAGAGTCTCGCAGCAAACACCGATCAACTGGCGTCACGAAGGGGGGCGTAATTCGCACGATTTCCGGAACGGATCTTCACGCTGCCTCCCGATTTATTGACCCGGTCGTGAAGCGAATGAGAACAGAAATGAACAGCGCGCTTTTGGGCGCAGGACTGCAATTCCTGATGCAGGATGCATCGGCAAAATCACTTGGAAGGGCCGCGTAATGTTTCAGAAAATCCTGATTGCCAACAGGGGTGAAATCGCCTGCCGCATCATCAAATCCGCGCGCAAGCTGGGCATTCAGACTGTTGCGATCTATTCGGATGCCGACAAGAACGCCTTGCATGTGCAGATGGCGGACGAGGCCGTGCATATCGGCCCGCCACCGGCTAACCAATCCTATATCGTCATGGAGAACGTGTTGCAGGCTGTGCGCCAGACCGGCGCCGAGGCGGTACACCCCGGCTATGGTTTTCTCAGCGAAAACAGCAAGTTCCCCCAGGCGCTCGCGGATATGGGGGTGGCATTTATCGGCCCCGGCGTGCCGGCGATTGAAAGCATGGGCGACAAGATCACCAGCAAGAAACTGGCGCAGGAGGCCGGTGTCAGCACCGTTCCGGGCTATATGGGGCTGATTGCGGATTCTGATGAGGCGGTGAAGATCAGCAACGAGATCGGCTATCCGGTGATGATCAAGGCCAGCGCCGGCGGCGGCGGCAAGGGCATGCGCATCGCCTGGAACGATGACGAGGCCCGCGAGGGGTTTCAAAGCTCGAAGAACGAGGCGGCCAGCAGCTTTGGCGATGACCGGATTTTCATTGAAAAATTCATTACCCAGCCGCGGCACATTGAAATTCAGGTGCTGGGCGACAGTCACGGTAACTGCATTTATCTTGGCGAGCGCGAATGTTCGATCCAGCGCCGTAACCAGAAAGTGATCGAAGAGGCACCCAGCCCGTTCCTGGATGCGGCGACTCGCAAGGCCATGGGCGAGCAGGCCGTCGCCCTGGCGCGCGCGGTGAATTACCAGAGCGCGGGCACGGTCGAATTTATCGTGGATGGTGAGCGAAACTTCTATTTTCTGGAAATGAATACCCGGCTTCAGGTAGAACACCCGGTGACCGAACTGATCACAGGTGTTGATCTGGTGGAACAGATGATCCGCGTCGCGGCGGGTGAAAAACTGTCGCTGACGCAAAAGGATATCAAACTGAACGGCTGGGCGATCGAAAGCCGGTTGTATGCCGAGGATCCGTACCGCAACTTTTTGCCGTCAATCGGCCGCCTCAGCCGCTATCGTCCGCCGGCCGAGCAGGCCACGCCGCAAAGGGCGGTGCGCAATGATACCGGCGTCTATGAAGGTGGTGAAATCAGCATGTATTACGACCCGATGATCGCCAAGCTTTGTACCTGGGGCCCGGACCGGGGCAGCGCGATTGAAACCATGCGTGCAGCACTCGACAGCTTTGAGGTGGAAGGGATCGGCCACAACCTGCCGTTTCTCTCGGCGGTGATGGACCATCCGAAATTCGTGTCTGGCAACATCACCACCGCCTTTATCGAGGAAGAATACCCCGAGGGCTTCGAAAGCCCGCAACTGCCCGAGGATCTGCTGCGTCTTGTGGCGGCAGCGGCGGCGGCCATGTACCGGGTTACCGAAATTCGCCGCACCCGGGTTTCCGGTCGGATGGACAACCATGAACGCAAGGTTGGCTCTGACTGGGTGGTCGCGCTGCAGGGCAGGGAATACCCGGTGCGCATTGCCGCTGATCCGGCGGGGTCGGATGTGCGGTTTGAGGATGGTACAAACCTGCGGGTGGTGTCCGACTGGGTGCCCGGAAATACCCTGGCGCGCCTGACAGTGGATGGCACCCCGCTGATCATCAAGACCGGCAAGGTTCCCGGCGGGTTTCGCATGCGCCTGCGCGGCGCGGATCTGCGGGTGCATGTGCGCACGCCGCGCCAGGCGGAACTGGCCCGCCTCATGCCCGAAAAACAGCCGCCTGATACGTCACGCCTGCTGTTGTGCCCGATGCCCGGTCTGATTGTCAGCCTGGCCGTGGCCGAAGGGGACGAGGTGCAGGAAGGCCAGCCCTTGTGCACGGTCGAAGCCATGAAGATGGAAAACATTCTGCGCGCCGAGCGCAAATGCGTCGTTGTCAAGGTAAACGCCGCCGCAGGCGACAGCCTTGCCGTCGATGATGTGATAATGGAATTTGAGTAACGGATTTTCAGGAGAAATTCATGCCGTCAACGGCCCATTCAGACAAATTGTTTCCGATCATCAGTGTTGGGGGGGCGCTGGCCCTTTTCGCCGCCCTGCAACTGATGGCGCTGAGGATGACAGGCGGGCATTTCGAATACCCGCTGGATGACGTCTATATTCACCTGGCCATGGCCGAACAGATCTGGTCGGGCCGATATGGGGTCAATGCGTCCGAATATTCTTCGGCCGCGTCTTCCATCCTGTGGCCGCTGTTGCTGGTGCCGTTTCCCTCGGCCGCAGTCCAGCGGATGTTGCCGCTGTTCTGGAACGTTGTTGCCCTTGTTCTGGCGGCCTGGCTCTGGGGCAGGATACTGGTGGCAGCCGGCTGGTCCAAGGGGCGGCGGCGCCTGTTCGGGTTCGTTTTTGCCGCAATCGGGCCGATTGCCACGCTGATGGTCAGCACGGCCTATGTCGGGATGGAGCATACCGCCCATATTGCCGCCACTCTGGCCATTCTCTATGGATTGCTGCGCTATCTGCAGGGGCAGCCGAACTGGCCCATCCTGATGGCCGGCATTTTCCTTGCACCGGTTCTGCGCTTTGAGGGGCTTGCCTTTGCCATTCTGGCCGGGCTTGTCCTGCTGCTGACCGGCGAACGCCGGCGCGGCCTGCTGGCGTTGGCACTCGCCGTTGTTCCGGTGGTCTTGTATACCGGGTTTCTGGTGGCGATCGGGCTGGAGCCTCTGCCCAGTTCGATTCAGGCGAAACTGGCATTGCATGGCGCTGAATACAGTGGCCTGCTGGGTCGTGCCATGACCAGACTTCTGATCAATATCAATCAGGCCGGCGGGGCCGTGGCCGGGGCCCTGACCCTGCTGATCCTGGTGTTTCTCATCGTGTCAAAACCACTGCGGGAAAGCCCGTTGCGCTGGCTGGCGCTTGCGGTTTTCGGCGCCGGTTGCGCGCATCTGCTGTTTGGGCAGTTCGGCTGGCTGAACCGGTATGAAGGCTATATCCTGACCCTGCTGACGGCGGGTTTTCTGGTGCTTCTGCCAAAGGTGTTTACCGCCCTGCCAAGCCCGGCCGTCGGTGTGTTGGGGCTGGCTCCGCTGGCCATTCTGTCGGGTATTTACCTGCCTTACACGGTGCGGGAATTTCCGGCGGATTCCCGGGCGATCTACAGCCAGCAGCATGAAATGGCACGCTTTGCCAAGGATTTCCTGCGCGCGCCCGTGGCGGTGAACGATCTGGGCTGGGTGGCCTGGAATAATCCGGATTACGTGCTGGATCTTTGGGGGCTTGCCTCCTCCGAAGCCCGCCACACGCGGCTTGAGGACCCGCAACCGGGCTGGGCCGGCCCGCTGGCGATCCGCCATGACGTGCCGGCGGCGATGATCTATGACACCTGGCTGAAACAGGCTGTCGGGCCGGACTGGGTCAAACTGGGGGAGCTTGTCCTGAAAGAACGGCGCGGCTTTCTCGGCGGCTACAAGGTCTCATTCTATGCAACCGACCCGAAATATGTTCCCAAGGTCCGCAAGGCGATCGACGCCTGGGTGCCGACGCTCTATCCGATGGTCTATTTCGTCTATGCGGATCAGCCAAAGGCAGAAGGCGGCAGCGGCCAGACCGGAAACGAAGCCGGAACCGAGACCGGAAACGAAGCCGGAGGCGGCAACTGATGGCCTGCTATGACCCGCTTTCCCGCGCATCCAGCAATTCCTGCTGGCGCAACGGCGTCTTGTCGATTGCGCGTGACAGCTCGCGGGTGCTCCATGGCAGCGGCTTGCGCAGCATGACGCTGCCGTCCTTGTCGATCAGAACCAGGGCAAAGCCGCGCGGGTGCAGTTTTTCGCGGGCCTCACTTTGCGAATCCTTGTCGTCATCGATGATCACCACGACATCGCGCTCGGTCAGGTCCTCGGGGCGTGCGGCCAGCAGATCCAGCTGCCGTTTCAGCCGCGGATCCGCCGTGGTGTCGGAAAAGATTATCAGCGGCCGGGCCATCCAGAGAAAATCGTCGAGATTTACCTCATTGGCGGAAAAGGTTGTAAGGCCGCTGTCGGCATCGGGTGTTTGCGACAGATCGGTTTGCGCCATTGCCGTGATGGGCAGCAACACCGCAAGTACAATGGAAAACAAGGGTTTCATTCAGGCTCCTTCTCCTTCCGATATAGGGGGGATTGGCCCGGATCCGAAGAGCTATCGTACCCGGCGGCAAAAAAACACGTTCAGCATGGGGCCTGCACGGCATCCCGGCGTGTTTCCGGACCATCCGGGGCTGGCGCAGCGGACAACACGGGCGGCCACAGGGATCAGCAACAAGCGCGCCGCAGCCGGCAAAGGAAAAAGGAACGTGACATGAGCAAGAAAAAGGAAGCCTGGGCAAAGCTGGCCGAGAAGGAACTGCGCGGGCGCCCCTTGTCCGATCTGACCTGGCACACGCCTGAAGGCATTGATGTTGCCCCGGTCTACGCGGCCGAAGACGCGGAAGATCTGCCGCATATGGGGGCGATGCCGGGGTTTGAGCCGTTCACCCGCGGGCCGCGCGCCACCATGTATGCGGGGCGCCCCTGGACCATCCGCCAATATGCCGGGTTTTCCACCGCCGAGGAAAGCAATGCGTTCTATCGCAAGGCGCTTGATGCGGGGCAGCAGGGGGTCTCGGTCGCCTTTGATCTGGCCACGCATCGTGGGTATGATTCCGATCATCCGCGGGTGGTGGGGGATGTGGGCAAGGCCGGTGTGGCGATCGACAGTGTCGAGGATATGAAGATCCTGTTTGACGGCATCCCGCTGGACAAGGTTTCGGTTTCGATGACGATGAATGGCGCGGTCATTCCGGTGCTGGCGTCATTCATCGTTGCGGGTGAGGAACAGGGGGTGGAGCGCGCCGCCCTGTCGGGCACCATCCAGAATGACGTTCTGAAGGAATTCATGGTGCGCAATACCTATATCTATCCGCCCGAACCCAGCATGAGGATTGTCTCGGATATCATTGAATTCACGTCGAAAAATATGCCCAGATTCAATTCGATTTCAATTTCCGGCTATCACATGCAAGAGGCCGGCGCCACTCTGGTGCAGGAACTGGCATTCACGCTTGCCGATGGCAAGGAATACGTCAAGGCGGCGATGGAGCGCGGTCTGGGGGTGGATGATTTCGCGCCCCGCCTGTCGTTCTTCTTTGCCATCGGCATGAATTTTTTCATGGAAGCTGCCAAGCTGCGCGCCGCGCGTTTTCTGTGGCACCGGATCATGACAGAGTTTGACGCCAGGAATCCGCGCTCGAAAATGCTGCGCACCCATTGCCAGACCTCGGGGGTGTCCTTGCAGGAGCAGGATCCTTACAACAATATCGTGCGCACCGCTTACGAGGCGATGAGCGCGGTGCTGGGCGGCACCCAGAGCCTGCACACGAACTCTTTTGACGAAGCCATTGCCTTGCCAACGGAATTTTCGTCCCGCATTGCCCGAAACACCCAGTTGATCCTGCAAAATGAGACCGGTATCACCCATGTGGTCGATCCGCTGGCCGGGTCATATTATGTCGAGAAACTGACAGCCGATCTGGCCGAGGAAGCCTGGAAGCTGATTGGTGAGATCGACGAAATGGGAGGCATGACCAGGGCGGTGGCCTCTGGCATGCCGAAACTGCGGATCGAAGAGGCCGCCGCGCGGCGTCAGGCGGCGGTGGATCGCGGCGATGAGGTGATCGTCGGGGTGAACAAGTTCCGGCTGGACAAGGAAGATGCGATCGACATTCTGGATGTCGATAATGTGGCGGTGCGCGAAAGCCAGATTGCACGGCTGAAGAAGCTGCGCGAAAGCCGCGATCAGGCGGCGGTGGACGGGGCGCTGGAGGCGCTGACGGCGGCGGCGCAATCCGGCGAGGGCAATCTCTTGTCGCGCGCGGTCGAGGCGGCCCGCGCCCGGGCAACAGTAGGGGAAATCTCAATGGCGATGGAAAAGGTATTCGGCCGGCACCGGGCCGAGGTGAAAACACTGGCCGGCGTTTATGGGGCGGCCTATGAAGGCGACGAGGGCTTTGCCGCCATTCAGGCCGATGTTGAAAAATTCGCCGAGGAAGAGGGGCGCCGCCCGCGCATGCTGGTGGTCAAGATGGGGCAGGACGGGCATGACCGTGGTGCCAAGGTCATCGCTACGGCATTCGCCGACATCGGCTTTGACGTGGATGTCGGCCCGCTGTTCCAGACTCCGGAAGAGGCGGCGCAGGATGCGATCGACAACGATGTGCATGTGGTCGGGATTTCCTCGCAGGCGGCGGGGCACAAGACGCTGGCGCCCAAGCTGGTGCAGGCGCTGAAGGATGCCGGCGCCGAGGACATTATCGTCATTTGCGGCGGGGTCATTCCGCAGCAGGACTATGATTTTCTGTATGAAAACGGTGTGAAGGCCATATTCGGCCCCGGCACCAACATTCCGGATGCGGCAAAGGATGTGTTGCAGCTGATCCGGGCTGCGCGCACAAACGGCTGATGGCATGTGGTTTGCAGGTCTGTGCCCCCCGGTATTGCGGAGGCATGCGGCCATGCGCGGGGCTGCCTGCCCCCGCACCCCGGGGATATTTGCACAAGGGGAAGACGCGAGGGCGGGGGATGGCCTTGCTCAGGCTGTCTGTTGTGTCGGGCGCAACAGGCGGAGAACACCGTAGCCCAGAAGGGCGGATGCAAGCGAACCGCTCAGAACCCCGAGGCGCACCTGGTTCATCAGCTCGGCGTCGCTAAAGCTGAGCGCGCCGATGAAGAGTGACATGGTAAAGCCGATCCCGGCCAGGCAGGCCACGCCATAGATATGGCCCCAGTTGGCGCCATGCGGCAAGCGTGCCAGCCCCAGCCTGACCATCAGGAAAACCGCCCCCAGAACACCGATCTGCTTGCCGGCAAACAGGCCCAGGGCCACGCCCAGCGGCACCGGTGCAACCAGATCGGCGACAGACAGCCCCTGCAACACCACACCGGCGTTGGCAAAGGCAAAGATCGGCACGATCAGATACAGCACATAGGGCGCGAGCCCGTGTTCCAGCGCATGCAGCGGTGATTTTCCGAATTTGTCTTTCAGCGGGATGAAAAAGGCGGTCAGCACGCCGGCAACGGTGGCATGGACGCCGGATTTCAGCACCAGAACCCACAGGATCACGCCCAGCAACAGCATCGGCGCCACACGGTGGGTGGCGCGCCTGTTCAGCCAGAACATGGCGGCCAGCGGCAATAGCGCCATCAGCAGATAGTCGATTTTCAGTTCTGCCGTATAGAACAGCGCGATGATCAGGATCGCGGCCAGATCGTCCAGAATGGCCAGCGTCAGCAGAAAGATTTTCAGCGATACGGGCGCACGTTTGCCTACCATCGCCAGAATTCCCAGGGCAAAGGCAATATCGGTTGCCGCTGGAATGGCCCAGCCGCCGATCGTGTCGGATTGCCCCCAGTTCAAGCCGGCATAGATCAGTGCCGGAATGGTAATGCCTCCCAGTGCAGCCACCCCCGGCAGCAAAACGTCACGCGGGTTTTTCAGTTTGCCTTCCAGCAATTCGCGTTTCAGTTCCAGCCCGATCAGGAAAAAGAAAACCGCCATCAGACCGTCATTGATCCAGAGGATCAGAGGCTTGGCCAGCCCGGTGCCGTTCAGGCTGATTTCCAGATAGGATCCCAGCAGGTTTTCATAATAGGGCGCAAGGGCGGAATTGGCGACAATCAGGGCCATGGCCGCAGAAAGCATCAGCAAAATTCCCCCGGCAGCGTCATGTTTGAAAAAGCGGTCAAAGGCGCGTATCAGGGGCATATGGGTTTCCGACTGTTTTGGTTATGTATAAGTGTTCTGCGTTAGGTAATCCATTGCAGGCTGTTTTCAATGCCAGGGGTTGCGTTTTTATGCGGCACGCGGCACCAAGCGGTGGCATGTGCCGCTTTGGGGGATGAAATGCTTGATCTGGATCATCTGGCCGTTGCAGCGGAAAACCTGGCCGACGGTGTGGCCTCTGTCGAACAGGCGCTGGGCGTCAAACTGGTTGCCGGGGGCCTGCATGCCCATATGGGGACCCATAACATGCTGCTGAGGCTGGGCGATGTTTACCTGGAGGTGATCGCGATCAATCCCGAGGCCCCGCCGCCGGCACATCCCCGCTGGTTCGATCTGGATCATTTCCAGGGCCCTGCGCGCCTGACCAACTGGATTTGCCGCTGCGATGATCTGGACAGGGCCGTTGCCGCCAGCCCGCCGGGGGTGGGAAAGCCGGTGGCGCTGTCGCGCGGTGAACTGCGCTGGAAAATGGCGGTGCCAGAGAACGGAAAGCTGCCGTTTGCCGGTGCCTTTCCCGCGCTGATCCAGTGGCAGGGCCGGGCGCATCCCGCCGCGCTTCTGCCCGAGAGCGGCTGCCGCCTGCTGGGGCTGGAGATCACTCACCCGGAGGCGCAGAACCTTTCTGCGGCACTGGCGCCGCTACTGGACGAAGGGCGCGTCACGATTGCACAGGGGCCGGCCGTATCGTTCCATGCGGTTATTGACACGCCGCACGGCGCGCGCGACCTGTGACAATGCGCCTTTCACCGGATCATTTCAATTGTTGGCCTGACAGCGGCCGCATATTCCACTAGGCTGGCAAGATGTCGCTCTGGGAACGCATAACCGCTGCCGTTTCGGCCCTTGCCAAAGGTGAAAGCCTGGGCGATGTTTTCAGCCATCTGCGCACCCCCCCCGAGCACCGCGTCGGTTTCACCATTGCCGTCATAGCCCTGGGGGCAAAGCTCGCCAAGGCCGATGGCCAGGTCACGCGCGATGAGGTCACCGCCTTTCGCCAGGTTTTTCAGATACCGGCCGGGGAAGAGCGCCACGCCGCCCATGTCTATAATCTGGCGCGTCAGGATGTGGCGGGGTTTGAGGAATACGCCCGCCGTGTCAAATCCATGTTTGGTGAAAAAAGCGAGGTCTTGTGCGATGTCATGGAAGGGTTGTTCCACATCGCCATGGCGGATGGCGCCTATCACCCGAACGAGGACAGGTTCCTGCACCGCATCGCCTCTATCTTCGGGCTGGGCGAGCGCCAGTTCCGCAGCCTCAGGGCCCGCTTCGTGCCGGATTCCGAACGCGACCCCTATGAGGTTCTGGGGGTTGCGCCGGATGCGGATGCGCAGACAATCCGCACCGCCTGGAAAAACCTTGTGCGTGAATGCCACCCCGACAGAATGCTGGCCCGCGGTGTGCCCGAGGAAGCTGTCCGGATGGCGCAGGAAAGGTTGGTCGCCATCAACCGCGCCTGGGAGGAAATTCAGAACAGGGGCAAGTGATGCGTATCGTTACCTATAATGTCGAGTGGTTCAACGATCTGTTTGATGGCCATGGCCGGCTGATCGAGGATAACGGCTGGTCCGGGCGGCACAATGTGACGCGGCTGCAGCAGATTACCGCGTTGGGCATCGTCTTTACCGCGCTGGATGCGGATGCGGTGATGGTGATCGAGGCGCCGGACGGCAGTTCCAAACGCTCCGGAGAACGCGCGCTCGAAAACTTTGCAAAACGCTTTGATCTGCGGGCGCGCCGCGCCCTGATGGGCTTTGTGAATGACACCCAGCAGGAAATTTCGCTGTTGTATGATCCGGACAGGATAACCGCGCGCCATGATCCGAAAGGGGCACAAACCAGCAAGAAAGGCGCGCGCGGCGCCCCCCGGTTTGACGGGGTTTTCCTGTGGGATCTGGATGTCGACGCCGCCCCCGAACGCATCCGGTTTTCCAAGCCGCCGCTGGAGGTCGCGCTGACAACGCAAAAGGGCAGCAGCCTGCAACTGATCGGTGTGCATGCCAAATCCAAGGCGCCGCACGGCGCGCGCGGCAAAAAGGAAATGATGCGCATCGCCATCGACAACCGCCGCAAGCAACTGGCGCAATGCATCTGGATCCGCAAGCGGGTGGATGATTTGCTGGCGCAACAGCAACCGCTGATCGTGCTGGGAGATTTCAACGACGGCCCCGGCCTTGATGAATATGAAAAGCTGTTCGGCCGCTCGGGGGTCGAGATCGTACTGGGGGAAAACGGCCGCAAGACGCTGTTTGATCCGCATGCGCATATGGTTCTCAGCCGCAAGGTGGGGGCCTGGCCGGTGACATCACGGTTTTTCATCAAGCAGCAGAAGCGGTTTCTCTCGGCGCTGCTCGATTACATCATGGTTTCCCCGGATCTGATGGCGAAACATCCCGAATGGCGCATCTGGCATCCGTTTGATGATCCGGTCTGCTACAACACCCCGGAACTGCGCGAGGCATTGCTGACGGCCTCCGATCATTTCCCGGTTTCACTGGATATTGATCTCTGACCTTAAAGAATCGCTCCAAAGGCCCTATATTGAGGGCATGAAACAGTTTCTTTTTGCCATATCACTTGTGGTCGCCGGGGGTGCACCCGCCTTGGCCGAAGACCGCAAAACCGTGGATCCCGAGGTCGAGCAAGGCCTTTCCCTGATCGAAAGGGGGGCGAATATGCTGATGCGGGGGCTGTTGCAGGAAATGCAGCCGGCCATGAAGGATTTGCAGGGCATGGCGCAGGAATGGGGCCCTGCCATGCAGCAATTGCGCGGGCTGATCGGCGATATGAGCATGTATCATGCGCCCGAAGTTCTGCCCAACGGCGATATCATCATCCGCCGCAAGAAACCCGGTGAACTTGTCAGGCCAAACGGCGGCAACGAGATAGAACTGTGAGCGCCACGCCGCCGCTGGCGGGCTGACCCCAGGGCCAACCGACATCGGGGATTCGCCAGCGGGTGCTGTGTGGTTTATGGGGGCGGGCGCTATTTCCCTTTCGTCAGCCTTTCGGCCTTTTTGCGCACCAGAACCGTGCGCAGGTCATGCATGGCCATCAGCAAAGCATCCGTTACCTCTTCCAGTTGTTCCGGTGTGGCCTTTGACTGGGCCCATTGGGTGGTCAGGTTGAGATGATCCGTCGCCCGGAAAATATCGTCGATGTCGCGCGCCGCCAGCACGGCAGAGCGCTCTTTCATCCACTGGCGAATGCGTTTCAGATCGGTTTTGCTCAACTCGCGCCCACCATGCGGTTTGATCTCGCCGTTGCGTATGTTCAGAACGGCTATTTGCTCCATATCGATCCGGCGCTGCCGGTTTTCGGTGTCGACCCGAAAAACCACCGCCCCGTTTTCGCGGACCCGGAAATAATAGTCTGGAAGCGCGACAACCATGGCGTGTTCCTATCTCAGTTCTGCACAGAATTTCTGGATGCGGGTGCAGGCCTCTTTCAGGGCCGCGTCGGATGTGGCGTAGCTGACCCTGAAATTTGGTGACAGGCCGAAAGCTGCGCCGAACACCACCGCAACGCCCATTTCCTCAAGCAGGGCGGTGGCGAATGTTTCGTCATCAGTGATCTTTGTGCCTGCCGCCGTGGTCTTGCCGATGCAGTCGCGGATCGACGGATAGACATAGAACGCGCCGTCCGGCCTGGGGCAGGTGATGCCATCGGCGGCGTTCAGCATTTCCAGCACCATGTTGCGGCGGCGGACAAAGACCGCGTTGTTGGCAGCAATGAAATCCTGCGGCCCGTTCAGCGCCTCAAGTGCGGCCCACTGGCTGATCGAACAGGGGTTTGAGGTGCTTTGCGACTGGATCTTGCGCATGGCGGCAATCAGTTCCTCCGGCCCGCCCGCGTAACCGATGCGCCAGCCGGTCATGGCATAGGCCTTGGAAACCCCGTTACAGGTCAGGGTGCGTCCGTACAGGCCCGGCTCAACCTGTGCGGGGGTGGTGAATTCGAACCCGTCAAACACCAGATGTTCATACATGTCGTCCGTCATGACCCAGACATGCGGGTGGCGCAGCAGCACATCGGTCAGCCCCT
Source organism: Marinosulfonomonas sp. (assembly GCA_026984915.1). GTDB lineage: Bacteria > Pseudomonadota > Alphaproteobacteria > Rhodobacterales > Rhodobacteraceae > WFVA01. The sequence goes on along the minus strand of JALSRG010000084.1, from coordinate 9,859 downwards.
TCAGTTCGTCGCGGGTATACCCGGCCCCCGTCGGGTTCGAGGGCGAGTTGAAGATCAGCCATTTCGTGCGCGGCGTGATCGCCGCCTCAAGCTGTTCAGGCGTGATCTTGAAATCGGTTTCAAGGCTGGCCTCGATCGTCACCGGCGTACCGCCCGCCAGCAGCACCATGTCGGGGTAGCTGACCCAATAGGGCGCCGGGATCAGCACCTCGTCGCCCGCATTCAGGGTGGCGACCAATGCGTTATAGAGTATCTGCTTGCCCCCCGTGCCCACGCTGATCTGCGCCGGGGTATAGTCCAGCCCGTTATCGCGTTTGAACTTGGCGCAGATCGCCTCTTTCAACTCCGGCATGCCGTCGGGGGCGGTATATTTGGTCTTGCCCGCGTCAATCGCCCGCTTGGCAGCCGCCTTGATGTTGTCCGGTGTATCGAAATCCGGCTCGCCCGCGCCCAGGCCGATCACATCCTTGCCCGCGGCCTTCAACTCGCGCGCCATGGTGGATACGGCGATGGTTGGCGAAGGTTTGACGCGTGAAAGGGTTTCGGACAGAAACGGCATGGGATGACTCCGGTTTGAATGTCTTGCCTACTTGTCTTAGGGTGCGCCCGAACGCCGATCAAGGCTGATCAAGGCTGATGAAGGCGATAGCAGGAGTGTACTTATGCCCGATACGCAACAGGATGCGGCGGCAGGCTGGTATTCGGCCGGAACCGCCACCCTGGGAGATCGCCTGGCCGGGGCGCGCGAGGATTTGGGAATGACGACCGAAGAACTGGCCCGCCGCCTCGGGGTCAAGCACAGGACCCTGCTGAACTGGGAGGAAGACCTCTCGGAACCGCGCGCCAACAAGCTGCAGATGGTATCCGGTGTCCTGAATGTTTCGGTGATGTGGCTGCTGAATGGTGAAGGCGACGGGCTGGAAGCCCCGGAAGACCACAAATCTGTTACAGAAGCCATCAAGGAGTTGTTGGGGGACATGCGCGCGTTGAAGGCCGAGATGAACAGCAGTGCCGCCAAGCTGGATCGGCTGGAAAAGCGCCTGCGCATGATCGTAAAGGATAAAACAGAATGACCAGAGCCGCGACAGAAACCCCCGATGCGCGTCTGAAACGTCTGCGCATGCGGTCCTGGCGCCGCGGCATCAAGGAGATGGACATGATCCTGGGGCCTTATGCTGACGCGCGGCTGGCGCAAATGGACGAAGAGCACCTGACGCTGTATGACAGGCTGCTCTGGGAAAACGACCATGATCTGCACTACTGGATCAACGGCAAGCTGCCGATGCCGGATTTGTACCGGGATTTGCTCACCGATATAAAAAATCATGCATTTGATTCAGAGGCTTGATGAAATTTTGGCGGTTTTTCTCCGGATTTAACGGAATGTTCGGCATTTCTGCCCAATCTGCATGTCAGCAGTTTTCAGGTGGAGAGCATTATGAGCATGAACAAGGCAGTCGCTCCGGCGCAGCAGCAATCCTTTATTTCGGGGTATCTTGAGGCATTGGCCCTGGTCGAGCGGCTGCACAGGTTGCTGCTGGACGTGATAAAGGACGAATTCGAACGGGTCGGTGTGCTGGAGGTGAACGCGGTTCAGGGGCTGCTGCTGTTCAACATCGGCGATAACGAGGTCACGGCGGGTGAATTGAAATCACGCGGCTATTATCAGGGCTCCAATGTGTCCTATAATCTGAAAAAACTGGTTGATATGGGCTATATGCACCATCAGCGGTGTGAGATGGACCGCCGGAGCGTGCGGGTCCGGCTGACAGAATCCGGCCGGAATATCCGCGATGTCGTGGGCAAGTTGTTTGCCCGCCATGCCGAAGGGCTGCAGGCCAAGGGTGTTTTGGGAAGTGACGGGGTTGAAGAGATCAACGTCTCTCTCCGGCGGATGGAGCGTTACTGGAGCGACCAGATCCGCTATATCTATTGATGATCCGGCTCAAAGCCGGCCGATCACCCTGCCTTTCAGCTCTCGCAGCAGCTTGCGCAACATGCTGGCCTGAAAATCGTCAAATCCTATAGCGGGTTCAACAAAGGCGCCGGGTCCGCGAATGACCTCGGAAAGGTAATAGGCCGACAGATCGCTGATATGCGTGCCAAACGGCAGGTTTCCGGTCGAGGCATCCTCGCCAATCACCAGCGCGTTCACCGTGGCAATACCCCTGATCGCGTCCAGCCCGACCTCGCCGGGCCGTGGTCCGGCATTCGATCTGCCATCGCCGGACAGATCGAGGGTCAGCCTGCCGCATTCTGTCTGCTGCAACAGCAAGGCCGCACCAAACTGCATGGCCGCGCCGATCGCAGTTGAATGGCTTTTGGAGGCGCGTTTGCTTTGTTGCAGGCGATAAATGGCCCGGTCCAGGTCGGCCACGCTGCGGATGCTGGTCCAGGGCAGGATCATGTGCTGGTCCAGCGGCCCGCTCCATTCAAAAGCCGAGATGCGCACCGGCAGGGACGGCTGCGCAAACAGCACATCGCGGACATCCGGATGGTTCAGGGCCGCCGCCAGACCCTCCACCTGAAGACGGTATTCGCGCGGATCGACCGACCCGGAAACATCCAGGCCGAAAACCAGCGCCTGCCGGCATGCGGCCTGTGCCGGTGCAACTGCCAGCCCCAACATGGCCGTGAAAAGGGCGGCGGATGCGGGGCGGCAGGTCACCAGTGCCCTTTGTTTTCCATGCTGGCCCAGGGTTCGGCCGGTGGCAGGGAATCGCCCATTTGCAACAGCTCGATCGAGATATTGTCGGGCGTGCGCACAAAGGCCATGTGCCCGTCGCGTGGCGGGCGGTTGATCGTCACGCCGCTGTCCATCAGGCGCTGACAGGTATCGTAAATATTCTCGACCGCATAGGCGAGATGCCCGAAATGCCGGCTGTCCGAAGGCAGTCCCTCATCCCCGTCCCAGTTCCAGGTCAGTTCGACCGGGCATTCTTCCTGACCTTCCGGCGCCATGAAAACCAGGGTAAACCGGCCGTTTTCGTAATCGTTCCGGCGAATTTGTTTCAGCCCCAGCAGTTCAAAAAACGCCATGGTTTTCTCCAGGTCCTTGACCCGGATCATGGTGTGCAGATAGCGGATTTTCATGGGATACCCTCGTTCATTGCCACAGGCATAAGAACATGCGCAGCGCCGTCGCGGCAAGCGCAAAAGCCGCCAACCGGTTTTCAAAAGGCCGAGCGCAGCCCGAGATTCATGGAAAACCCGTCGTTTTCGTAGAGTGAAATGTTGGAGGAATTGCGCGAGGCCGAGAAGGTGATCGCCGGGGCAAAGCCGAAATATTCCACATCCTGAAAGAACAGGGTCAGTCCGGCGCTCAGCCGCCGGTCCTGCCGCAGAATTCCGAAATTGCGCTTGTCATAGTCGCGCTTTTCCAGATCCAGCGACCATTCCATTTTTGCTCCGGCCAGTCTGGCGCGCGGCAAATACCGCAGGCCGGCGAAAACCGCCTTGTGGCCGATGGTGGCCGATCCGGAGCTGGTGTTGCGCAGCCCCAGGGTCCAGCCAAGCTGCGCGCCGCGACCCAGGGCCTGCTGGCCACCGCCCGAGAGCGTCAGAACACTGGCCGAATGAATTTCCTTGTCCAGCCGCCACTGGCGCTCGGCACTCAGCCGGTAATTCAGCCGGGTGCGTGGCGAAATTTTGAAACGTTGGCCAAAACTGGCCCGCAGGTAGCGGGTCAGCGCCGCGCCGCCATACCAGTTCTGTCCGGCAACCAGGTCCACATCGGTAATTTTCTGCCCGCTCGGGGCCAGTTTCGAACTGCCCAGGCTGAACTCCAGATCAAAGAACCGATAGTCGGCCGCCCTGGCATCGGGCGCCTGTGCCTTTGCCGCGCCCGACAGTGTGTAACTGCGCCCGTCAAAGGAGGCCCCCAGCCGCAAAACCTGGTCTGCGCCCAGACGTTTACGCCAGGTCAGATCGCCGCCAAACCGGTATTCCAGCCCCGAAAGCGCGCGTGCATCACCGCTCAGGTCAAAGGCCAGCCCGCCGATCACCAGCGTATCGGATTTTGAACCGTTGTTGATGTTTGAACTCGGGGAAATGCTGAACCGCAGATGGGTCGCCAGCGGGTTGGTTGCGCGCACATAGCCGAAATCACGCACCGCCAGCGCCTTGAGCGCAGCATTGGGTGCATTTTGCGCCGCCCGCCTCAGCCAGAGCTGGGCCCGGGTCTTGTGCCCGCCCGAAGAAAGCGCCTGCGCCATCACCAGGGCCGAGGCATAGCGCTCTTCCCTTGTTGCAGACAGCGACCAGGCGCGCCGCGCCGATGTTCTGGCTGTTTCGAACCTGCTCAGATCACGCGCCGCCCTGGCCTGTAAAAGCAGTGCCTTCAGGTCGTTCGGATCACGCTGCAGCAAAGCCTCTGCAAGTGTCAGGGCCGCCTGCGGATCACCGGATTGCAGCGCCGTGTTCGCGGCGATGCGCATCTGTTCCGGAGAAAGCTTGATCGGTGCCGCGCTGGCGGAATCACCAAGCAGGGCGATCCCAACGGATAGTATCGCCGTGCATAATAGCCGATGCCACATCGGTTTTAAGGCCGGTAAAGAATGAAACCACCGGTTTCCCGAGTCTTGAGGGAGTCGCTTGCCTTGACAACAACGATACCTGCCACTTCGTTGGCCGGATCACCCGTCAGCACAGCATAATACTTGCCGGTTTCAAAGGCCACGGCCGTTCCGCCGGGGCCGGGGATAAAGCTGGAAATATCGCCTGACAGTTCGCCATTGCCATCAATGACGCCGGGGCCAACCGCGATATTCAGGGTTGGCAGGCTGGTCAGGCTTGTGCCCTTTTCGCTATTGATCTGGGCGACGACCGCTGCGGTAACATCCGAACCTGTCAGATTGAACACGCGCCGGTTGGTGACGGAACCGGTGACACCGCTGCCATCGTTGAAATCGTTGAAATCGATATCCATCGTCATCTGTCCGCGCACATACTGCAAGCCACCGGCCGCGTCAAAATCCCGCAACCCGGCGTAGTTGCCGGCGTAATGGGCCTGGCCGCTGCTGGGGATGCTCACGCCTGCATTGCGCTGGTAGATGAATCCGCCAAATCCATAGGGTACGAAAGACCCCGTGCGCACGATGGCAAAGCTTGTATTGCCCGAGGTGCTGTCGCCACGCACCGCGCGATAGGTATCCTGCGGTATCGACGCACCGGTGACCGGGTCGATAAAGGCGTTGTTGTTCTCATAGACCTGAAACGGCCCAAGATTGGGAACGGAAACAGACCTGTGATAGGAATTGTCGCCGTCAAAGGCGAGGTTATCGACGGTAAACGTGTCGCTTCCGCTGTCGTAGGTTACATTCTGGGCAAACCCGTTACCGCTACCGTCTTTCGCCTCATAGCGCTGAATGCCCGAGGATGTCGACGGGTTCGTCGTGCCCGGTGGCAGATCCAGCGTGGTCGGGTTGCTGCTGCCGCCGCCGCCGCCACCTGTTACAGGGTTTGTGCCGCTGCCGCAGGCTGCGAGCGTCAGGGCCAGGGAACCGATCAGAATGTGCTTTTTCATGATTTACCGAACTGCTGTTAATACTGCGTTTATCCGCGTTTCACATTCGCGGCCTCTTGATTGAGTGGCAGAATTGGTTGCACATGTTGAAAAGTCAACAGATTTGCCGCATCGGAACCATGCTTCTTGCGGATTTGTTGCAAATTGGAACACTTGGGCAAAACCCCTGATATAGCAGTTTCTTGCGGTGCGGCGGCCAGATATAGTAGGTGCGCGACTCGCTTTTGCTGAAAGGATGCCACATATGCCCCTGACCCCCGAACAAGAGGCCGAAATAAAGGCGCTGCGCGCCAACCCGCGCCCCACCTTGCGTGCGGTATCAGAAGGGATGGAAAAACACCTGTACGTCGCCCACGAGGTGCTCGACCACGGCTTTATCCGGGTCATCGACTATATGGGGGACGACGCCGCGATCTGTCAGGCGGCGCGGGTTTCTTACGGCAAGGGCACGAAATCGGTGCAGAATGACAAGGGGCTGATCCGCTACCTGATGCGCCACTGGCACAGCACGCCGTTCGAGATGTGCGAGATCAAGCTGCATGTGAAACTGCCGGTCTTTGTCGCCCGCCAGTGGATCCGCCACCGCACCGCCAACGTCAACGAATACTCGGCCCGCTATTCCATTCTGGACCGCGAGTTTTACATCCCGGCGCCCGAACAACTGGCGGCGCAATCGGTGATCAACAATCAGGGCCGGGGCGAGGCCCTGAGCGAGGCCGAGGCCGCCCGCGTGCTCGACATTCTGAAATCCGACGCCGCGCAGTGTTATGACCATTATCAGGAGATGATCTCGGATGACGGGAAACAGGGGCTGGCGCGGGAACTGGCGCGGATGAATCTGCCCGCCAACATCTATACCCAATGGTACTGGAAGGTTGATCTGCACAACCTGTTTCACTTCCTGCGCCTGCGGGCCGATGCGCATGCGCAATACGAAATCCGGGTTTACGCCGAGGCGATTGCCCGCGTTGTAGCCGACTGGGTGCCGGCCGCCTTCGGCGCGTTCGAAGATTACCGCATGGGCGGCGTGACCCTCAGCGCCCAGGCGATCGATTGCGTGCGGCGAATGCTGAAAGGCGAAAAGGTGACGGCGGAAAACAGTGGCATGAACGCCCGCGAATGGCGGGAGTTCGAGGGGGTCTTGAACGGCTCGGCCTAGGTCTACGCCCTAGGGGCAAGACCATTCATCCGGGCAGCGGCCGGTCGCTGCCCGGCGTCGCCGCCGGACGGGTCGGGCAAACCAGCGAAACTTTCTGAAAACGCTTCGTTGTTTCCTCTTGAAAGCTGTGGTTCCCCGCATACCTGTTTTCTGACAACAATGAATAAAAACGAGGAGCAAACCCATGCAAGTCATCCTGCACAATGATGATGTTCTGGCCGATCCGGCGGGCACACAATCCTTTGCTGAAGAGGCGCTGAAAAAGGCCTTGCACGGCATGGTCGAGCGCCTGACCCGGGTGGAAATCTGGGTGGCCGATGAAAACGGTGAAAAGGGCGGGCCGGATGACAAGCGCTGCTCGATGGAGGCGCATCCGCGCGGCCGCAAACCGGTTGGTGTGCGAAATCACGCCGCCGATGTTCCCGCCGCGATCAGGGGGGCGGCAAAGAAACTGGCGCGCGCGCTGGAGCGCGAGTTGCGCTAACCCGCGCCCCTTGTTTCAGGGCACGGAAGGCCGGGTATGGGCGCCATCGCTGCCCATACCTTTTCCATACGAAATCCATACGTTTTCCATACGGCGGAATTCATCCGGATCAGGGCCCTAGTAAACTTCCAGATTTTTTACCACGGCGTTGATTTTGCCGTCGGTGTCATCGCTGTCGGCCGAAATGCCGACCCCGACCAGAACGCCGGGTGATTTGCCAAACGCTCTTTTGAAATCGGCCACCAGATTGACGTTTTCACTGAACGACCCCTTGCCGGCCGGGCGCCGGATCACGGTTTTCAGGATCTTTGGCCCATAGGGGCTGCGCAGGATGGTGCCGGGTTTGTAATTGCCGCCCCAGACGTAAACCAGCGCCCGGGTGTTTTCGTTGCGCAACAGCTTGCTGGCCGAGGCGCCGGCCAGCTTTTGGGCCGAGGATTCATCAACAAAAACAAAGTAGATAGCCAGATTGCGGTCATCCCCGCCTTTCCTGGTCAGGTCCGTTGGCACCACCGATTGGCTGACCGACCAGCCCCATTTTGCCTTCATGGATTTCCAGGCCGATTTCGGGACAGCCTTGTAAAGCAGCGAGACAGTCCCGTCCGAGATCACTTTCAACTGGGTGCCCAGTGGTTTGTAATCATTCGTCCAGAGCCGCAAAAACCCCTGTTCTTTCCAGCCCTTGTCAAATGCAATAACCTCGGCCCGGACCGGGGATGCCATGGTGGATATGGCAATAAAAGCGGCTAAAATCAATAAGGTAACCATTTTTCGGGGGCAGGGGTGATGCATCAAAGACCTCGATAAAGTTTCAGTTTTCCGTACATGTCCACGTTGACACGCCCGTTCAACTAGCACCAAATCCGGCTGTTTTGCGTTCACTTGTATGTGAAGCCGGAGTGATTACTCTGCCAGCGTAACCTCGGCCGCACCTGCCCGCATCTGCCCCCTGGCGCGATCAAACCGCAGATAGGCAATGCCCTTGCCATTGGCCTGACTGTAAAGTGTGCCAACCGGTTTGCCGTCGCTCAGAATGGCGGTTCCCACCGGGGCTTCTCCTTTGACCAGAACCGTTTTCAGGCCCTTTTTCAACTGGGTCTTGTGTTTCATGCGCGCAGTAACTTCCTGCCCCACATAGCAGCCCTTGTGAAAGTCAACTCCGTGCAGCCGCTCAAACCCGGCCTCAAGAATGTAGGTCTCGTTCGGGATCAGTTCAACGCCGGTTTCGGGCACGCAATGCGCAACCCGCAGTGCCTCGTATGCTTGTGCGTCCGCTGCGTCGGGGGCTGTGTCGCGGCTGTAGCGCCGCCATCCCAGCGCGGGCAGGCGCGGGTCTGCAAATGCCCCCTCCGGTACCGGGCCCAGCCCGCGATGCACTTGCCGATCAGATGGCGCAATACCGACATCGGCCCGCAACCGGTACATGGTCAGCCGCTGTATCAGGTTTTCAGCCAGATCTGCCGATACATCCATGAGGATGTTATCGCCTTGTTCTGTCAGGAAAAAATCGGCGAGATACTTTCCCTGCGGTGTCAGCAGGGCCGCATAGAGCGGCCCGTCGCGCAGCCGGGACACATCGTTTGTCACCAGCCCCTGCAGGAAGGTGATCCGGTCTTTTCCCGAAATCTCTATGATGCTGCGCTTGCTGGAATTGGTCATTGTCATGGTCTCCGGCTGTATCTGCGCTATATAGCAGGGAACGACCCTGATACCAGAGGCACCATGCGGGCACCGCTAAGCATTATCATTCCCACGCTGAATGCCGCAGCCAGCCTGCCCGAGGCGCTGCATGCCCTGATCGAGGGCCTTGAGGCAGATCTGTTGCGTGAGGTCATCCTTTCGGACGGTGGCTCAACCGACGGCACGCAGCCGCTGGGTGAAGAGGCCGGGTGCCTCTGGGTTCAGGGGGCGGCGGGACGTGGCGGCCAGCTTTTGCGAGGGGCGGAAGCCGCCCAAGGCGAATGGTTGCTGTTCCTGCATGCCGATACGGTGCTGTCGGCGGGTTGGGCGGCGGCGGTGCAGGCGCATATCAACAGCGGGCAGGGGGCGGGGTATTTCCGGCTGGCGTTTGACGCGCAGGGATTGGCGCCGCGCTGGGTGGCCGGATGGGCCAATCTGCGGGCGCGGCTGTTCGGGTTGCCCTATGGCGATCAGGGGTTGCTGATTTCGCGCGAGTTATACGATGCGGTGGGGGGCTATGCGGATATGCCGCTGATGGAGGACGTGGCGATGGCGCGCGCCCTGCGGGGGCGGTTGCGCATGTTGCCGGTGGTGGCCCGCACCAGTGCCGCGCGGTATCAGCAGGCCGGATGGCTGCGGCAGGGGGCGCGCAACCTGTGGCGGCTGCTGCGCTATCTGGCGGGGGGTGATCCGGCGCGGTTGCGGCGGGGGTATTGAGGGGGCGCATTTCCCGATACCAATTGCCGCCGGCAGAGTGTAGCAAACCTTTATGCCGGTTTTTGTCTATCTGATCCTTCTTGTCATCGCTGCCCTCGGGGTGCGGTACTGGTCCAGACGGCAGGCGCGCAAAAGCCTGCTGGCGACGCCGCTGACCGACCGGCAGCGCGCCATTGTGCTGGATGAGGTGCCGCTGATCCGGCGGCTGCCGGCTGAATTTCACAGGCCGCTGGAGGGCAAGATCAACCTGTTCCTGAACCAGGTGCAGTTCGTCGGGCGCGGCGGGCTGGAGGTG
>JALSRG010000083.1 GCA_026984915.1 Marinosulfonomonas sp. | reverse complement strand
GTGAACCGCCACCCCGATCTGGTGCTGCCATGACCGCAATCAAGGCCCAGCCGCTGACCGCCGAAGCCTTCGCCCCCTTTGGCGATGTGCTACAGGCTGTGGGCAAGCCGGACAAGATCATCAACAACGGCTTTTGCGGCCGCTACCACGACCGCGCCAGACTGGATTTCGGCCCCGACGGGCGCGCCGGTATCAGCGTGTTCAAGTCCGAACCCCGCGCCCTGCCCTACACGCTGGAGCTGCTGGAACGCCACCCCGACGGCGCACAGGCCTTCATCCCGATGAGCCTTGATCCCTATCTGGTCACCGTGGCCGAGGACGCAAACGGCACACCTGTCAATGTCCGCGCCTTCATCGCCGGACCGGGTCAGGGCATCAATTACCACCGCAACACCTGGCACGGCGTGCTGACCCCGCTGTCCGCACCGGGCCTGTTTGCCGTGGTGGATCGCATCGGAAACACACAAAACCTAGAGGAGTATTGGTTAAAACCGCCATATATAGTAGAAGACTAGCCGCCAACAACAAGCGCGAACAGAACAACTGCGCGAACAAAACTGGAGAGGACACGAAATGACGGACAGTTCAATCGGAACCGCAGAGCAACTGCGCGATCCCAATTACACACCGCCACTGCATCAGGCCATTCCGCTGGGCATCCAGCATGTGATGGCAATGTTTGCGTCCAACATTACACCTGCAATCATCATCGCCGGCGTGGCCGGTTTCGGTTTTGGCTCGCCCAACGCCGATATTCCCACGGTGGTCTACATGATCCAGATGTCGATGTTGTTTGCCGGGGTAGCCACCCTGTTTCAGACCATCGGCTTTGGCCCCGTCGGCGCACGCCTGCCCATCGTTCAGGGCACGAGCTTTGCTTTCCTGCCGGTGATGATCCCGGCGGTGGCCGGCGCCGGAGTGGGCGGCATGGCCGGGCTGACCACCGGCGTGATGATCGGCGGAATATTCCATTTCTGCCTCGGTTTCTTTATCAGCCGCATCCGCTTTGCCCTGCCGCCACTGGTGACCGGGCTGATCGTGCTGATGATCGGGCTGCTTCTGGTCAAGGTCGGCATCGAATATGCCGCCGGCGGCGCTGGCAAATTCAACATGTCCAAACCGGAATGGGGCGGGTTGCAGAACTGGTCCGTGGCCTTTGTCGTCATCATTGTCACCCTTGCCATCAAGTTCACGACACGCGGCTTCCTTTCGGTTGCGGCGGTTCTGATCGGGCTTATCGCCGGCTACATCGTCGCCTATCTGGCCGGAATGGTCAGCTTTGCCGGGGTCGGCAAGGCAGCGGTTTTCGCCCTGCCCGAACCGTTCAAGTTCGGGTTTGAGCTGAACTGGGGCATCATCATCGGCATGTGCCTGATGGCCGTGGTGTCTGCCATTGAAACCGTTGGTGACACATCCGGCATCACCAAAGGCGGTGCGGGGCGCGAGGCAACCAACGAAGAAATCACCGGTGCCACATTTGCCGATGGTCTCGGAACCGCCGTTGCCGGTGTCTTTGGCGGCCTGCCAAACACCAGCTTCAGCCAGAATGTCGGCCTTGTCGCGATGACCGGCGTGATGAGCCGGCATGTGGTGACCATCGGCGCCCTGTTCCTGATCCTGTGCGGGCTGGTGCCCAAGGTTGGGGCGGTGGTCAACACCATCCCCTATCCGGTGCTTGGTGGTGGTGTGATCGTGATGTTCGGCATGGTGGCGGCCGCTGGCGTCAACATGCTTTCGGATGTGATCTGGAACAAGCGCAACATGTTGATTTTCGCGGTCTCGCTTTCGCTTGGTCTCGGGTTGCAAATGGTTCCCGACGCGATGAAGTTTCTGGGACCCACGCCAAAACTGTTGCTCAGCACCGGCTTGCTTCCGGCCGCAGTCATCGCGGTCGTGCTCAACCTGATCCTGCCGGAAGAAGGCCTGCCAGAGGAAATCTGAGGCTGAACCGCCTTTCAGAAGACGCAACAAAGAAACTTCCGCCCTTGTCCGGCGGAAGTTTCATCTGTGCCAACGGGCCGGTCCATTCGCAAAAATCCGCATATATCCCGAATTCAGGCTTCCCCAGCGTCAAATATTTCTTGACCGGTTGATAAAACTCCCACAGGTTCAAACCATAATAAAACACCAACGGGGAGAAAAATGATGAGTCTATTCCGAAACTGGACGAGAAGAGGACTGCTTGCCGCCTTCGCTCTGTCCGCGACACTGGCAACAGCCGGTGTGGCCGCTGCGGAAAAAATCAAGGTCGCGGCCATATTCACGCTGCCGGTCGAACAACAATGGATCAGCCGAATTCACAAGGCCCTGAACGAAGCGCAGGCGCGCGGTGACATCGAATATGTTTATTCGGAAAATGTCGCCAATACCGATTATGAAAGGGTCATGCGTGAATATGCCGAAGGTGGCCAGCAGTTGATCGTTGGAGAGATTTTCGGGCTTGAGCGCGCCGCGCGCAAAGTGGCTGCCGATTACCCCGATACCGCCTTTCTGATGGGGTCGTCCTATGGCCCGAGCGGCGACAATCTTTCGGTGTTTGACAACTGGATCCACGAACCCAGCTATCTGACCGGAATGGTCGCCGGATCCAGCACCAAATCCAACGTGATCGGCATGGTCGGCGGCTATGCGATCCCCGAGGTGAACCGGCTGATGAACGCCTTTATGGAAGGCGCGCGCAGCGTAAACCCGGATGTCAAGTTCTTGGTGAACTTTATCGACAGCTGGTATGATCCGCCCAAGGCAAAAGAGGCCTCCTTTGCGATGATGGATGCAGGTGCGGACGTGATGTATGCTGAACGTTTCGGCGTTTCCGATGCGGCCGTAGAACGCGGTGTAAAGGCGATTGGCAACGTGATCGATACCTCGGCCGATTACCCCAACACCATCCTGGCCTCGGCCATCTGGCATATGGAGCCGACGATTGACCGCGCCATCAAAGCCGTGGCCGAGGGACGCTGGGAGGCGGCCGATTACGGCCAGTACAGTTTTATGAAATATGGCGGCGGCTCTGTCATCATTGATGAAAATCTGGTCCCGGCTGACGTGGTGCAGCAGGTCAAGGCGAAAGAACAGGAGATTCTGGATGGCCTGTTCCGCGTCAATATCAACGATGATAAACCCGTTTCAGACAACTAAACAGGTGGGGCGCGAATAGCCTCGCGCCCCTTCCCCATCCGCCATGAAAAAGCCGATCATTCTCAAACTGGCCGGGCTGACCAAAAGGTTTGGCACAGTGCTGGCGGCAGACGCCATTGACCTGACGCTGTACAAAGGCGAGGTGCTGGCACTGCTGGGCGAAAACGGTGCCGGCAAGACCACGCTGATGAATATGCTGTTTGGCCAGTACACGCCGGATTCCGGACATGTGGAAGTCTGCGTGAACGGCGCCATGCAACGCTTGCCGGCAGGCCAGCCACAGGCGGCGATTGATGCCGGGATCGGCATGGTACACCAGCATTTCACCCTGGCCGAAAACCTGACGGCGCTCGACAATATCGTGCTGGGGTCGGAACCGCTGTTCAGTTTTCGCCGCCACCTGCAAAAAGCCCGCCGGAAAATCGAGCCCCTGATGCAGGGGGCGGGGTTGATCGCACCGCTGAACGAACGCGTCGGCACGCTCTCGGTCGGAGAGCGCCAGCGTGTCGAGATCCTGAAAGCACTGTATCGCGATGCCCGCGTTCTGGTGCTGGACGAACCAACGGCCGTGCTGACCCCGCAAGAGGCCGACAGCCTGTTTGCAAGCCTGCGCCACATGGTTGACCGCGGCCTGTCGGTGATCTTCATCTCGCACAAGCTGCATGAGGTTCTGGCCTTTTCCGACCGCATCGCCGTGCTGCGCCACGGCCGCAAGGTCGGCGAAATGCAGACCGCCGACGCCGACCGGGGCAAGATCGCCGCACTGATGGTCGGAGAAGAGATCAGCCCACCCCCGCGCGAACATGTTACTCCCGGAAACCAGGTATTCTCGCTGCACAACGTGACCGTCAGGCGCGACAGCACCCGCGACAGCCTGAACGATGTTTCACTTTGCCTGCGCGCCGGCGAAATTGTCGGCATCGCCGGGGTTTCCGGCAATGGCCAGAGCGCACTTGCCCAGGTGATCTCGGGCCTGACACAGCCCGATAGCGGCAGCCTTGCGGTGGCCGGTCAGCCATTGCACAGACCAACCCCGAAGACCATGATAAAATCACATGTGGGACGGATCCCCGAAGACCGCCATCATGATGGCATAATCAGCGCCATGACCGTGGCGGAAAATCTGATAATCGAGCGTCTGGACGATGATCTTGTGCAGCATCGCGGTTTCCTGCGCCACGCGGCGATTGATGCCAACGCCGAACGTCTGTGTCGCGCCTATGACGTGCGCGGCCCCGGCATCCATGCCCGCGCCGGGTTGCTTTCCGGCGGTAATATCCAGAAACTCATTCTGGCGCGTGTGCTGGAGCAGCACCCGCAGGTCATTCTGGCCAACCAGCCCACCCGCGGGCTTGATTTCGGGGCCGCGGGCGAAGTCGGCCAGCGCCTGCTGGAGGCCCGCAAGCGCGGGGCTGGCGTGATCCTGATCAGCGAGGATCTGGATGAAATCCTGACCCTCTCCGACCGGATCATGGTCATGCATGACGGGCAGTTGACGGAAACCACCAGCCGGGACCGGGCTGCGATCGGCCTGTTGATGACAGGCCACGGACATAGCCAAACGCATGATCCGGCACCGGAAACCACGCCGGGGGTACAGATATGATCAGCATCGAACCGCGTCAGCAGATTTCCCGCGGCATGCGCATCGCCATACCGATCATTGCCGCCCTGATGGCATTGATGCTGGCGGCCATTCCGCTGGCCTTTGCCGGGGCGCCGATTCTGTCGGCCTACGGGCAGATGTTCACCGGCGTTTTCGGCTCGGTCTTTTCCTTTACCGAAATGCTGACCCGCGCCACGCCGCTGATCTTTACCGGCCTTGCCGCGGCCTTTGCCTTTCGGGCCAGGCTCTGGAATATCGGCGCCGAGGGGCAGCTCTATCTGGGGGCGATGGCCGCCGTGGCGGTCGGCTCGGGCGCCATTGGTGCCCCGGCATTTGTCATGGTGCCTCTGGTATTGCTGGCCGGGGCGCTGGCCGGGGGCATCGGCATGCTGGGGCCTGCCGTGCTGAAAACCCGGTTTGGCGCGGACGAGGTGGTTACCTCGCTGCTGCTCAACTTCATCATCCTGATTTTCGTGCAGATGATGCTGGAAGGCCCGCTGAAAGACCCGATGGGGCTGGGGTGGCCGCAATCGGAACCAATCATCGATGCCGCCACCCTGCCGCGCCTTGTCAGCCGCATGCGCATCCACGCCGGGTTGCTGGTCGCGCTGGTCATGGCGCTTGTGTTGCATGTGGTGCTCGGCAAAACCGTCTGGGGCTTTCGCATCCGGGCCGTTGGCGAAAATGCCGCCGCCGCCCGCCATGCAGGGATTGCTGTCAACAAAACGCTGCTGGGCGTTGCCATGGTATCAGGGGCGCTGGCCGGGCTGGCAGGTGTTTCCGAAGTGGCCGGCCTCAAGGGCTATCTGACGGCTGATCTTTCGCCCGGCTTTGGATATGCCGGGATCGTTGTGGCCATGCTGGCCGGATTGTCACCGCTGGGCGTGGTTCTGGCAGCGCTCTATGTGGCATCGGTTTTTGTCGGCGCCGACAGCATGAGCCGCGCAATGGGGGTTTCAAGCTTTCTCGCCGATCTCGTGGTATCCCTGTCGCTGATCTGCGTGCTGATCGGCGGGTTCTTTGCCCGGTACCGCCTGGTCTGGCACCGCAAGGAGAATGCCGCATGATGGAGTTTCTCGACATCTTCCTGAACGAGAGTTTCTGGGCCGCCTCGCTGCGCATCGCCACACCGCTGATTTTCGGGGTGATGGGGGCGCTGGTCTGTGAGCGCGCCGGGGTGCTCAACCTTGGTATCGAGGGCATATTTGTCGTTGGCGCCATGACCGGCTGGATGGCGGTCTGGATGGGGGCACCGCTCTGGGGTGGGGTCGCAGCCGCAGCCCTTTCCGGCGCCTTTTTCGGCCTGCTGCATGCGATTCTGACCGTGCCGCTCGGGCTTTCGCAGCATGTTTCGGGGCTGGGGATTACCCTGCTCGCCACCTCGGCGGCGTCATTCGTTTATCGGACCGCCCTGCCCAGGGTCGACAGCCCGCCGCGCATTATCCCCTTCAAGCCACTGGATATTCCGGTGCTGTCCGACATCCCGTTTTTCGGACCGGTCCTGTTTCAGCAAACCGCGCTTACCTGGCTGGCCCTGCTTGTGGTTGCCGTTGTCTGGTGGGTGATGGCGCGCACGCCGCTCGGGGTGGCGCTCAAGGCGGTGGGCGACAATCCCGATGCGGTCGCCGCCCAGGGGCTTTCGGTCTACCGGCTGCGCATTGGCGCCGTTGTGGCCGGATCTGCCCTGATGGCGCTGGGCGGGGCATTCCTGACCATGTCGGCCTTTGATGCCTTCTTCTTTGGCATGGTCAACGGGCGCGGCTGGATCTGCATTGCCCTGGTGATCTTTGCCAGTTGGCAGCCGGGCAAGGCCCTGCTGGGGGCCCTGCTGTTTGGCATGTTCGACGCGCTTCAGGTACGCCTGCAAACCCAGGCCGGCGCCATTGTGCCTTCGCAGATTTTTCTGATGGCGCCTTACGTTCTGTCGATCCTTGCCCTTGTCTTTGTCGCGCGACGCGCCGATTATCCGCGGGCATTGCTCAAACCCTGGTTCAAGGGGCAACGCTGAGGAGCCGCCATGCGTTTTGATCTGATCGTCACCAACGCCAGCCTGCCGAACGGGCAGACCGGCATGTCTGTTGCCTGCAAGGGCGGCAAGATAACCGAGATCGCCCGGTGCATCGACGCCGAGGCACAAGAGGTGATCGACGCGCAGGGCTATTTGCTTTCACCGCCACTGATTGATCCGCATTTTCACATGGATGCCACGCTTTCGCTGGGCACGCCGCGGATGAATGTGTCGGGCACATTGCTGGAAGGCATCGCCCTCTGGGGAGAGTTGAAACCGGTCCAGAGCGTCGAGCAGATCATGGAACGCGCCCTGCGTTACTGCGATCTGGCGGTCAGCATGGGGATCGGTGCCATCCGCACCCATGTCGATATATGCGATGATGAACTGAAAGGCGTTGATGCGCTTCTGGAAGTGCGCCGCAAGGTGGCGCCATATCTGGATTTGCAACTGGTTGCCTTTCCACAGGACGGGGTTTTGCGCGACCCGTCCGCGCTTGAAAACCTGACGCGTGCCCTGGACCGGGGCGTCGATGTCGTTGGCGGCATTCCGCATTTTGAACGCACCATGCAGGACGGCGCCCAATCGGTGCGTATCCTGTGTGAAATCGCTGAAAAGCGCGGGCTGATGGTGGATATGCATTGCGATGAATCTGATGATCCGCACAGCCGTCATGTCGAGACACTGGCCAGCGAGACAATGCGCCTGGGTTTGCAGGGGCGGGTGACCGGCAGCCATCTCACCTCCATGCATTCGATGGACAATTATTATGTGTCAAAACTGATTCCACTGATCGCCGAGGCCGGCCTTCACGCGCTGCCAAACCCGCTGATCAACATCATGCTTCAGGGGCGGCATGATACCTATCCCAAACGCCGGGGCCAGACCCGCATCCCCGAATTGCGTGACGCCGGCGTCAATGTGGGCTTTGGCCAGGATTGTGTGATGGATCCGTGGTACTCGCTGGGCACGGCCGATATGCTGGATGTGGCGCTGATGGGCCTGCATGTGGGGCAGCTTTCCTCACGCGCCGATATGCGCTGGTGCTTTGATGCCGTCACTGAAAACTCGGCCCGGATCATGGGGCTGGAAAACTATGGGCTAAAGGCCGGTTCTGATGCCAATTTCATCCTGTTGCAGGCGCAGGACCCGATTGATGCCATTCGCCTGCGCGCCAATCGTCTCTATGTGGTGCGCCGGGGCAGGATCATCGCCCGCAATTCTCCGAGGGCCTGCACACTGCATCTCCCCAACCGGCCCGACAGCCTGGATCCGGCGCAATACGCCCCGAAAACCGTCGCCACCCGCCCCGCCGCCTCCTGACACTCTCCACCGCCACAATCAGAGAACTGCCCATGCTTATCGCCCAGATCAGTGACACCCATTTGGCGGCTGCCGGAAAGAAAACCTATGGCATTGCCCCCATGGCCGAAAACCTGACCCGCTGCATCGCGCATATCAATGCGCTGCAGCTGCAACCGGATGTGGTGCTGGTCACCGGCGACATCACCAATGATTTTCTGCCGGAACAGGCCGCGCATGCCAAAACCCTGTTGCAGCAGTTGCAAAGCCCGTGGTTCATTGTCCCCGGCAACCATGACGACCGGGATGTTTTGTGGGATGTGTTTGGCGGCGGCGCCTGCCCGTCACGCCACAAAGGGTTTCTGAGCTATGTGATTGATGGTTACCCCCTGCGCCTGATCGGGCTGGACAGCCTGGATCAGGGCAGGAATGGCGGTCGGCTGTGCCAGATGCGCCTGGACTGGCTTGCGGATCGCCTGGCCGAGGCCCCGGAGCAGCCTACCATTTTGTTTTTGCACCATCCCCCCCTGAAATGCGGCGTGCCGGAAACCGATATCGACGGGTTTGCCGGCGCGCGGGAATTCACTGAAATCGTACAGGCCCACCCAAACATCCTGCGCATCCTCTGCGGCCATATTCATCTGCCAACCCACGCCGCATGGCACGGCACCGTGGTCAGCACCGCCCCCAGCATGGGGATGCAGCTCACACTTGACCTGACCCAACAACAGCCATCCCGCTTTCTGCTGACCGCACCGGGCTACCTGCTGCACCACTGGACACCGCAAAAAA
>JALSRG010000082.1 GCA_026984915.1 Marinosulfonomonas sp. | reverse complement strand
GCGGCGCGGGGGTATAGGCTGATCCTGACCATGCCGGAAACCATGTCGGTCGAGCGGCGCAAGATGCTGGCGTTGCTGGGCGCAAGGCTGGAGTTGACCGAGGGCGCCAAGGGCATGAAGGGCGCGATTGCCCGGGCCGAGGAACTGGCGGAAGAAATTGAAGGCGCGATCATTCCGCAGCAGTTTGAAAACCCCGCCAATCCGGCGATCCACGAAAAAACCACCGCCGAGGAAATCTGGCAGGACACCGGCGGGCAGGTGGATGTTTTTGTCTCGGGTGTGGGCACGGGGGGCACGATCACCGGCGTCGGGCGGGTGCTGAAGGCGCGCAATCCCGATGTGCGGATCGTTGCGGTGGAACCCGAAGACAGCCCGGTTTTGTCGGGTGGTGATCCGGGGCCGCATAAAATTCAGGGGATCGGCGCGGGGTTTGTGCCGGCGATTCTGGATACCGGTCTGATTGACGAGGTTTTGCAGATTGGCAATGACACAGCCTTTGCAACCGCCCGCAAGGTGGCCGCAGTGGAAGGGATTCCGGTGGGCATATCCTCGGGTGCGGCATTGGCGGCGGCGTTGCAGGTGGCGCAGCGGCCCGACATGACGGGCAAACGCATCGTGGTGGTATTGCCCAGTTTCGCGGAGCGCTATTTGTCCACACCGCTGTTTGACTTTGAATAGCTCACATATCCATTTTGTTTCCCATACCGTGACGTTGCGTGCCGCGATCGCGGTATCGGAAGCGCAAAGTTGCAAGCGGGTGGCAAAACGGATCGCCCCAGGGTAGAGGATTTCGCTGCCGGTTGCCGCACGCGATTTCATGCGTATGTTTGCGGATTGCGCCGGATAGGCTTGCCCATTGGTGCGGCTACACGTTAATAGGGCATCAAGCAGCAGATAAGAATACCGTTGGGGGCAAAAAACATGCGTCGAGTTGTTATAACAGGTCTGGGAATGGTCACGCCGCTGGCCTGCGGGGTGGAAGAAACCTGGCGCCGTCTGCTGGACGGCCAATCTGGTGCCGGAACCATCAGCCGCTTTGATGCCGGACATCTGGCCACGACCTATGCCTGCGAGATCCCACGCGGTGATGGCAGCGACGGAAGTTTCAACCCGGACGACTGGATGGCGCCCAAGGACCAGCGCAAGGTGGATGATTTCATCCTCTATGCCATGGCGGCGGCCGACATGGCTGTCAGGGATGCCGACTGGATGCCGGAAGACGAGGCCGACCGGATACGCACCGGCGTGATGATCGGATCGGGCATCGGCGGGCTGAGCTCAATCGCTGACACGGCCGTCACGCTCAAGGAACGCGGCCCGCGCCGGGTATCGCCCTTTTTCATTCCCGGTTCACTGATCAATCTGGCCTCGGGTCAGGTGTCGATTCGCTATGGCTTCAAGGGGCCGAACCACGCGGTGGTCACGGCCTGTTCCACCGGCGCCCATGCCATCGGTGACGCGGCGCGGCTTATCCAGTGGGGCGACGCCGAGGTGATGCTGGCCGGGGGCGCGGAAAGCCCGGTGTCCGAGATCGGTATTGCCGGTTTCAATGCCTGCAAGGCGCTGTCGACCAAGTTCGGCAACACCCCCGAGACGGCCAGCCGGCCCTATGACGCAGATCGCGACGGCTTTGTCATGGGCGAAGGGGCCGGCGTTGTGGTGCTGGAGGAATACGCGCACGCCAAGGCGCGTGGTGCAAGGATCTATGCCGAGGTTCTGGGCTACGGGCTGTCGGGGGATGCCTATCATATCACCGCACCGGCCGAGGATGGCGACGGGGCCCGCCGCGCCATGGAAGCGGCGCTGAACCGCGCCGGGCTGAACCCGGAAGATGTGGATTATATCAATGCGCATGGCACCTCGACCATGGCCGATACGATCGAGTTGGCGGCCGTCGAGCGGCTTTTGGGCGATGCGGCCGGCAAGGCGACGATGTCGTCAACCAAATCCTCGATCGGCCATCTGCTGGGCGCGGCCGGGGCGGTGGAGGCCATTTTCAGCATTCTGGCGCTGCGCGATCAGGTGGCCCCGGCCACGCTGAACCTGGAAAACCCCGCCGTGGACACCCGGCTGGATCTGGCACCGCAAAAACCGGTGCAGCGCAAGATTGACGTGGCGCTTTCCAACAGTTTCGGCTTTGGCGGTACCAATGCCTCGCTGGTGCTGGGAAAGGGCGACGCCTGATATGTGGCGCCATATCGCATCAAATGCGCTGACACTGTTTGTTGTCATCCTGTTCGTGCTGGGCGGCGTCGTACTGTGGGGCAAACAGCAATACACGGCCCCCGGACCGCTGACCGAGGCGATCTGCCTGAAAGTGGCGCGCGGCGAAAACATGAAGGGCGTTTCCGAGGATCTGGAAGCGCAGGGCGCCATCAGCAGCGGAACCATTTTCCGGATCGGGGTGAACTATGCCGACAAGGGCCAGGCGCTGAAGGCGGGCAGTTTTCTGATCAAACCGAAAACCCCGATGCGCGAGATCGTCGATATCGTGACCCGCGGCGGCCAGTCGACCTGCGGATCCGAGGTGGTTTACCGGATCGGTGTGCTGAAAAACCGGGTGCAGTTGCGCGAACTGGATCCGAAGACCGATACCTTTGTTGATGTGGTTGCGTTTGACCCGCTGGCCGGGGATGCACCGGCCGAATATGTGCAGGCGCGTGAAAAGGGTGACCTGCGCTATCGTGTGGCGCTGGCCGAAGGCACGACCAGTTGGCAGATCATACAGGCGCTGAACGCCGCTGATTTCCTGCAGGGCGAATTGAAGGACATACCTGCCGAAGGCTCGCTGGCGCCGGACAGTTACGAGGTGAAAGCCGGGGACAGCCGGGCTGATCTGATTGGCCGCATGCAGACGGCACAGGCAAGGATCCTGGCCGACGCCTGGGCAAACCGTGCCGAGGGGCTGCCGCTGAAGACGCCGGAAGAGGCGCTGATACTGGCGTCACTGGTTGAAAAGGAAACCGGGGTGCCGGAAGAGCGCAAGCGCGTGGCATCGGTGTTCATCAACCGTTTGAACAAGGGCATCCGCCTGCAAACCGACCCGGCTGTCATCTATGGCGTGACCAAGGGGCAGGGTGCGCTGGGCCGGGGGCTGCGCCAGAGCGAGCTGCGCCGGAAAACGCCTTATAACACCTATCTGATCGACGGGTTGCCGCCGACCCCGATCGCCAATCCGGGGCGAGATTCAATCGAGGCGGTCCTGAACCCGGAGAATACGGATTTCCTTTTCTTCGTGGCGGATGGCACGGGCGGGCACGCCTTTGCCCGCACGCTGAAAGAGCATAATGAGAACGTCGCCAGATGGCGCAAGATCGAAGCGGAGCGCAACGGTAACTGATGCCTTTGCGTTTTTGCGGGTTGCCGGGGGGGCTGTGCGCCCTTGTGCATAAGGGAAATTCGCCTAACAGGCGGTTTTTATTCATGTTTTGTTAACCCCGGCGTACGCTGGGGGCAATACAACCTCAGCGATTATTCTTGACTTTGCGAACGCTCCAGGGTATACCTTGTGGCAAGCTAGAAGAAGTGGGCAGGCGGCTCGGGGGTTCCCCCGCAGCCGTTTTTTCGTTTCGCTCGTGCGGATCAGCATGAGAGGCAGAGCTTAGGATACATGACATTGATCACACCCCAAGGGGGCGAGGACTCAGCGCAAGAGATTCTTTCGCTGGCAGAGCGGCATTTCCACCGGATGCTGGAACGAATCGAGGAAATCATTTCCGAGGTCAGATGCAGTGACACGCAGGCGTCGAAAGAGGCGCAGATCGTGGTGCGGGATCTGGGCAAGGCAATGCAAACCGTTTTTGATGAAAGGGCGAAAGTTGAAAAACTCCGCAAGCACACCGCAGGCGTTGTTCACGACATCGCGCTCGACTTCGACGCCGCACGCGATGAGATCGGGCGCCGAATGGCTCGCCTGCGCGCCGCGCAAGGTTCAGGAGACATTTCTGAACGGCCTGACTGAGGAGGCGCTGCTGGCGCTGCCCTGGTTGTTCGAGTTCTGGGCGATGGAACATCAATTGCCACCCGAGGGCGGCTGGCGCACATGGGTTATCATGGGGGGGCGTGGCGCCGGCAAAACCCGCGCCGGTGCCGAATGGGTGCGCGCCGAGGCCGAAGGGGCGCGGCCGCTGGATCCGGGGCGCTCACGCCGTATTGCGCTGATTGGCGAAACCATCGAACAGGCGCGCGAGGTCATGGTTTTCGGTGAAAGCGGCATTCTGGCCTGCAGCCCGCCGGACCGCCGCCCGGAATGGCAGGCCACGCGCAAACGTCTGATCTGGCCGAACGGGGCAGTGGCGCAGGTGTTCTCGGCATCAGAACCCGAGAGCCTGCGCGGCCCACAGTTTGACGCAGCCTGGGTGGATGAACTGGCGAAATGGAAAAAGGCCGAAGAGGCCTGGGACATGTTGCAGTTTGCGCTGAGGCTGGGGGCAGCACCGCGCCAATGCGTGACCACGACACCGCGCAATGTGCCGGTGCTCAAGGGGATTTTGGCAAATCCGAGTACGGTGGTGACCCGTGCGCCGACCGAGGCGAACCGGGCCTGGCTGGCCGAATCCTTTTTGCAGGAAGTTCAGGCGCGTTATGCCGGCACCCGGCTGGGGCGGCAGGAACTGGATGGCATATTGCTGGAAGACGCCGAAGGCGCCTTGTGGACAAGCGCCATGCTGGAAGACTTGCGGCAGGAAGAAGCCGGAGAACTTGCCAGGGTGGTTGTGGCCATTGACCCGCCGGTTACCGGGCACAAGGGCTCGGACGAGTGCGGAATTCTGGTGGTGGGGGTAAACGACGGGGAGGACCCGAAGGACTGGTGCGCCGTGGTGCTGGAAGACGCAACCGTTTGTGCTGCCTCGCCGCAGGAATGGGCGACAGCGGCGATAGCCGCGATGCAGCGCCACGGGGCTGAACGGCTGGTGGCCGAGGTCAACCAGGGCGGCGATCTGGTGGAAAGCGTGGTTCGCCAGGTTGATCCGCTGGTCCCCTACAAAAGCGTGCGGGCCAGCAAGGGAAAAACCGCGCGCGCCGAGCCGGTGGCGGCGCTCTATGAACAGGGGCGGGTGCGCCATTTGCGTGGTCTTGGCATGCTTGAGGATCAGATGTGCCGCATGACCCTGCGTGGCTATGAGGGGCGCGGCAGCCCGGACCGGGTTGATGCGCTGGTCTGGGCCTTGCACGAATTGATGATCGAACCAGCGGCCAGGTGGCGCCGGCCGCGGGTTCGTATCCTGTAAGGCCGGGCAGGTATTTGTTCCGGAAACCGGTTGCGGAGGCGGAAAGGGCCGATGCCTCCGGCGGGGATATTTCAGGAACGGAAATAACGGGGCTGATCACTGGCCTGCAATTGTTGTGAAGACACGAGGAGCTTCTTCTGATGGCATTCAATTTCTTTCGAGGCAGAGACGCTGGGGCACCCGCGCAAAAGGCGTCGGCGACAGGGCCGGTGATTGCCTGGGCGGGCAGTGGCCGGGTTGCCTGGTCGCCCCGCGATGTGGTTTCGCTGACGCGCAACGGGTTTCTGGGGAACCCTGTCGGGTTTCGGGCGGTCAAGCTGATCGCCGAGGCCGCAGCGGCGCTGCCCTTGGTGTTGCAGGACCGCGAGCGGCGCTATGACGAACACCCCCTGCTGTCGCTGGTGCAGCAGCCCAATCCGGCGCAGGGACGGGCCGAGTTGTTCGAGGCGTTGTTCGGGCAGTTGTTGCTGACCGGCGATGGCTATCTTGAAGCGGTGGCCGCGGAAGATGGCATGCCGCTGGAGTTGCATGTGCTGCGCAGTGACCGGATGAGTCTGGTGCCCGGCGCGGATGGCTGGCCGATCGCCTATGAATATGCGGTCGGCGCGCGCAAGCACCGGTTTGACATGACCGCAGAGGTGCAGCCGATCTGCCATATCCGGAGTTTTCATCCGCAGGATGATCATTACGGCTTTTCGCCGATGCAGGCGGCAGCCAGTGCCGTGGATGTCCACAATGCCGCCAGCCGCTGGAGCAAGAGCCTGTTGGACAATGCGGCGCGCCCCTCTGGCGCCATTGTCTATCGCGGGGCCGACGGGCAGGCGACCCTGACCCAGGACCAATATGACCGGCTGCTGGACGAAATGGCCAGCCAGCACCAGGGTGCGGCCAATGCCGGGCGACCGATGCTGCTGGAGGGCGGGCTGGACTGGAAGCCGATGGGGTTTTCGCCCGCAGACATGGAATTCCAGAAAACCAAAGAGGCGGCGGCGCGTGAAATTGCCGTAGCCTTTGGGGTGCCGCCGATGCTGCTGGGAATACCCGGAGACGCGACCTATGCCAACTATCAGGAGGCCAACCGCGCCTTTTACCGCCTGACGGTGCTGCCGCTGGCGACACGGGTAACGGCGGCTGTTTCGGGCTGGCTGACCCGGTTCAGCGGCGAGGCGGTGGAATTGCGTCCCGATCTGGACCAGGTGCCGGCGCTGTCGGCGGAGCGCGACAACCAGTGGCGCCGGGTTTCCGAGGCAAGCTTTCTGACAGATGCTGAAAAACGCGCCCTGCTGGGGCTGCCGAGACTGGCGGAGGAGCAATGAGCGAAACCAGGCCCCATGCCACCGGATCACGGTTTTTGTATGAAAGCTTTGATGTGGCCACGGCCCGGATAGAGGCCAACGAACGGGTGTCAAAACTGCAGTTTGAATCGCTTGGTGAGCGGCTGCAACGGATAGAAGCAATGATCGAGCGACTGGAAAAACGTCTCTGGCTGGCGGTCTACAGCGTGGTTGGTGTGATTCTGGCGCAAGGTGTTGCCGCGATCATCGACGCCGCCCCGAAATAGCTGTCACCGCGTATCATATCAAGGAAATGAAATGAAAACAAAAGATTATCAATCAATGCTGGAGTACAAATTCTGTCGTTTGAATACGGATGTCACAGTTACCGACGGCACGGTTGTTGAAGGCTATGCGTCGCTTTTCGGTAAAATGGACCAGGGTGGCGATATCGTTGAGCCGGGGGCCTACAGAGAATCTTTGACACGGCTCAAAGCGCAGAAACGCAGCGTGAAAATGCTGTGGCAGCATGATGCGACCCAACCCATCGGTATCTGGGAAGATGTCCGGGAAACCGACAAGGGGCTCTATGTCAAAGGGCGTCTGCTGCCCGAAGTCGGCAAGGGGCGCGAAGCGATTGCGCTGCTTCAGGCGGGGGCCATCGACGGGCTGTCCATCGGCTATCGCACGAAAAAGGCACATAAGAACGGCAAGGGCCAGCGGCTCTTGACTGAACTGGAGCTTTGGGAAGTGTCTCTGGTCACTTTTCCAATGCTACCGGAAGCGCGGGTCGGGGCAAAAGGGGACCACCCTGAAGCCCGGATCCTGCGGGAACTGGCCGAGGTTTTTGAAACCGCGCGCCATATGCTGGCCCGAGACTGAGCCAGCGATCTAACCTCTCTCAGACAGGAAAATCATGAGCAAATCCGAGACGAAGGCTCGGGCCGGGACAGGTGCGCCTGACGGCCAGAGTCCGGCCGCGGAGGTGAAGACCGCAATGGCCGGGTTCATAAGCGAATTCAACAACTTTCAAAGCGACATTAAATCTAGACTCCAGAAACAGGAAGACCGCATGACCATGCTTGACCGAAAATCCATGATTGCAAAACGCCCCGCCTTGTCGGCGGCAACAGAACTGGACGCACCCCATCAGAAAGCCTTTCAGGCCTATCTGAGATCCGGTGACGACGACGCCCTGCGTGGTCTTGAACTGGAAGGCAAGGCGCTTTCCACCACGGTTGCGGCCGATGGCGGCTATCTGGTTGATCCGCAAACCGCGGATTCGATCCGGTCGGTGTTGTCTTCGACGGCCAGTCTGCGGGCGGTGGCCAATGTGGTGAATGTCGAGGCAACATCGTTTGACGTGCTGATCGACCACACCGATGTCGGCGCCGGCTGGGCCAGCGAAACCGCCGCCGCCGCAGAAACCGGCACGCCGCAGATCGACCGCATCACCATCCCGCTGCACGAGCTTTCGGCCCTGCCCAAAGCCAGCCAGCGGCTGCTGGATGACAGTGCTTTTGACATCGAGGGCTGGCTGGCCGGCCGCATTGCCGACAAATTCGCCCGTGCCGAGGCCGCGGCCTTCATCAGCGGTGATGGCGTGGACAAGCCGCGCGGGTTTCTGAACCACCCGACCGTGGATGACGCCAGCTGGAGCTGGACCAACATCGGCTATATCGCCACCGGGGTTGACGGTGATTTCGACAGCACCAAGCCCTCGGATGCGATTGTCGATCTGGTTTATGCGCTGAATGCGGAATACCGCGCCAATGCGACGTTCATCATGAATTCGAAAACCGCCGGTGCGGTGCGCAAGATGAAGGATGCGGATGGTCGCTTCCTGTGGTCGGATGGCCTGGCCGCCGGCGAGCCGGCACGCCTCATGGGCTATCCGGTGCTGATCGCCGAGGACATGCCGGATATCGGCAGCGGCACCACTGCGATTGCATTTGGTGATTTCGGGGCCGGTTACACGGTGGCCGAGCGCCCCGATCTGCGGGTTCTGCGCGATCCGTTCAGCGCCAAGCCGCATGTGCTGTTCTATGCCACCAAACGCGTGGGCGGTGACGTCAGCGACTTTGCAGCGATCAAGCTGCTGAAATTCTCGGTCAGCTAGGGCTGAACGGGAACAGGCCTGCGGCAATGGCCGCAGGCCGATCGGGCGCGCGCCGCGAGACTGCCGGGTTGTCTAGCTGCTCTCTCCGTCCGAGCAATGCGGCAAGGCGCGCGCCCTTTTGAAACCAACAAGGCGGCGCAGAATTTCGGAGATATTCCATGATGTTAATCGAGCAAACCGCAGTGCCGACAACGGCATTGCCGGTGGCGCAATTCAAAGATCACCTTCGGCTGGGAACCGGTTTTGCGGACGCAGGCGTTCAGGACGCGGTGCTGGAGAGTTTCCTGCGCAGTTCTGTTGCCGCAATCGAGGCCCGCACCGGCAAGATCACCATCAGCCGCAGTTTCAAATGGACGGTGTCGGCCTGGCGCGCCCTGGCAGAACAGGCCCTGCCGGTGGCGCCGGTGAGCGTGATCACAGCCCTGAACATGATTGACCGTCAGAACCAGGTCACGCTGATTGATCCGGCGCGATACCGACTGGAACAGGATGACCAGCGGCCGCGGATTCTGGCAACGGGGGCCTGTTTGCCCTCGATCCCGACCGGCGGCCATGCCGAGGTGGAATTTGACGCGGGCTTTGGCCCGGTCTGGGGTGATCTGCCGGCTGATCTGGCCCAGGCAATCCTGCTGCTGGCGGCATTCTATTATGAACGACGCACGGCAATGGCGCCGGGTGAGACGGAAATGCCGTTTGGTGTCAGCGCGTTGATCGAGCGTTACCGCACCGTACGTCTGTTTGGGGGGGCTGCACATTGACCCTGCCGAAACTCTACCGAAAGCTGGAGCTGGAAGAAGCGCAGCGCAGCCCGGACGGCGCCGGGGGATATACGCAAACCTGGGTGACATTGGGCACGCTGTGGGCAGATATGCGCCCGCGCACCGGCAATGAAAAGGTGGGCGATCTGCAATCGGTCTCCGGGGCGAGCTGGCGGATCATCGTGCGGGCGTCTCCGGCAGGTTCGGCCTCGCGTCCGCGTCCGGAACAGCGGTTTCGCGAAGGCTCGCGGCTGTTTCACATACTGGCGGTGACGGAGTTTGATCCGACCAGCCATTACCTGACCTGCTATGCGCGTGAAGAGGTGGTGACATGAGCTATGGCGTGGCAGCCGCCCTGCAGGCGGCGGTGTATCAACGGCTGACCACCGACACGGCGGTCACAAACCTGGTTGGCAGCAACATCTATGACGACGTGCCGCCGGGCACACTGCCCGACACCTATGTGAGCCTGGGGCTGGAGGATGTCCGGGACCGATCCGACAAGAGCGGACGCGGCGCGGTGCATTTCCTGACCATCAGCGTTGTTTCGGATGCGGCCGGCTTTCAAACCGCAAAAACCATCGCAGCGGCCATCAACGACGCGTTGCTGGGGGGAACGTTGAGCCTGACCAGGGGCAGCCTGGTTTACCTGAATTTCGAGCGTGCGCGGGCACGGCGGATCAGCCCGTCGGACACGCGGCGCATTGATCTGAGATTTCGCGCCCGCGTGGAAGACAACTGACAGCAGAATTGGAGTAGCGGCTATGGTAGCCCAGAACGGCAAAGACCTATTGATCAAGCTTGACCTGACCGGGTCCGGCAGTTTTTCAACCATCGCGGGGCTCAGGGCCACGCGGATCAGCTTCAACGCCGAAAGCGTGGATGTCACCAGCCTGGAGAGCCAGGGCGGCTGGCGTGAACTGCTGGCCGGCGCCGGCGTGAAATCGGCCACGATTTCAGGCAGTGGTGTGTTCAAGGATGCGGCGACGGACGAACGCGCCCGCCAGATCTTCTTTGACGGAGAGACGCCGGATTTTCAGGTGATCATTCCGGATTTCGGCGTGGTGCAGGGGGCGTTTCAGATCACTGCGGTCGAATATGCCGGCAATTTCGATGGCGAGGCAACCTATGATCTCAGTCTTGCCTCGGCCGGGGCACTCACCTTTACGGCGGCGGTGTGATGGCAAACCCCTGGGCCGGAGAAGTGGAACTGGTTCTGGATGGCAGGCCGCATGTTTGCAAGCTCACATTGGGCGCATTGGCCGAACTGGAAGCCATCCTGGCCACCGGCACATTGGTGGAACTGGTCGAACGGTTTGAAAACGGCGGCTTTTCCACCCGCGATGTTCTGGCCCTGCTGGTGGCCGGGTTGCGCGGCGGAGGCTGGGAGGGGCGGGCGGCGGATCTGATGACGGTGGATATCGGCGGGGGGCCGGTCGAAGCCGCGCGCGTGGCCGGTGAGTTGCTGGCGCGCGCGTTCGCCATGCCCGCCCCGAGCAGCCAATGAAAACCGCCGGATTTGACTGGCCGGCCCTGATGCGGGCCGGGCTGCTGGGGCTGCGTCTGAGTCCGCGGGAGTTCTGGCGGCTGACACCGGCGGAACTGCTGCTGATGCTGGGGCTGGGGGAGGCTCAGGCCCCATTGGGGCGCAAGCGGCTGGAAGAGCTATCGCGCGCCTATCCCGACACGGGGCAGGGCCTCAACAAAACAGCGGAGAAATAGGGCATGACGATACAATCAGGCGATCTGGAATCACTGGATGAACAACTGGCATCGCTGGAAGGCACTTTGGGCAGCGCGGCGCAGATGACGGCGGCTTTTGAAGGCGAGCTGTCGCGCATGCGCGAGTCTCTGACCACGACGGGGCGTCAGGTGGATACCATGTCGCGCGGGATGAGCCGCGGCCTGAAGAAGGCGTTTGACGGGCTGGTCTTTGATGGCATGAAACTGTCGGACGCGCTGGGGGCGGTGGCGAAATCCATGGTCAACACCGCCTATTCGGCGGCGGTGCGCCCTGTGGCCAACCACTTTGGCGGCTTGCTGGCCCAGGGTGTCAGCGGCCTGGTCCAGGGGGTTTTGCCCTTTGAGAAGGGCGGAGCCTTCAGCCAGGGGCGGGTCATCCCCTTTGCCCGTGGCGGCGTTGTCAGCGGACCGACCAGTTTTGCCATGCGCGGCGGAACCGGGCTGATGGGCGAGGCCGGGCCCGAGGCGATCATGCCGTTGACCCGCGGGGCGGACGGACGGTTGGGCGTGCAGACCTCGGGCAACGCGAAACCAATCAATGTGGTGATGAATATCACCACGCCGGACGTCGAAGGCTTTCGCCGCAGCGAAAGCCAGATTGCCGCGCAGATGGGCCGGGTTCTGAGCCGTGGCCAACGCAATCGCTAGCAGGAGAGACAAACATGGAATTTCACGAAGTGAGGTTTCCGGCAAGCCTGAGTTTCGGATCACTGGGTGGCCCGGAGCGGCGCACCGAAGTGGTGACACTGGCGAACGGATTTGAAGAACGCAACACGCCCTGGGCGCATTCGCGCCGCCGCTATGATGCGGGGGTCGGCATGCGCTCGCTGGATGACATCGAAACGCTGATCGCCTTTTTCGAGGCACGTCAGGGGCAGATGTTCGGGTTTCGCTGGAAGGACTGGTCGGATTTCAAATCCGGCGGCGCCTCGGTGGCAGTGCATTTTCAGGATCAGGTCATCGCCGTCGGGGACGGGAGCAAGACCGCTTTTCAACTGACGAAAACCTACAAATCCGGCAGTGCGGAATACGTACGCCCGATCACAAAGCCGGTTGCCGGCACTGTGCGGGCCGGGGTGCAGGGCGATGAATTGCAGGAGGCGGTACATTACAATGTGGATACCACGACGGGCATGATCGTCTTTGCCACGCCGCCGGATGAGGGTGTGGACGTGACGGCGGGGTTTGAATTCGATGTGCCTGTCCGGTTTGATACCGACCGCATCCAGACCTCGGTCGCCAGTTTTCAGGCTGGGGAAGTGCCGAATGTCCCGGTGGTGGAGGTGCGGGTCTGATGGCGCTTTCACAAGAGTTCGAGGCCCATTTGCAGAGCGGTCTGACCACGGTGGCGCGCTGCTGGCAGGTGACCCGGCGGGACGGGGCGGTTTTTGGCTTTACCGATCATGACAGGGATCTGAGCTTTGACGGAACCGTGTTTCGCGCCAGTACCGGGCTGACGGCGCGGGCCCTGATGCAGACCACCGGGCTGGCTGTCGACAACAGCGAGGCGCTTGGTGCGCTGTCGGATGATGCGATCACGGAAACGGATATAGCCGCAGGCCGGTTTGACGGGGCAGAGGTGCGCGCCTGGCTTGTGAACTGGAGCGACGTGAGCCAGAGGCTGCTGCAGTTTTCTGGCACCATCGGTGAGATCAAGCGCGGCGGCGGGGCATTTCAGGCCGAGCTGCGCGGGCTGAGCGAAGCCCTGAACCAGCCGCAGGGCCGGATCTATCAGAAGCCCTGTACGGCGGTTCTGGGGGATGCGACCTGCCGGTTTGACCTGACCACGCCAGGTTATGTCACCGAGATCGCTGCCGAGACCGTGCACGGGGGGCGTATTTTCGAATTTGCCGATCTCAGCGGATTTGATCTGCGCTGGTTTGAACGTGGCCGTCTGACCGTCATGAGCGGAGATGCGGCGGGATTGGTCGGGCTGATCAAGAATGACCGGCTGTCGGATGCCGGGCGCGAGATAGAGCTATGGGAAAGTCTACGCATGGCGGTTCAGCCCGGAAATTTGCTCAGACTTGAGGCAGGCTGTGACAAGCGGGCGAAAACCTGCCGGCTGAAGTTCCAGAATTTTGTGAATTTTCAGGGGTTTCCGCATATTCCGGGCGAGGACTGGCTGATGAGCTACCCAACACGTTCCGGCCAAAACGATGGTGGGAGTCTCACCTGATGACAGATACTGGCGCGAGAGCAGCGGCCATAGCCCGAAGCTGGATCGGAACGCCGTATCGGCATCAGGCTTCGGCCGGCGGTGCGGGCTGTGACTGTCTGGGGCTGCTGCGCGGGGTCTGGCGCGGGCTGTATGGCCACGAACCCGAGCCCGTCCCGGCCTATACGATGGACTGGTCAGAGCCGCAGGGTGATGAGGTGCTGTGGCGGGCCGCTGCACGCCATTTGCGGCAAAAACCCCTGACCGATGCGTCGGAAGGCGACGTGCTGTTGTTTCGCATGCGGGCCGGCAGCGTTGCCAAACATCTGGGGATTCAGGGCCGTGCCGGGCCCGCCCCGACATTCATTCACGCCTATTCGGGGCATGGGGTGGTTGAAAGCCCCTACAGCGCCCCATGGCAGCGCCGGACCGTGGCGCGATTTGCTTTTCCGCGAGAGGATATCTGATGGC
Source organism: Marinosulfonomonas sp. (assembly GCA_026984915.1). GTDB lineage: Bacteria > Pseudomonadota > Alphaproteobacteria > Rhodobacterales > Rhodobacteraceae > WFVA01. The sequence continues at coordinate 25,583 of JALSRG010000082.1, read as the reverse complement.
AACCATAGTACTTTCAGCGGTGGGCATGGCCGCCGGCGCCTCGATTGGCGGATCGGTTCTGGGGCTGTCGAGTGCGATCATCGGCCGGGCTGTCGGGGCGACTCTGGGCCGGGTGCTTGACCAGAGCCTGATGGGGGCGGGATCTGATGTTGTGGAAACCGGCAAGGTGGACCGGTTTCGCCTGACGGGGGCAAGTGAGGGCGCGCCGGTGGCGCAGGTTTACGGCCAGATGCGGGTGGCGGGACAGGTGATCTGGGCCACGCGTTTCAAGGAAAGCGTTTCCACCAGCGGGGGCGGTGGAAAAGGCGCGCCGAAAAAGCCGAAAACCACATCCTACAGCTATTCGATCAGCCTGGCGATTGCCCTGTGCGAAGGGGAAATCACCCGGGTTGGCCGGATTTGGGCCGATGGTGTGGAAATTGCCCGTGATGATCTCAATCTGCGTATCTACAAGGGCGAAAGGGACCAGATGCCCGACCCGCAGATCGAAGCGGTGGAAGGCAGCGGCAATGCCCCCGCCTACAGGGGATTGGCCTATGTGGTTCTGGAAGATGTCGAACTGGGCCAGTTTGGCAACCGGATACCGCAGTTTTCCTTTGAGGTTCTGCGCCCGTCGCAGCCCGACCAGTTGACGGAACTGGCCCGGGGTGTGCAGGCGGTTGCGCTGATCCCGGGGACCGGGGAATACGCATTGGCCACTACACCTGTGCATTTTGAAGAGGGCCCCGGCATAAGCCGGAGTGCCAATATCAGTACACCAAGCGGCAAGACCGATTTTGCCACCTCGGTAGAGGCCCTGAACGAGGAACTGCCAAACTGCGGCTCGGTATCGCTTGTCGTGTCCTGGTTTGGCGATGATTTGCGCTGCGGCAATTGCAGCATCCAGCCCAAGGTCGAACAAAAACTGTTTGACGGAACGCCGGTTCCCTGGAGCGTGGGGGGGCTGAGCCGCTCGGCCGCGGCCGAAGTTCCACAGCTGGATGGCCGCCCGGTTTATGGTGGCACTCCGGCAGATCAATCCGTATTCGAGGCCCTGGTACATCTTGGAGCGGCGGGAAAGGATGTGGTTTACTATCCTTTCATTCTGATGGATCAGCTTGCCGGGAACGGGTTGCCTGACCCCTGGTCGGATGCCACCGATCAGCCGACATTGCCGTGGCGCGGGCGTATTACCCTTTCAAAGGCACCGGGGCAGGCGGGCTCTCCGGATGGAACAACGGCTGCCGAGGCAGAAGTCGCCGCCTTTTTCGGAAATGCGGCGGCAAGTGATTTCACGATAAACGGCAACAGCGTCAGCTATGGCGGGCCGGCGGAATGGTCATACCGACGGTTCATCCTGCATCAGGCGCATCTTTGCAAGGCGGCAGGCGGGGTGACGGCATTTTGTATCGGCTCCGAACTGCGCGGGATGACGCGGGTCCGCGGCACGGCCAACAGCTTTCCCGCCGTTGCGGCGCTGCGCCAGCTTGCGGCGGATGTGCGCCAGGTTCTGGGAGCGGCCACCAAGATCGGCTATGCCGCCGACTGGAGCGAGTATTTCGGCTATCATCCGCAGGACGGGTCGGGGGATGTTTTCTTCAATCTTGATCCTTTGTGGGCCGACAGCAACATCGATTTTGTCGGCATCGACAATTACATGCCGCTGTCGGACTGGCGCGAGGGGACGGATCACGCAGATGCGCATTGGGGATCAATTTATGATCTGGCCTATCTGAAATCCAACATTCTGGGGGGAGAGGGCTATGACTGGTTCTACCATTCCCCGGAAGCCGCCGCCGCCCAGATCCGCACGCCGATCACCGATGACGCCCATGCGGAACCCTGGGTGTTTCGCTACAAGGACGTGAAAAGCTGGTGGAGCAAGGCGCATCACGAGCGGCTAGCCGGTGTGCGGCAGGCATCGCCCACGGCCTGGGTGCCGGGCTCAAAACCGATCTGGTTTACCGAAATGGGCTGTCCGGCCGTGGACAAGGGCACAAACCAGCCCAACAAGTTCATCGACCCGAAATCATCGGAATCCGGATTGCCGTATTATTCCGACGGGACGCGCGACGAACTGATCCAGATGCAGTATCTGCGGGCGATGTTCGCCTTCTGGGCCGATAGCGACAATAACCCGACAGACCCGGATAGCGGCGTAAGGATGGTCGATATGGGGCGGGCCCATGTCTGGGCCTGGGACGCCCGGCCTTTCCCGTTTTTCCCGAATGATCAGGCGCGCTGGTCGGATGGGGAGGCCTATGCGCGGGGGCATTGGCTGACCGGACGGACCGGCGCGCGATCGCTGGCGTCAGTTGTCGAAGAAATCTGCACGCGATCCGGGGTGACAGCCTATGATACCAGGCAACTGCATGGCTATGTGCGCGGCTATATGCTGCGCGACACCCAGGGCGCACGAGCGGCATTGCAGCCGCTGTTGCTGGCCTATGGTTTTGATGTGGTCGAGCGAAACGGACAGCTGGTTTTTCGCAATCGCAGTGGCCTGAACGGATCTGCCGTTGAACTGCCATCGCTGGCCGTTCTGCCCGACCAGGACGGCCTGCTGGAGCGTACACGCGCACCAGAAGCGGAAACCGCGGGCAAGGTGCGTCTGAACTATGTGGAGGCGGCTGGCGACTATGAGGCGCGGGTTGCCGAGGCCGTTTTTCCGGACGAGGCCGCACGCAGCATTGCCCAGACGGAACTGCCGCTGGCGTTGACGGTGGCCGAAGGGCGCAAGATCGTCGAGCGCTGGCTGGCTGAATCGCGGGTTTCCCGCGATGGGGCGCGCTTTGCGCTGCCGCTTTCGCGTTTGGCGCTGGGCGCCGGAGATATCGTGCGGATTCCGGGCGATGCGGCAGGTGAGGCGGATGAACTCTATCGAATAGACCATCTGGAGCAGTCCGGCGCGCAACTGATCGAGGCGGTGCGTATCGAGCCCGGCGTTTATCAGCCGAGCGATGATGTCGCCGAGGTTGCCCCGGTGCGTCCCTTTACGCCGGCGGTGCCGGTTTATCCGCTGTTTCTCGATCTGCCGTTGCTGGGTGGCAGCGAGATAGCCCATGCGCCGCATGTGGCGGTTACGGCCACGCCCTGGCCGGGAACCGTTGCCCTCTATAGCGCGGTTTCCGACAGTGGTTATACCTTGAACAGGCTGATCGGTGCTGCGGCCACGATTGGCGTCACGCAATCGCCCCTTGCCGCGGCAAAACCGGGACTGAGAGATCGGGGCGCGCCTTTGCGCGTCAAAATCTTTGGCGGCGCGTTGTCCTCGGTTCCCTGGGATGCGGTGCTGAATGGCGCCAACCTGGCGGCGATCGGGGATGGTACAGCGGCCAACTGGGAGGTTTTCCAGTTTGCCGATGCCGAGCTTGTGGGCGAAGACACCTATGACCTGAGCAATCGGCTGCGCGGGCAGGCGGGAACCGATTATGCAGCCCCCTCGGACTGGCCCGCCGGCAGCCGGATCGTTCTGCTGAACGGCGTTCCCGAACAGATTGAGCTGCAACTGTCGGCGCGCGGTCTGGCCCGGCACTACCGGATAGGGCCGGCGGCGCGAAACTACGATGACCCGTCCTATATCCACAAAGTGGAGGCCTTCGACGGTATCGGCTTGCGGCCCTATAGCCCTTGTCATCTGCGCGCAGAGCGTGACGCGAGCGGGGATTTGCAGCTGAGCTGGATCCGTAGAACACGCGTGGACGGGGACAGTTGGGCCTCGGTAGAGGTGCCGCTGGGAGAGGACAGCGAGGCCTATCTGTTGCGGGTCATCAGCGGCTCTGCAATCCTGCGCGAAGTTACGGTGGCATCGCCCAACTGGACCTATCTTCAGAGCATGCAGACCGCTGACGGCGCGACAGTTCCCTATAGCATTGACGTTGCACAAATTTCCCAAAGCTTTGGCCCGGGACCCTTCAGAAGGATTACAATCAATGACTGAGACATCACAACTGCGTCTGCCATTGTTGCAACCAGCGCAAGCCCAGAAACATGTGACCGTGAATGAGGCTCTGGTCCGGCTGGACGGGCTTTCCCAGCTTGTGTTGCAGTCGCGCAGCCTGTCGAACCCGCCGGGTTCGGTCGGGGAAGGAGCGACCTATATGGTGCCGGCGGGCGCGGTGAACGCCTGGGGCGGGCAAGACGGAAAGATCGCCATCTATTCCAACGGTGGCTGGGTGTTCGTGCCGCCGCTAACCGGTTGGCGCGGATGGATTTCGGATGAATCAAAGCCGGTCATCTTTGATGGAAGCGATTGGGTGCCCGAAACCGTGGTCCAATCCGCAAACGGGGCACAAACACGCTTGGAGATACTTGAAGCTGATCATGTGCTGGGCGCGGGGGCAGACTCGACAACCAGTATGGTGATCCCGCAATACGCAAGTGTGACCGCAGTAACCGGGCGCATACTGACCGCCATTGGCGGCAGTTTGACGGGGTGGAGTCTGGGGGTTGCGGGGGCGCCGACACGCTATGCCAGTGGGCTTGGGCTGGCGACGGGCAGTTGGGTGGTCGGGGCATCCGGCTCTCCCTTGACCTATTATGCGGATACGCCGTTGTTGCTGAGCGCGGAAGGGGGCAGTTTTGCCAGTGGCACCGTCAGATTGGCGATCCACATGCAGGTTGTGACGCCGCCGGCCGTTTGATCATGCGTGCAGTCTTGCATGGTGACGTGGTGGCGGCCGCATGTGTTTTGCTGGCCCTCCCCGACACACTCCGCGCAAAACGGCTGGACAGAATGCTGGATGAGGCCGCAGCGGCGGATCTGTACCGCAAGAAAACCGGCAAAGGGCACCCGGCCTGGGGGAATGGCAGCCTGATGGCGGCGGCCCTGCATTACCCCGCCCGGGCCGAACCGTTTCTTGACGATGTGGATTACTGCCGCTGCATGGCCCTGGTTTTCGAAGCGCTTGTGGAAAGACGCTGCCGCGCCAGGGCAATCAGCCACGGGCGCAGGTGATGCAGAGCCCGATCGCCGGATCAAACTCGAGGCGCTTGAGTGCAATCTCCTCGCCACATTCGGTACAGTAACCATATTCGCCCTCCTGCATGCGGGCCAGAGCCGCCAGAATGCGCTGCTGGAGTTGTTTGCGCCGGGAACTGTTTGCCTGAGCCATCGCCTGTTGCTGCATTGCATCCATCCGGCTGAGACGCCCGACCGACTGTTGATCCAATGTGACGGTTCGGGTGGCCTCTTTGCCCAGAGTTTCCTCTTGCGCCGCGGATGCCTGCATCTCTGTCAGTTTCCTGTGAAAACGGGCCAGATCGGTCTTGTTCAATTTGCAAATCCTCGTGATCACGTCTTTCCGTTTTACCGGCTTGCCCTAGTTGTTGTAGAATACAGCAGGTTTGGAGGAAAGACTGATGGTGGAAACGCGCGCAAATCTAATGGAACTGGATCCTGTCTGGGACCGGATCCGCAAGGAAGCCCGAGAGGCGGTTCGGCTGGAGCCGCTGATGGGCGGGCTGATCCATTCGACGATATTGCATCACAACACGCTTGAACAGGCGCTCGCCTACCGGATTTCGCTGAAACTCGGCTCCGGCGAGATGTCAGAGCAACTGCTGCGGGAAATCGCAGACGAGGCTTATAGAAACGATGCCGGTCTGGGCGCGGCAGCCCGGGCTGATCTGGGTGCGGTGTTTGAGCGGGATCCCGCCTGCCATCGTCAGATGGAACCCTTGATGTATTTCAAGGGGTTTCAGGCGGTTCAAGCCTACCGGATCGGACACTGGTTGTGGAAGGAAGGCCGAAAGGACCTTGCATTTTATCTGCAAATGCGGGTGTCGGAAATATTTGGTATCGACATTCACCCGGCCGCAAGAATTGGCCAAGGTATCATGATCGACCACGCCCATGCAATTGTCATAGGGGAAACCGCCGTTGTCGGTGACAATGTTTCGCTGTTGCACAGTGTGACACTCGGCGGCACCGGCAAGGAAAGCGGAGACCGGCACCCGAAAATAGGTGATGGTGTTCTGATTGGAGCAGGGGCAAAGGTGCTGGGAAACATTCAGGTTGGATGTTGCTCACGCATTGCCGCGGGATCGGTCGTTCTGGAGGATGTGCCGACAAGAAAGACAGTGGCGGGTGTCCCGGCAAAAGTCATCGGCGAGGCCGGTTGCAGCCAGCCTTCGGTTTCGATGGATCAGTTGCTTGGATGAGCAAAAACTCGGCCAAACGCGTGGCGTAGGATCAATGAAACCTGACCAAAATATCATGGCAAGGTGATGCGCATCGTTGAAGCCGGGCGCGAACCGGATTGCAGACAATTCGGGGAAGGGTAAAGGTAAAATGACGCGAACTTTGGAGTCAGGGGAGTAGAATATTGCAAAAGATTAAGTTTCAGGGCTGAAACTGGTGGTGTCAGCCCTGAATTTGCATGATTAGTGAAAGCCTTAGGCCAGCATTGCGAGTGGATTCTCAAGGTTGTCAACGATGGATTGCAGCAGTTTTGCGCCAAGCGCGCCATCAATGACCCTATGGTCGACCGATAGCGTAACCGACATGACGGTTGCAGCGGCAATGCTGCCGTCATCGGTGACAACGGGGCGTTTTTTCCCGGCCCCGACAGCGAGAATGGCCCCGTGCGGCGGGTTGATCACCGCGTCGAAATTGTCGATGCCGAACATCCCGAGATTGGAGATTGCAAAACTGCCGCCCTGATATTCCTCCGGGGAAAGTTTGCGTTCGCGTGCCCGGGCGGCAAGATCCTTCATCATGGCGGAAATCTGCGATAGGGGCGCTTTGTCGGCGTCTTTCAGAACCGGCGTGAACAATCCGCCATCGACCGCGACCGCAACGGCCACGTCAGATGGTTTCAGTTGCAGGATACGATCGCCGGCCCAGACGGCATTGGCTTCGGGAACGGCCTGCAGGGCATTGGCGCAGGCCTTGATGATAAAATCATTGACCGAGAGTTTTATACCCCGCTCCTCCAGGGTTGCGTTCATTTTGCGGCGCAGATCCAGAAGCGCATCAATGCGAATATCACGGCGCAGATAGAAATGCGGTATGGTTTGCTTGGCTTCCGTCAGGCGTGCGGCGATGATTTTTCGCATGCCGTCCAGCTTGATCTCGGTAAACGGCCGGTCCTGATAGATTTTCATCACGGCCTCGGCCTGTGGACCCGTTGGCATGGGCGCCGGTGCGGCCTGGGGTGCGGATTGCAACGCGGGCGGGCTGCTTTCCACATCTGCCTTGACGATTCTGCCATGCGGGCCGCTGCCCTTTATCATCCTCAAATCCAGCCCTTTTTCCGCCGCTATCCGGCGTGCCAGGGGAGAGGCAAATATACGCGCGCCGGAGGCAGATACCGGGGCTGGCTGCGATTGCGGCGTGGCCACAGGCGCAGTGGCGGCGGGGGCCGGCGCAGCAGGCTGCCCGGTTTTGGCTGGCGCGGACTCGGGTGCTTTTTTGATGTCGGCGGCTGTCTCGCCATCCTCAAGCAACACGGCAATCGGCGTGTTCACCTTGACGCCCTCGCTGCCTTCGGGCACCAGAATCCTGCCGATGATCCCGTCATCCACCGCCTCGAATTCCATCGTCGCCTTGTCGGTTTCGATTTCGGCCAGAATGTCGCCGGACTGGACAGGATCACCCTCTTTCACCAGCCATTTGGCCAAAGTGCCTTCTTCCATCGTGGGCGAAAGCGCGGGCATCAGGATTTCAATAGGCATCGCGTTTTCCCCTTATTTATAAGTCACGGATTTAACGGCTTCGATCACCTCTTCGGTCGTGACCAGTGCCAGTTTTTCAAGATTGGCCGCATAGGGCATGGGCACATCCTTGCCAGTGCAGTTGATGACGGGTGCATCCAGATAATCAAAGGCCTGTTGCATCAGAACGGCAGATATATGATTGCCGATCGAGCAGACCGGCCAGCCTTCCTCGACCGTGACGCAGCGGTTTGTTTTCATGACCGAGCGCACCACTGCCCCGGTATCCATCGGGCGAAGCGTGCGCAAATCAATCACTTCGGCGGAAATACCCTCTTCGGCCAGTTTGTCTGCGGCTTCCAGGGCGTATTGCATGCCGATGCCAAAGCTGACAAGCGTGACATCCTGGCCTTCACGCCAGATACGTGCCTTGCCAAACGGAATGGTGAAATCATCCAGTGCCGGCACCTCGAAACTGCGGCCGTACAGCATTTCGTTTTCCAGAAAGACCACCGGGTTCGGATCGCGGATTGCGGTTTTCAACAGGCCTTTTGCATCGGCCGCGCTATATGGCATGGCCACTTTCAGGCCGGGAATCTGCGCATACCAGGCGGCATAATCCTGGCTGTGCTGCGCGCCAACCCTGGCCGCCGCGCCATTGGTTCCGCGAAAGACGACAGGCACATTCAACTGACCACCCGACATATACAGCGTTTTGGCGGCCGAGTTGATAATCTGGTCAATGGCCTGCATCGCAAAATTGAAGGTCATGAATTCAATGATCGGCCGCAAGCCTGTAAAGGATGAGCCGATACCAACGCCGGTGAACCCCTGTTCGGTAATGGGGGTGTCAATCACCCGCCGGTCGCCGAACTCTTCCAGCAATCCCTGGCTGACCTTGTAAGCGCCCTGATACTGCGCAACCTCCTCCCCCATCAGATAAACATGCTCATCTCGGCGCATTTCTTCGGCCATGGCATCGCGCAGGGCTTCGCGCACGCTTTGCTCGTTCATCTCGGTACCGTCGGGCCAATCCGGAGTGGGCGCTGGCGCGGCCGTTGCAGGCACAACAGCCGGCTCCGTGGGGCGGGTGGTAGTCTGGCTTTGCTCGGCTGGCGCAACAGTTTGTGCTGCGGCGGACGAGGCCGGGGCAGGCACGGCGCTGGCGTCTTCGCCATCCTCAAGCAACACGGCAATCGGCGTGTTCACCTTGACGCCCTCGCTGCCTTCGGGCACCAGAATCCTGCCGATGATCCCGTCATCCACCGCCTCGAATTCCATCGTCGCCTTGTCGGTTTCGATTTCGGCCAGAATGTCGCCGGACTGGACGGTATCACCCTCTTTCACCAGCCATTTTGCCAAAGTGCCTTCTTCCATCGTGGGCGAAAGCGCGGGCATCAGGATTTCAATTGCCATCGTTGGTTTCTCCGTATTATCAGGCGCTTAGGCTTCAGCGTAAATGTCTTTGTACAGCTCTTCCGGGGCAGGTTCGGGGCTGGTGCGGGCAAACTCGGCGGCTTCGTTCACGATCGCTTTCACGTCTTTGTCGACAGCCTTCAGGTCTTCTTCGGTTGCGTGCTTTCCTTTCAGGATCAGGCTGCGAATGTGATCGATCGGATCATGTTCTTCGCGCATTTTCTGCACTTCGTCGCGTGATCTGTATTTCGCCGGGTCCGACATGGAATGGCCGCGGTAACGGTAGGTTTTCATTTCCAGAATGTAGGGGCCTTTGCCGGCGCGGCAGTGGGCCACTGCCTTTTCCCCCGCGCGCTTGACCGCCAGAACATCCATGCCGTCCACGGCTTCACCCGGAATGTTGAAGGCCTCTCCGCGGGTGTACAGTTCGGGGGTGGATGAGGCCCGGCGCAGGGCGGTGCCCATGGCATACTGGTTGTTTTCGATGACATATACGACGGGAAGCTGCCAAAGCTCGGCCATGTTGAAGCTTTCATAGACCTGGCCCTGATTGGCCGCGCCATCGCCGAAATAGGTGAAGGATACCCTGCCGTTTTCCAGATACTTGTTGGCAAAGGCCATGCCGGTGCCAAGTGGAACCTGGGCGCCGACAATGCCGTTTCCGCCATAAAAATTCTTTTCCCGCGAGAACATGTGCATGCTGCCGCCTTTGCCCTTGGAATAGCCGGTAGCCCGCCCGGCCAGTTCCGCCATCACGCCCTTTGGATCCATGCCACAAGCGAGCATATGGCCATGGTCACGATAGGACGTAATGCGTTCATCGCCGTCTTCCGCTGCGGCCTCCAGCCCCACAACGACGGCTTCCTGACCGATATAAAGATGGCAAAACCCACCGATGAGTCCCATACCGTATAGCTGCCCCGCCTTTTCCTCGAATCGGCGGATCAGCAGCATTTCCCGGTAATATTTTAGCAGTTCTTCACCAGATACCGTTGTTTTCTTGGAGTTTTTTCGGGCTGCCATTGGGCTTTCTCCATGCTGGGAAAAAATATAGTTTAGTGTTAAACTATATAATAGCGGATTAGCGCGCATGGTGCGAGAAAAGTTTTAACTGATCAGGAAAGCATCCGGTTTCAGCGGATGATGATCTCGTCCTTGCGGATCATACCCAATACGCTGCGGGCCTGTTCGTCCAGCAAATCCAGATCAAGGTAATTGTCCGAAAGGCGGTGGGTCTTGTTCTGCATACGCGCAACCTCGCCTTTCAGCCTGTCCAGTTCAGCCTGCAGAGCCTCGGATTCGGATTCGATTTCCACACGCCGGAACAACCCGTAATCCCCCTGAACAGCGGCAAAGGTGAAATATGCGCCCAGTGAAAGCACCAAGGCAAAATAAACCAGACTGCCAATCGCCGGCCGTTTACGGGATAAATTCATAATTTCTGCCTCAAGTGCAGCCTCTTGCGGGGTGCTGTCGCCGACAATGGCACAAGTGATTCGCTTTGTGAATCCCCTTTGATCAAAAAAACGAATCAGCGGGGCGATAATTGATGTGCCAGAGCCACACAGATGGCGTAAACTGCTGGAAAGGAGGCGCGCATGTCAAAACCTGATCTTGCCCATTTGACCGCAGCGGAAAACCAGCCTGCATTGCGTGGTGACATTGATCTGTTCGGCCGGGATCCTGCATTGCAGGCCGCGGTTGCCGCCGCCGGGGGGCAGGCCGCACCGCTTGCAGGTTATGGCAAGACATTGGGGCGGGTTGACTACAGGGAGGCCGGGCGCGAGGCCAACCGATGTCTGCCAAGGCTGGAGGCGTTTGATCGTGGCGGTCGGCGGCTGGATCGGGTTCATTTTCACCCGGCGTACCACAAACTCATGCACAACGGGATCGCAGCGGGATATTCTGCGATTGCCTGGGAGGGTAAAGCCGGCGGTCATGTCACCCATGCGGCAATGGTTTATCTGCAGAGCCAGACCGAACCATCCACATGTTGCCCGATGACCATGACCTATGCAGCCGTCCCGGCGCTGCAAACCAATCCTGAGGTTGCGAAGGAATGGATTTCCGGCCTGACCTCACGCAGCTATGACCCGTCCGACAGGCCACATGCGGAAAAATCCGGTCTGACCATGGGCATGGCGATGACCGAGAAACAGGGCGGTTCCGATATCCGGACCAATGTGACAAAGGCTATCGCGCAAACAGATAGCTACCGTCTCTATGGCCATAAATGGTTCTGTTCAGCGCCGATGTCGGATGCCTTTCTGACACTGGCCCAGGCGCCTGGGGGGCTCAGTTGTTTTCTGGTGCCGCGCTGGCAGCCGGATGGCACAAGAAACCCGATCCATCTGATGCGGCTGAAAGAAAAGCTGGGCAATCGTGCCAATGCTTCGGCCGAAATCGAATACCATGGTGCCTGGGCGCAATTGCTGGGGGAGGAGGGCGCGGGCGTGCGCGTCATTCTCGATATGGTGCATCACACGCGGCTTGATACGGCGATGGCCCCGGCCGGCCTGATGCGTGCGGCCCTGAGCGAGGCGCATTACTGGTGTCAGAACCGCAGGGTTTTTCAACGCCGCCTGATCGACCAGCCGCTGATGCGGTCGGTGCTGGCGGATCTGACGCTGGACTGGCTGGGGGCGCTGTTTCTGGGGATGCGGGTTGCGGCCGCGTTTGACGGGGCCGATGCCACGGACCGGGCCTTTGCGCGCATCGGGGTGGCGTTGGCGAAATTCCTGTCAAACAAACGCTGTCCCGATGTGGTTTATGAGGCCATGGAGGTGCTTGGTGGCATGGGCTATGTCGATGATACGCCGATGCCGATGCTGTTTCGGGAATCACCGCTGAATTCGATCTGGGAAGGGTCGGGGAATGTCATTTGTCTGGACATTCTGCGCACCTTGGGGCGCGATCCGCTGGCGGCTGAGGTCTTGCGGGCCGAGCTGGAAAATGCACGCAGTTTGTCACCGGATTATGCGGCGGCGCTGGATGCGCATTTTTCCCGATGGCCAACCCTGCCGACCGAGGCCGAAGCCCGCTGGTTTGCCGAAAGTCTGGCGCAGCTTTTGACATCGTCGGTTCTGTTGCACCAGCGCCCAGGGCCGGTGGCGCAGGCCTATGTCAAAACACGTCTTTCCGGCATGCGTGGCCGGGTCGTCGGGGCGGTCAGCGGTCTGGATGAGGCGGCCATTCTGGACGAGTTGGGATAGGGCGGCCGCTCGGCCGCTCCTCAGGCCAGTTCTCCGCTGGCGGTTATACGGGTTTTGCCGCCCAGCCAGGGATGCAGGGCCGCAGGCAGGTTTACCGATCCGTCCTCTTGCTGACCGTTCTCCAGAACCGCGATCAGGCACCGGCCCACGGCAACGCCCGAGCCGTTCAGGGTATGCACGAACTCCGGCTTGCCGCCGCCCGCAGGCTTGAAGCGCGCGTTCATCCGGCGGGCCTGAAAATCACCGGCCACGGAAACCGAGCTGATCTCGCGATACATGTTCTGGCCGGGCAGCCAGACTTCGATATCGTGGGTTTTCATCATCCCGAACCCCAGATCGCCGGTGCAAAGGACCACAGTGCGGTAGGGCAGCTCCAGCGCTTCGAGGACGGCCTCGGCGCGGCGGGTCATGGCGTCATGTTCGGCGGCGGATTCGTCGGGGTGGGTGATCGAGACCATTTCCACCTTTTCAAACTGGTGCTGGCGCAGCATGCCGGATGTGTCGCGCCCCGCGCTGCCCGCTTCCGAACGGAAACACAGGGTATGGGCCACATAGCGGCGGGGCAGGCTGGATTCGTCCACCACCTCGCCATTGACGACATTGGTCAGCGGCACTTCGGCGGTGGGGATCAGCCACCAGCCATTGGTGGTTTTATAGCTGTCCTCGCCGAATTTCGGCAACTGGCCGGTGCCATACATCATTTCCTCACGCACCAATACGGGCACGTTGGTTTCGGTCAGACCGTGTTTGTCAATGTGCATGTCCAGCATGAATTGCGACAGGGCGCGGTGCACACGCGCCACAGCCCCCGACATCACCACGAAACGCGCGCCGGACAGTTTGGCGGCTGTTTGAAAATCCATGCCGTCCTGCACGGCGGCCAGTTCGAAATGTTCCTTGGGTGTAAAGGAAAAACTGCGCGGGGTGCCCCAGCGCTTGATTTCCACATTGTCGTCCTCGTCGGCACCATCTGGCACATCTTCGGCCGGCAGGTTGGGCAGGCCCATCAGCATATCGCGCAATTCGGCATCCTTTGCCTTGGCCTCTTCTTCAAGCGCGGCAATCTCGGCCTTTTTTTCCGCCACCAGCGCGCGCAGGCGTTCAAACTCGGCCTCGTCGCCGGATGCCTTGGCCGCGCCCACCAGTTTAGAGGCTGCGTTGCGTTCGCTCAGGGCCGCCTCGGCCCTGGCGATGGCGGCACGGCGCGCGGAATCAATCGCCAGAACGGCCTGAGAAATGCCCGAAAGCCCGCGCCGCGCCATTGCGGCGTCAAAAGCGGCCGGATTTTCGCGGATCATTTTTATATCGTGCATTTGTCCTGTCCTTGCTTGACTGTCAGCCTGCGCCCCCCATATGCCCCAGACAGGCCGCACTTTGAAGCCATGAAATGCATCCCAGAGCGCAACAGGCCGGAAAACCCGGCATCGCCTTGCCAACCATCGGGGGCGGCGATAGGGTGCGCGCGAAAACCCAAGGCGGAGAGTCCGCCGTGACAAGATGAGGACATGATGGACGGCGCCAACGCACTCGGACAATTTCTCCCGCTAATTCTGATCTTTGCGATCATGTATTTTCTGTTGATCAGACCCCAGCAGAAAAAGGTGAAAGAACATCAGGCCATGGTTGCGGCCCTGCGCCGGGGTGATCAGGTGGTCACGCAAGGTGGGCTGGTCGGCAAGGTCACCAAGGTCAAGGATGGCGGAGAGGTTGAGGTCGAGATTGCTCCGGGCGTCAAGGTGCGCGTCATCCAATCCACCATCGCGCAGGTTCTGAACAAGACCGAACCTGCCAGTTCTGCTGCCGATAAATAGGCCGTTTCTCATTTCATTTCTCAGGCGTAACTGATGCTACACTTCCCTCTTTGGAAACGGATCGTGATCTGGGGGCTTGTTGCCCTCGGTCTGTTTTATGCACTTCCCAACGCGTTTTACCCGCGGGTAGAGCGCCACAATGATGCTGTTGCTGCACTTGCAACAGGAATGGACACACCGGAAAACCGGGCGGCCGCAAAGGCCTGGCCGAACTGGATGCCGGCAAAGCTGGTCAACCTGGGGCTGGATCTGCGCGGTGGCGCGCATCTGCTGGTCGAAGTGCAGGTCGAGGATGTTTACGACAGCCGGGTGAAAGGCATGTGGCCGGATATTCGTGATGCGCTGAAGGTTGAAAGAGATACGGTCGGATCAATCCGGCGGCAAAAAGCCCCGCCGGGTGAGTTGCGCGTGCGTATTTCCAAACCGGAAGGCATGCCGCGGGCCCTGGAGATCGTGCGCAAACTGGCGCGCCCTGTTGTAACCCTGACAGGGGTCGGGGCCAGTGACATCGACGTGCGGGCGCAGGGGAGCGATCTGATCATCACCCTGTCGGAAGCCGAGAAAAGGGCAACCGATGAACGCACCCTTCAGCAATCTCTGGAAATCATCCGCCGCCGCATTGACGAGGTCGGCACGCGTGAGCCGACCATTCAGCGGCAGGGAGAACGGCGTATTCTGATCGAGGTGCCGGGACTGGGCAGTGCCGAAGAACTGAAGGAACTGCTGGGCAAAACCGCCAAGCTGGAATTCATGCCGGTGGTTGGCCGCACGCAAGACAAGGATGCCAGGCCGGGGGTTGGAAATATCATTCTGCCGTCACTGGATGAGCCGGGACAGTATTATATTCTGGAAGATACGCCAGTTGTTACCGGCGAGGAACTGGTGGATGCGCAGCCAAGCTTTGACCAGAACGGCCGCCCGGCGGTCAGTTTCCGCTTCAACCCGACCGGTGCGCGCAAGTTTGGTGATTTCACGGCCGAGCATATCGGCTCCCCCTTTGCAATCGTGCTGGATAACGAGGTTATTTCGGCCCCGGTCATTCAGTCGCATATCGCCGGCGGATCCGGGATCATCACCGGAAACTTCACCCTTGAGGAATCCACAAAACTGGCGGTTCTGCTGCGCGCCGGCGCACTTCCGGCCAAGCTGGACGTGATTGAACAACGCACCATCGGGCCGGAACTGGGGCAGGACAGCATCGAGGCGGGAAAGATCGCCTCCATCGTGGCGCTGCTGGCGGTGCTGGTCTTCATGGTGCTGAGTTACGGCATGTTCGGGGTGATTGCCGATGTGGCGCTGTTGCTGAACGTTGCAATGATTTTCGGCATGCTCAGCGTTATCGGTGGTACGCTGACCTTGCCCGGGATTGCCGGTATCGTGCTGACCATCGGCATGGCGGTGGACGCCAATGTGCTGATTTTTGAACGTATCCGCGAAGAACTGAAAGCCGGCCGCGGCCCCGCGCGAGCCATAGAACTGGGTTATGAAAAGGCGTTATCGGCCATTATTGACGCAAATATCACCACGTTTATTACTGCTGTGATCCTGTTTGTCATGGGGGCGGGGCCGGTGCGCGGCTTTGCAGTCACGCTGG
Source organism: Marinosulfonomonas sp. (assembly GCA_026984915.1). Classification (GTDB taxonomy): domain Bacteria; phylum Pseudomonadota; class Alphaproteobacteria; order Rhodobacterales; family Rhodobacteraceae; genus WFVA01. The sequence continues at coordinate 9,915 of JALSRG010000082.1, read as the reverse complement.
CTCTGGGGATCATAACCTCCGTTTTCACGGCCATTTATGTGACCCGGCTTATCATTGTCATGTGGTTTGAACGCCGCAGACCCAAAACCATCGAGGTGTAAAGATGCGACTGAAACTTGTCCCCTCGGAAACCAACTGGGATTTTTTCAAGTATTCGCGCCTGACTTTTGGTGCATCTGCCCTGGCGGTCGTTCTCTCGGTCATTCTGTTCCTCATCATGGGGCTGAACTTTGGCATTGATTTCAGGGGTGGCACAACCATCCGCACGGAATCGGCGCAAAAGGTTGATGTCGGGGCCTACCGCAAGGCGATTTCCCCGCTGAAGCTGGGGGATGTTTCGATCACCGAAGTTTTCGACCCCAGTTTCGGGACTGAAAAAAATGTGGCGACCATCCGCATTCAGGCCCAGAAAGGCAGTGAGAGCATATCCCCGGCGACAGTCAAATCGGTGGAGGCCGCGCTTCAGACGGTTGACCCGGGGATCAAGTTCACCGCGGTTGAATCCGTCGGGCCGAAAGTGTCGGGAGAACTGGTCTGGAAGGCGGTAGAAGCTGTCATGGCAGCGATTGCAGCGGTTCTTGTCTATATCTGGCTGCGATTTGAGTGGCAGTTCTCCGTCGGGGCAGTGGTCGCGCTTATCCATGATGTGCTCTTGACGATCGGTATTTTTGCCATTCTTCAGATCAAGTTTGATCTCAGTGTCATTGCGGCATTGCTGACCATTGTCGGCTATTCGCTGAATGACACGGTGGTGGTGTTTGACCGGGTGCGCGAAAACCTGCGAAAATACAAGAAGAAGCCCTTGCAGGAGGTTCTGAACCTGTCGATCAACGAGACATTATCGCGCACGGTGATGACCTCTTTCACAACACTTCTGGCGTTGATTGCCCTGTTTGTTCTGGGGGGGGATGTGATCCGCGGCTTTGTCTTTGCCATGATCTGGGGGGTGATTGTCGGGACATACAGTTCGGTGTTCATTGCTTCGACAATCCTGTTGTGGCTCGGGGTGAAACGCGACTGGTCCAAGCCTGACGCAAATGCCGGCAATCAGTTTGCAAATGTAGACGCCTGAGATGCAGGCCCTGCTGGCCGCACTGCACACCGAGGGCATATGGCTGTTGGTGGCAGGTGTGTTTCTGGCCGGGCTGGTGCGCGGGTTTTCCGGTTTCGGTACGGCGATGGTCTACCTGCCGATCGCCGGGCAGGTGCTGTCGCCGTTTGAGGCGCTGACAACGCTGATCACGATGGATCTCATTGGGCCATTGCTCAATATTCCGAAGGCGATGCGCACCGGGGCCATGGGCGACGTGCGCCGCCTGTTGCTGGGCACCCTCATTGGCCTGCCGGTCGGTGTCTGGATGCTGTCGCTGGTCGCGCCCGAAGTGTTTCGCTATGGTGTTTCACTGATTGCTCTGCTTTTATTGGCCATTCTGCTGGCCGGATTGCGCTATCGGGGTATTCTGACAAAACGCCTGATATTCGGAACCGGGGCCTTGTCCGGCCTTCTGGCCGGTTCGGTCGGATTGCCCGGCCCACCGGTCATTCTGCTTTATATGGCCAGCCCGCATCGGGCGGCAGTGATCCGCGCCACGATCATGGTGTATCTGATAGCCGCCGATGTGCTGATGTTGGGGATGCTGGCGCTGAACGGCTACCTGGTTGGCACAGCCGTTGTCCTTGGGCTGATCCTGGCTATACCCTACACCATTGGCAATCTCTCGGGGGCAGCTATCTTTCACCCAAAGGCCGAACGTGTTTACCGGGCCGTGGCCTATATCATCATTGCCGTATCGGCGCTGAATGGCCTGCCGCTGTTTGATTAGGATCTGCTCCATTACGCCTGCGCGACGACAGAGATTCCGCTTCCAAATGGGTCAAATATCCTCGCCGAAGGCATGAAGTCAGGGGGCCACAGGCTGTCATGCGTATCATCCACAAACGCCCAAACTGTTGCTTTTCCGTGCCTTTTCAAAGGTCTGGTTCGGCGACAATGCTGTCGGCCGGGCCTTGGCTTCATCTCTACGGCGTGGCGTTTGAGAACAGGCCCTGTTGACGGCGCATGGTGAAGCGCGGATATTTCATGGAAATGGCGCCAGTGGCGCAGGATTGATGGGGCCTGTCCTCTGGAAAGGGGAAAAATGCGATTTACGGAAGTCACCTTTGACAATGCTACTCCGATAGATGGGTACGGTCCCGGTTTTTTTCGCATTGGCGGTCAGGTTTATGAAGGTCCGGTTCTGGTGCTGCCAAACGGGGTGAAACCCTGGGGCGGCTTTGATGCCGATCAGCCGCTGTTGGCGACTGCGGCCGTTCTGGATATTCTGTTCATCGGCACCGGTGATGATACGACCTATCTGCCGGGCGCATTGCGGGGCAAGCTGGAAAATGCCGGATTGAATGCCGAACCCATGTCAACCGGTGCGGCCTGCCGTACCTTCAACGTATTGCTGGCCGAAGGGCGGCGCGTCGGGGCGGCGCTGTTGCCTGTATCCTCAACCTGAAAATCAATCTGTCAGCCACCCCGGAATATCGCAATCGGGCTTTCAGCCCGCTGACGGATCGGTTATGCGAAGAGCCATGGAACTGAAGGTAACGGATCTGGCCTGCGCCCGTGGCGGTGTGCCCATTCTGGAAGGGCTGAGCTTTTCGCTCGCCTCTGGCGAGGCACTCCTTTTGCGTGGCCCCAATGGTATCGGGAAAACCACATTGCTGCGGACCCTGGCCGGGTTGCAGCCCGCATTGGCTGGAAGGATGTCGGTTCCGGCAGAATCCCTGGCTTATGGTGCGCATGCTGATGGTCTGAAAGCGGCATTGACCGTGCGGGAGAATCTGATGTTCTGGGCCCGGGTCTATGGGACGCGTGATATTTCGCAGGCTCTGGCTGATTTCAATCTTGAAGATTTGGTTGATCGTCAGGCCCACAGCCTGTCAGCCGGACAAAAACGCCGTTTGGGGCTGGCAAGGCTTCTGGTCACCGGGCGCCCGGTCTGGGCGCTGGATGAGCCGACCGTTTCCCTTGATACGGACAGTGTGGCCCTGTTTGGCAAGGCCGTTCGGGCGCATTGCAAGGCTGGCGGACTGGCGCTGATGGCGACGCATATCGATCTGGGTTTTACCGCGCGGGAGCTGGATTTGACCCCTTTCAAGGCGCTGCCCGAATCAACCGGGGGCTACGTTCGCTCGGGATTTGACGGCGACGAGGATTTCACATGATAGCTTTGCTCTTTCGCGATATGCGGCTGGCGGTGCGCGCGGGTGGTGGCTTTGGTCTGGGGCTGGCGTTCTTTTTGATCGTCACAGTCCTGATCCCCTTCGGAGTCGGGCCGCAGAGTGAAATTCTTGGCCGCATCGCGCCTGGTGTTCTCTGGGTGGCGGCACTGCTGGCCTGCCTGTTGTCGCTCGACCGCATTTTTGCGCTGGATTACGAGGATGGCTCGCTGGATCTGCTGGCGACGGCACCGCTGCCGCTGGAAGGTGTCGTGGCGATGAAGGCACTGGCGCATTGGCTGACGACCGGTCTGCCGCTGACCCTGGTTGCGCCCGGATTGGGGCTGTTGCTGAACATGCCCGAAGATGCTTATTTCTGGCTGGTCGTGACCTTGCTTCTGGGAACACCTGCACTCAGCTATATCGGTACCTTTGGCGCCGCCCTGACCGTCGGGCTTAAACGGGGCGGGTTATTGCTCTCGCTTCTGGTGCTGCCGCTATACATGCCAACGCTGATCTTTGGCGCCGAAGCCTTGCGGCGCGGTGCCGACGGGATGGCCAACACGACACCGCTGTTCATGCTCGCCGGAATCACCCTTTTTACCATTGCACTGCTTCCATTTGTAGCGGCCGCAGCGGTACGCATCAATTTGCGTTGAGCCGGCGGCTGGGGCATTGTAACAGCAGGAAATCAGCCATAAGGGTGGCCCATGTCGATCTGGGAATATGCTAATCCAAAGAAGTTCATGGAAACCTCGGGGTGGGTGTTGCCGTGGGTTATCGGACTGACGGCTCTGACCCTCATTCCGGGGTTGGTCTGGGGATATTTCTTTACGCCGCAAGCCGAGAATTTCGGCGCCACCGTCAAGATAATCTATATCCATGTGCCGGCGGCAATGATTGCAATCAATGCCTGGCTGATGATGTTGGTTGCCTCGATGATCTGGTTGGTCCGGAGGCACCATGTCAGCGCATTGGCAGCCAAGGCAGCGGCCCCCATCGGCATGACAATGACACTGATTGCCCTGATAACCGGGGCCGTATGGGGTCAGCCGATGTGGGGGACATGGTGGGCCTGGGATCCGCGTCTGACATCCTTTCTGGTCTTGTTCCTGTTTTACCTCGGCTACATGGCGCTCTGGGAGGCAATCGACAATCCGGATACAGCGGCTGACCTGACGGCGGTTCTGTGTATTGTCGGGTCTGTTTTTGCCTTGCTCAGTCGATACGCTGTCAATTTCTGGAATCAGGGGCTGCATCAGGCGGCCTCGCTCTCGGTCGACAAAGAGGAACATGTCGCAGATGTGTTCTACAAACCCTTGGTGTTGTGTATTGTCGGGTTTATCCTTTTGTTTGTGACGCTGGTTCTGCTTCGCACCCGTACCGAAGTCCGGGCGCGCCGCCTGAAAGCCCTGGAAGCACGGGAGCGAATGGCATGATGCCGGATCTTGGTAAATACGGGACAGTTGTCTTGTCTGCCTACGGGGCTGCCATCGTTCTGATTGCTGCCCTGATCTTGTTCAGCTGGTTGAAAGGTCGGCGCGTTTACCGCGCATTGCGCCAGGTCGAGGAGCGGCGCGCTGCAAACAAATCAACCCGACAAGGAACTGCACAAGATGGCTAAGATTTCCCCCCTGATGTTTCTGCCACCGGTCCTGTTTGCCGGGCTGGCCGCGATGTTCTTTTTCGGCCTGGACAAGGCGGGAGACACCTCATTGCCGTCGACCCGTGAAGGCGGGCCAGCCCCATCGGTCAACCTGACCCAACTGGGTGATTATCCTACTTTTGACGATTCTGCCCTGGTGGCCCCGGGGGTCAAACTGGTCAACTATTGGGCCAGTTGGTGCGTGCCCTGCCGGGTAGAGCATCCAGTTCTGGAACAGCTTTCAAAGGAAGGCGTGAAAATTTACGGGATCAACTACAAGGACGATCCGAAAAAAGCGATGGCGTTTCTTGCGGATATGGGAAACCCCTTTATTGCCATCGGTGCAGACGCCAACGGGCGAAATGCGATAAACTGGGGTGTGTACGGGGTCCCCGAAACATTTGTGATCGACAGCAGCGGCACCATTTTGCTGCGCTTCGCGGGGCCGATGACCAAACAGATATTCAAGGACCGGATAAAGCCGGTTATGGACAGCGCCAGATAGTGGCGGTTCCCGGCAGGGGCGACCTGTGCTAAATTCAGAGGATGCACAACCCTCGAAACGCAGACAGCAAACAGTCACTGCGGCGCCCAATACAGGCAATGCCGGATTTTGTTCGCAAAGCATTGGAGGAAAGCGGGCTGCAAGCCGCGTATGATTTGCGCCCCCCCTACCAGCGGAATGACTATCTGGCATGGATCAGGCGTGCAAAGCGCGAAACAACCCGGCTAAAACGGCTTTCCCAGATGCTGGATGAGCTGAAACAGGGAAACAAATACATGAAAATGGACTGGCCCTCTGGCAGAAAGCCTGGGATCGGGAAGCTGTCCTAAAATGGCCATGCCCCGGCCAAAGCCAGGAGAACCATGGCCAGAAATTCAAGCGTCAGCATATTGATGCGGCGGAATGGATTGGTGCGTTTATAAATCATGCCGGCAGATTTGCCCTAAAATGGTTAACAAAAAAAGACTACTCTTTGACAATCAGATATTTTTTGCCGAAACACACTGTTTTTCGGCCATTATTTGCCTGTTTTATGAGGAACAGGAAAAAAACCACCGCTTTCACGCTGTTTTTCAGGGATCAAACCCCAATCAGGCGCCCCGGATGCAGGGCGCCTGATTCTGCTGTGGTTTTGACCCTAACTCTTCGCCAGATTGCGCAGAACGTAATGCAATACCCCACCATTGCGCAGGTAATCGATTTCAACTTCGGTATCGATTCGGCATTTCAGAGAGATTTCGCGTTCTGACCCGTCCTCATAGGTGATCAGGCAGGGCACTTCGGAAAGCGGCTCTATATCATTACTCAATCCGCGGATCGAGAAGCTTTCACTTCCCGTAAGGTTCAGGGTTTTCCGGTTGTCCTTGCCCGTGAATTCAAAGGGGATTACCCCCATGCCGATCAGGTTGGAGCGGTGAATGCGTTCAAAGCTTTGCGCGATCACGGCCTTGACGCCCAGCAGGGCGGTGCCCTTGGCCGCCCAGTCCCGCGAAGACCCTGCGCCGTATAATTCGCCCGCGACCACAACCAGCGGTACACCCTTTTCCTGCCAAGCCATGGCGGCATCGAAAATCGGCACCACAGAACCATCGGGGCCACGGGTCATGCCGCCTTCGACATCCTGCAGCATTTCGTTCCGGATACGGATATTGCCGAAGGTCCCGCGCATCATCACTTCGTGGTTGCCACGGCGCGATCCGAACGAGTTGAAGTCGCGCGGGGCCACCTGACGTTCGATCAGGTAGCGCCCGGCAGGGCTGTCGACCGGAATTGCACCGGCCGGGCTGATATGATCGGTTGTCACCATGTCTCCGAGGATTGCGAGTTCGCGTGCGCCCTCGATGTTTTCGATCGAGCCGGGTTCCGGAGACATGCCCTGGAAGAATGGCGGGTTCTGAATATAGGTTGAGCTGGGAGGCCAGTCATAAACCTCGCTGTCCGTCGTTTCGACGGCCTGCCATTTTTCATCACCTTTGAACACGTCCGCATATTTTGACTGAAAGGCCTCACGGGTTACCGTTTTATGGACAAGCTCGGTGATCTCTTCGGAACTGGGCCAGATATCGCGCAGATAGACCGGATTGCCATCTCTGTCAGTCCCCAGCGGATCATTGGCCACATTCACATTCATGTCGCCGGCAATGGCATAGGCAACAACCAACGGCGGGCTGGCCAGATAGTTGGCACGCACGTCGGGGCTGATCCGGCCCTCGAAATTCCGGTTGCCGGACAGAACCGAAGCGGCGATCAGGTCATTGTCGTTGATGCATTTGGAAATCTCCTCGGACAGGGGGCCCGAGTTTCCGATACATGTGGTGCAGCCAAAGCCCACCAGATTGAACCCAAGCGCATCCAGGTCCTCCTGCAGACCGGCGGCTTGCAGGTATTCACTCACCACCTGACTGCCTGGTGCCAGCGATGTTTTCACCCAGGGTTTGGATGTCAGACCCTTTTCACGCGCCTTGCGTGCCACCAGCCCGGCACCAATCATCACATAGGGGTTTGAGGTGTTGGTGCAGGAGGTGATCGAGGCAATGACAACCGAGCCGTCGCGCAATTCGAAATCCCGCCCGTCCACCGGCGCGCTCTTGCGCGGGTCAATGATCGGATCCGGAGCGGGGCCTTCGGCCAGCATGTCCTCGGCCTCCGGAGAATCATCCTCGCCGCGATAGTCGGCCACCACATTTATAAAGGCGTCGGGGGCCTGGGTCAGCGGCGTGTAATCCTGCGGTCTTTTCGGCCCGGAAATGGCCGGAATGATGGTGCCCATGTCAAGGCTGAGCGTATCGGTATAGACCGGTGCGTAATCCTTATGGCGCCACAGCCCGTTTTCTTCGGCATAGGCCTTGACCAGCGCGATGCGGGCTTCGTCGCGCCCGGTGACCTGCATATAGCGCAGGGTTTCGTTGTCGATCGGGAAAAAGCCGCAGGTGGCCCCGTATTCGGGGGCCATGTTGGCAATGGTGGCCCGGTCGGCCAGGGGCAGGTGATCCAACCCCTCGCCGTAGAATTCGACAAATTTGCCCACCACGCCTTTTTCCCGCAGCAGTTCCACGATCTTCAGAACCAGATCGGTGCCGGTGGTGCCTTCGACCATCCGCCCGGTCAGTTCCATGCCAACAACCTCGGGGATCAGCATGGAGATCGGTTGCCCCAGCATGGCGGCTTCGGCCTCGATCCCGCCAACACCCCAGCCCAGAACCGCCAGACCATTGACCATGGTTGTGTGGCTGTCGGTGCCAACCAGCGTGTCGGGATAAGCGACCATTTTGCCGTTCTGGTCGGTGTCAGACCATACGCCCTGTGCCAGATACTCAAGATTGACCTGATGGCAGATACCGGTGCCTGGCGGCACCACGCGGAAGTTGTCGAATGCGCTCTGGCCCCATTTCAGGAAGGTGTAGCGTTCGATGTTGCGCTGGTACTCACGCTCGACATTGAATTGAAAGGCGCGCGGATTGCCGAATTCGTCGATCATCACCGAATGATCAATGACCAGATCAACGGGGTTGAGAGGGTTGATTTTTTGTGCGTCACCACCCAGCCCGATAATGCCGTCACGCATGGCGGCCAGATCGACAACTGCCGGAACGCCGGTAAAATCCTGCATCAGGACACGTGCCGGACGATAGGCGATTTCACGCGGGTTCCTGCCTCCGTTCCCGGCCCAATCGGCAAAGGCGCGGATATCGTCGGTTGTAACGGTTTTGCCATCCTCAAACCGGAGCATATTCTCCAGAACGACCCGCAGGGCCGCCGGAAGCCGGGAGAAATCACCCAGGCCGGCCTCTTGCGCGGCGGAAATGGAATAATAGTCGAAAGATTGACCGCCGACGTTCAGAGATCTGCGGGTTTTGGATGAATCCTGTCCAACTGTGATGGGCATCTGGCCGTCCTCCGGGAAAATGGATGGTTTCGCGCATGCTTTTGCAGCAAGCGGCGGAGTCGTTCAAGGGGAGAAGTACCTTTTTGTATACCATTGCACACAAAAAGGTACTGACGTAGCATATGTTACCAAAATTCACTTATTCTCGCAAAACCTTGATTGGCGCCTGTTGTGAAAATTCCCTAGAAGGAGTTTATACATCCAAGTCACAACATCGGAAGAAAACAATAAACATGCGGCAACTGACAGGTCTTTTTCTAAGCGTCATTCTGGCGTTTGGTGCTAGCAGCGCATCTGGGCAGAACGGGCCTGTGGTGGTTGAGTTATATACGTCGCAAGGCTGTTCCTCTTGCCCGCCGGCAGATGAATTCCTGCGCCAGCTTGCCAAACGCGATGACGTCATACCCATGGCCCTGCATGTGGACTATTGGGATTATATCGGATGGAAAGACACGTTTGGCCAGGCAAAGTTTACCAAACGGCAGAAAGGCTATGCCCGCGCTGCCGGCAAACGCATGATCTACACGCCGCAAATGGTGATCGCGGGGCAGGAGCATGTCGTGGGAAACAAACCCGGCCAGGTTTCGCGACTGATCAAATCGCACAAGGCACAAGACACCGGCATCGATCTGAAAGTATCTCGATCCGGCAACAAGGTTCTGATCGAAGCCGAGGCAGACAGACCGTCAAAGCGGCCAATGTGGGTGCAACTGGTGCGGTTGCGCGATCTTGCAAGCGTGGACATAAAACGTGGGGAAAATGCCGGCAAAAAGATCACTTACAGCAATATCGTGAGTGATTGGCAGCGGATCGACACATGGGATGGGGACAGCCCGCTTTCGATCAGCCGACCTGTCAAGGGGACTGATCAGGTTGTTGTCATTCTCCAGGCCGCCGATTACGGGCCGATCCTTGCTGCGGCGAGAACCAGATAATCACAATCAAATGTCCGGAGGGGGCTAGGGTCAGGCCCCATTCATCCTGCGCCGTTGGCGCTGTTTTCCCGAAGTATCAGGGGTTTGACGCGCGCCGCCAATGGTGGTTCCATTGTCAAGCGCGTCACACCGCTGAGATGAAGGGAAAACAGCGTCCTGGCGGATTTGACGGATTTTCCCTCTGACGGCGTTACATCTGCTTGGAATAGAACCACTATTGCTGCGCAGATGTGCCTGG
>JALSRG010000081.1 GCA_026984915.1 Marinosulfonomonas sp. | reverse complement strand
AACGGCTTGGGGTGCGCCGGAAATAGTGGTTCTATTTTCAAGCGCCCCAAGCCGTTGAGGTGAAGCGCCAATCCCGTCCTTCGGATTTGGCGGATTTTCCCCGTGAGAACAGCTTAACGCGCTGATAATCAACCAATTACGGCACTCGTTAAGCTATCCTCACAGGTAAAATCTGCCAAACCAGTGGCGCAGGATTTATAGGTCTACGCCCTAACAATGTTCATCCAGCCAGCGCGGCAAATGCCCGATATCCGCGAGAACCACATCAGCATAGCCGGCCAGTTCCTCCTTCTGTGCCGGACCGGTCAGAACTGCGGCCGTCATCATGCCGGCCTCTCGCCCAGCGGTCAGATCATGGGTGCTGTCCCCAACCATCAGCACGTTTTCCGGCGCGATTCCCGCCGCCTGCGAAAACGCCAGCATCATGCCAGGTTCCGGTTTTCCGCCATGACCGGAATCAAACCCGGCGATAAAGTCAAAAAACCCGGCCACTCCCGCAGCCTCAAGATGTGCACGTGCCGGGCCTTCATTGTCATTCGTTGCAACGCCAAGCTTCAGACCCCGGTCTTTCAGCTCACTCAGAAGCGGGCGCAGGGCAACCGCCTCAACCATTTCGGCGTCAAATGTTGCGGTGGCAAAATCCGACATCAGAGTGTCAACCTCCTCTGGCGGCAGCTTTTCGGAAAGGGCCTGCGCGATCTCTTCGTTCGTTCCTGCCACGACCAGTGAATCCGATTTGAAAGACCGGCTATCAAAATCATAGCCAATCACCGCGCCCAGAATTCGGGCGTGGTGTTCATCTCCGCGGCTCAATTGCATGAGGGTCCGCCGTGCCCATCCGCCCCAGGTTGCGTGGAAATCGAACAGGGTGCCGTCCTTGTCAAACAAAACCGCTTTGATCTTCATTCCGTTTTTACCCATACGTTTTCCATACGTTTTCCATACGCTTTCCATATCGCAGTATCCTGCCATTTGAACCAGAAACCGGGATTAGGCAACGCAGAAATAATTCCGCCAAACCTTATGCTCTCAGACCGGGCAAACGGATGAAGCAGGGCGCATTCGGTTTGACAGGCGCTACCAGATAGTTGACACTGTCAATCATGAGCCAGGATCAGAAAAATTGCGCGCAACCCTACAGGCTGCACCGGTCGATCGGCTATCAGCTGTCCCTGACCGCACGCCTGCAGGAGCGGAGGTTCGAGGAAGCCCTGCGGCCTTTGGGTCTGACCCGGATCACCTGGTGCGTGCTGTTGGCCGCCGGCGTGGAAGGGCATGAGCAACCCTCTGAAATTGCTGGATTTGTCGGCATCGACCGCACCGCCACCTCACGTGCATTGCGCCAGATGGAAGCATCCGGCATGATCTGCCGCTCCTGTGGAAAGGGGGATCGCCGCACAACCCGGGTCAGACTGACCGCAAAAGGGTGGCAGTTGCTTGAACAGGCCGCACCACTTGCCCGGGCGAATGCGGCCCGCTTCACGGCCAAGCTGACCGCACAGGAAGTCACCGACCTGCACCAGTTGCTCGAACGCCTGCAGGCCGGTGAAGACACCGCCCTGCGTCATCTGTGACCGGGAGCAAGTGATCTGGCAAAGCTGTTCTCATACCGCAACCGCCCCATGCATCTGGGCCCCTTCCCACTCGAGCGACTCAGCCGTGTTGCCCAGGCTCAGGGGCTCGAGGATCTGGCGCCGATGCAGGGTCTCGGCTTTCGCCGCCCCGCTGACCCGGCCAGTATCGTCAACGCCATGCAGGACTATCAGGCGATGATGGATGCGACCCGCGAGGGGCTGGTGAAACGTCAGCGCGCGGATATTCCATCCGACCCGCTGGAGCGGGCCAACCACTTGAAATCATTTGGCTACTATTGTGACGCGGCGATGGTGGGTGCATGTGAAATTCCAGCCATGGCCTGGCTGGAAACGCCAATCGAAAACCCCGATGTGGCGCGACTGGCGCAAAAGATCGAGACCATGCAGCCCAAGACGCTGGCAGCCGGGATCGATGTCATCATGGCCGGGCTGAAAGAGTCGCTGCGCGCCCCGCCGCGCGACTGCCGCCATCACAGCCACGCGCTGGTATTCCTCTATGATTTTCCGCGCGACCCCGCGCCGGAGGAAGAGGGCTGCGACTGGATCCGTGATGCCCAGCCGCAACGCGCCTGCCTGCGGGCCTCGGAAACCGCCACCACCCTTGCCCATTATATCCGCTCGTTGGGCTATGATGCACGTGCCCACAGTCCGGCAGCCAGCGACCTGCATCTGGAAAGACTGGCCGTGCAGGCCGGATTGGCGGCGGTCGAGGCGGATGCGGCCGGCAGAAAGGTGGCGGTGAACCCTTTTGTCGGACGCGATTTCGGCCTTGCAGTCGTCACCACCACCCTGGAAATCACGCCAGATCAACCGCTTGGCCCGCAGCAGCGTCCGCCGCTCAGCTATCGCAGCGGGCTGGGCCGCCATGCGCGCAACGCCCGCAATCGCGACCCTTATGCGCGGCGGGCCTTCAAGGATGGGCCGCACCCGTTTGAGACCCTGAAACGCGTCGAGCAGCCCACCACCTATATCGATGCGCCCAACGTGGCCCGTGTTCCCAAACGCGCCAACATGTTCGCCCGGGCCCTGTTTGGCGACATGGGCCGCGCCAATCAGGAAGCTGCGAAAAACGGCAACTATGTGCGTAAATCCGCTGCCGCCTTTGCCTTTCGCCCCAGCCTCGGCGCCTTTATCCTGCTGCAGAACGGCGACCCGGCGCCGCGCCAACCCGGCACTGATGATCCAGTGCGAAATGCCGCCAATATCAAGGGTGCACTCTATTTTCTGGGGATCGACGCGGTTGGCCTGTCCGCCTGCCCGGACTGGGCCTATTACAGCCACGATGCCGCTGGCCAGACCATTACCCCCTATCATCCGAATGCCATTTCGATGATCGTCGATCAGGGCCACGAAACCATGGAGGGCGCCAGCGGCGACGATTGGATCGGCTGCGCCCAAAGCATGCGCGCCTACCTGAGGTTTTCGCTGCTGGGCGGGGTGCTGGCCGATCACCTGCGCGCGCTGGGCTACGGCGCCCGCGTCCACAGCGTGATGGATGACGAGGTACTGCAACCGCCGCTTTTGCTGCTGTCGGGTCTGGGCGAGGTCAGCCGTATTGGCGAGGTGATCCTCAACCCCTTCCTTGGCCCGCGCCTGAAATCCGGGGTTGTCACCACCGACATGCCGATGACGCATGACAAACCGATTGATTTCGGCCTGCAGCGGTTTTGTGAATCCTGCAACAAATGCGCACGCGAATGCCCCTCAGGCGCCATCACCGCAGGGCCAAAGCGCATGTTCAACGGCTATGAGATCTGGAAGAGCGACAGCCAGAAATGCACCACCTACCGGATCGGTCAGACCGGCGGGGCAATGTGTGGCCGCTGCATGAAAACCTGCCCCTGGAACCTTGAGGGCCTGTTTGCCGAGGCGCCGTTTCGCTGGCTGGCAAGCCACCTTCCGCATGCGGCCAAACCCTTGGCAAAGCTTGATGATCTGCTGGGGAACGGCGAAATAAACCCGGTCAAGAAATGGTGGTGGGATCTGGAAATGACGGACGATGGCCCCTACGGGCCACCGGCCACACCGCCCAACGTACGCGCCTTGCAAAAGCGGCTGAAACTGCGCCATGAGGACCAGACGCTGGCGGTCTATCCGGCGCCGCTGGCCCCGCCACCCTACCCCTGGCCCTTTCCGATGGATCGCGAGGCCGGTATCACCGCCTACCGCGAGATGATCAGCGCCGACAAGCACCGCGCCAACCGGGCGGCCGGACTGCCCCCCGAGCATGTTTACACGGCTGATCAGGGCTCCTCACCGGTATTACAGGTTGTGGTCTCCAGGGTCGAGCGCATGACAGGCGACATCACGAAATTCGAGTTTTCGCGCCCCGACGGCCGCCCCTTGCCACCCGCCACTGCCGGGGCCCATATCGACGTGGTGGTGGCGCCAGAGTTCTTTCGCCAGTATTCGCTATCGGGCGATCCCGCCGATCACGCGCATTATCAGATCGCTGTGCTGCGTGAGCCACAGGGGCGCGGTGGCTCAACGCTGATGCACCGGATTTTCGAGCCCGGCCGGCGGGTCTTCATCTCGCATCCGATCAACCACTTTCCACTGGTCGAGGACGCGGCTTTCACCTGGCTGATGGGCGGCGGCATCGGGGTCACTCCGATGATCGCCATGGCGCACCGCCTGCACGCGCTTGGCGCAGATTTCGCGCTGCATTACTCTGTCTCCAGCCGGGGGCAGGCTGCATTTCTGGACGACCTGTCCAGCGCGCCCTGGCGCGACCGGGTACAGTTGCACATATCGGACGAAGGCAGCCGGGCTGACCTGGCCAAGCTGTTGCAATACAAGGAAAACGCCCATCTTTATACCTGTGGGCCCGATCGGTACATGCAGGCGGTGATCGACGCGGCCAGCGCGGCCGGCTTTCCCGAAGAGGCGCGCCATCTGGAATATTTCTCTCCGCCACAATTGCCTGAATACAAAAACCATCCCTTTACCCTGCGTCTGGCGCGGACTAAGCGCGACATAGCCGTGGCCGCCGAGCAGTCCGCCACTGACGCCTTGCTGGAGGCCGGGGTGCATGTGGATGTGAAATGCGCCGACGGTTTATGTGGTGTGTGCAAATGCGGGCTGGTTTCGGGCGATGTGGAACACCGCGATTTCGTGCTCTCCAACGCCCAGCGCGCCGACCAGATTATCCTGTGTCAGTCACGGGCGGCACGGCCAGATGGTGTTATCGAGATCGACCTCTGAGCATCTTACGTCCAATTTACCTGCGTCCCACCGGGAAGTGCCTGCCTGGCTTGCATCGGGGTATCGTAAGGGTGGCCCAGGGCATCACAACAAGCGATTACCCAATGATCATTCAGCATCAGAAAATCCAGGACTGACCCCAGAAACTCGGGCTCATCCAGCCGGTTGCGCAGATCGTCTTGCGAGGCCCCCGTCGCCCCGAGAAACACAGGCAGCAGTTCATCGCTGCCCGCCAACCAGCCCAATGCCTGCACGGAAAATACTTCTGCCTGCTCCTGATTCATTGATCTTCTTTTGCTTGCCGAAAGGAATTCTTAACTAATCTCAACAATTACTATCAATCAACAGGACATTTTTAATAAATTGATGAGGAAGCATGTCTGGCCGAATCCTGATTGTTGACGATGTAGCGACCAACCGCATCGTCTTGAAAGTAAAGCTGGCGTCGGCTTGCTATCAGGTCTTGCAGGCCAGCAACTGGGCAGAAGCCATTGAAGTCGCCGTTCAGGACAAGCCTGATATCATACTTCTCAGCGCCAATGTGGCCGAATCAGATGGCATTGAAATCTGCGAGGATCTGAAAAGAAATCCCGCCTGCGCGAACATTCCAGTCATCATGATTTCCCCGGCAAAGGATCGCTGCAACAAACTGCGTGCCTTGCGCGCCGGAGCCGACGAGTTTTTGGTAAAACCCATCGACGAAACAATGTTGCTGGCGCGCATTCGCAGCCTTCTGCGAACACGCGATACCGCCGAGGAGTTGCGACTCCGAGAGGAAACAAGCCAACATCTGGGCTTTGCGGAACAGCACGCATCCTTTGACGCACCGGTCAATATTGCCCTCATCACCGTGCAGAATGAAACCGGCGTGAAGTGGGAAAAATCCCTGTCAGAATTGTTGAACTGCAACACCCGCATTTCGGCCAGAAAAAATGCGCTGGCCCTGGCTGAGGGCCACCCGGCCCCGGATATTCTGATTATCGAAGGCAGCAAGGGCTGTACCGGAGACGGGCTGCATCTGGTGAGTGAATTGCGCAGCCGGGCAAAAACCAGGCATGCTGTCATTATCGTCGTTCTCGACAAATCCGAATCTACCGAGTGTATTGTCCGCAAAACGGTTGCCGCGCTGGATATTGGCGCCAATGATGTATTGGCAGAGGGCTTTGATCCGGAAGAGATGGTCTTGCGTCTGAATCGGCAGATTTTACAAAAACGGCAGGCAGACCGTTTACGAAAAACCCTGCACGACGGGTTGCGGCTGGCCGTTATTGACCCATTGACCGGGCTTTTCAATCGCCGTTATGCCATGCCGCATCTTGCGCGCATAGCCCGTTCCAGTTGCAAGCCTTATGCCTTGATGTTGCTCGATCTGGATCGGTTCAAATCCGTGAACGATATTTACGGACACAGCGCCGGTGACGATGTTCTGCGAGAGGTCGGACAGCGTCTGCGCAGTGAACTGCGCAGCCTGGATCTCGTCGCCCGCATCGGTGGTGAGGAATTCATGGTTGTCATGCCGGACACCAGCCTGAAAGAAGCTGAGCGGGCGGCAGAGCGCCTGCGGAAGCGAATCAATGAAACACCAGTCAAACTGGCCTCTTTTGATCAGTCTCTTTCCATCAGCCTCAGCATTGGCGTTGCCATGGGTGGGGGCGATACAGCGAACCCGAACACCGAAGAAATCCTGGACCAGGCCGACCGGGCCCTTTATGCGGCAAAGGCGGACGGGCGCAATCAGGTCATCATCAGCCGGTCCGCCGCTTGAATTCAGTCACGTTGTCCTGCGGCTTTCACCCGGGCGCAAACGCCCTTTCCAGCCGCAGGGCATAACGTTTTCGCTCCGCCGGGCCGCATGGGTTCAATTCCGATAATATCTCGCGAAAAAATCAACGCCCAGCCCTTTCTTCTGTCACGCCTTGTTGTTTGTTTACAACTTCTTCAGTAGCCGCTTGATCATAATGGATACTACGGCCTAGTTGTTTGGTCCCGGCTTGTGGTGGGTTGGATCGACAGTGAAGCGATCCGGGGACGATTGCCAATATGTCGCGAACTTTGGATTCGGGTGGCCAGGGCGCAGATCTGTAAACCCTGCACCCTAATGCGACAGCCGAACAATTCCGTCGCTGAAAAACCGGGAAATTTGCGACATCCCGCCGCAAGGACCATTCGCCATCTTTCCTGCGACAGCCGTTCCTATATCTGCTAAGAGGTTCTATCGCGCGAATACAAAGAGGCCCTCAATGACCGAAACGACCATGAATTTATCCGAAAGCGACCGTCCGATGAAACCGGCCATGTGGCGGGGTTGGCGACGCAAGTGCCCATCCTGTGGTACAGGCCCGCTGTTCAAGGGCTATCTGAAGGTTCGTGCAAACTGTCCGGTGTGTGACGAAGACTACACGCCCCAGCGTGCCGATGACGGGCCTGCGTATCTGACCATTCTGATCGTTGGCCATATAATGGCGCCTTTGATCCTTATCGCCTTCATCAAATACCGACCGGATCCCGTTATACTTTCTTCGGTTTTCATCGTTGGCTGTGTCGCTCTCTCCCTTTTCCTTTTACCGCGTCTCAAGGGTATGCTTGTTGCAATCCAGTGGGCAAAACGCATGCATGGGTTCGCAGAAGACTCATAGCTGAAACCAGGTGCCAGATTACGGAAACGATTCCCATGCCAAAAATGGCCGTTCGAGATGCTGCAACCGTCATTCTGCTGCGGGACCGCGAAAGTGATCCGAAAATACTGATGGGACAGCGTGGGGCGCAGGCCGCTTTCATGCCGAACAAGTTTGTCTTTCCCGGGGGGGCGGTTGACCCGGATGATGCACATGTTCCGCTGGCCGAGCCACTGCCCGAACCCTGTAAAATACGCCTGTCGCAGGAAACCGACCCGAAATTATGCGACGCCCTTGTTGCAGCTGCCGTGCGGGAACTGTGGGAAGAAACCGGCCTTATTCTGGGCACATCGGGCAAATGGCCTTGCCCGCCGCCTGCCGAATGGGAAAGCTTTGCCAATGCCGGCTACAGACCGACCGGGGCAGGTTTGCGGTTTGTTTTTCGGGCGATAACGCCCCCAGGCAGACCACGCCGGTTTGATGCGCGGTTCTTTCTGGGCGATGCGGCAGAAATCAAGGGCGACCCCGATGATTTCACCCACGCCTGCGACGAACTCTCACATCTGCAATGGATTTCGCTGGACAAGGTACGCCACTTCGATCTGCCATTCATCACCGAAGTTGTCGTCGCCGAAATTGCCGCGCTGATACGTGCAGGAGCAGACTTTCCCGAAACAACACCCTTCTTTCGCAACACAGATGAAGAAAGCCTGTTTCTGCGTCTCGCGGGCAAAAGCCCTCTCAGAGCGCAAGAACAAGCAAAAGAATAGACAATATGATCAGCCCCATGGCCAACAGTTCGCGGCGCGAGCTTTTTTCATGAAACACAAAATGGGTTGCCAGATAGCTGAATACCAGTTCGATCTGGCCCAGGGCTTTGACATAGGCTGCCGTTTGCAGGGAAAACGCCGTAAACCAGCCCAGTGAACCTATCATGCTGGCGACGCCAACCAGGCCGGACACACGCCAGTTGCGAAAGACACGCTGCATTTCGCCCGGTTGCTGCCAGTGTAACCAGACAGCCATCAGCAAGCTTTGGAATGTCGTAACGCAGGCCAGGGTAAAGGAAGCGTGCAGAAAAACCGTGCCGCCAGACAGGCTGGTCAAGGCTCCACGATAGGCCACCGCAGAAAATGCAAAGAGCAACCCGGCCCCCAGCCCGAGCAAAGACGCCCTGTTGACCACGCGTTTCAGCCCGGAAGCACGCGTATTTCCGGGGGGATCCGACAGCAGGATCACGCCAGCCAGACCAAGGAGAATGGCCACAGCCCCAAGGCGGGTAATCCCCTCTCCCAGCACCAGATAGCCAACGATAGCGGTCAGAACCACTTCGGTTTTCTTGAAGGTGATGCCAACTGCAAAATTCCGCTCGGCGAAAAGCGCGACGACACAAACGGTCGCGAGTATCTGGACAACGGATCCAAAAGCGCCAAAGACAAAGAAGCGCCGCGACACATCCGGAAGCGACTGCCCGGAAGCCGCGAGATAGACCAATACCAGCATGACGATCAGCGGCGCCGAAAACACATAGCGCGCAAAAGTTGCCCCGGCGGCGGTCAGATGCGTTGCCTTCAGGTGCTTTTGCAGCATGAAACGCAGATTTTGTGCAAATGCTGCGCCAATTGTTATGGGTATCCATAATTCCACAGCCGCTTAATGTCAGGGCCTGTGGCGGCTGTCGACCCCCTACTCCTCTCGCAAGGGGTGTGGAACAGGATCTTTTGCGGCCAGAAAGTACCGGTGGAAAATCTGCCCGTAAGAAAGATACACATAGTGCCGGTTCATTTGCAGAAAGCTTTCCTTCTGCGCCGCATAAAGGGCTGGCAGCTTGTACCAGGGCGCTTTTGGTTTCATGTGGTGAACCAGATGTAAATTGTTGTTCAGAAACAAAACCGCCAATGGACCGTGATCCTCGATGATCACGGTACGGCCGGTAATATCCGGATGGGCCTGATGCTCGAGAAATGTGCGGATTTTCAGGACTGAAAGCGCCCCATAGGCCGCCAGAACATAGGCCCACAGGGGTAAGTGGCTGATCCGGGTCAGCCACCAGACAACAGGAACCAGACCGACAAGATGCAGCACCCAGGCAGTCAATACCCGGCGATCACCGCTTTGGACCGAGCGCCAGTCAGAAGACATGAAATACACCTGCGAGATCAGCGGCCCCAACACCATCCGGCCCAGCAATGTGTTGTTGAGGCGCAGCACCGTTTTCTGCCACCCCGAAAGCCGCGGCCAGACTTTCGGGTCAAGGTAGTTGCTCTCGGGGTCGTCATAGGGATCTGTCAGATTACAGTCTATATGGTGCGCCAGATGCGTATCGCGGAAGCGACGGTACGGGATAAACAGCCCGACAGGCAGGGAAACCAGCGCTTCGTTCAGTTCTGAATGGCGAAAAGGGTGCCCGTGCAATGCCTCATGCTGCAGCGAAGAATGCTGCGTCAAAGCCAGCATTGTCGCCAGAAAACCAAGTGGTTGCCAGAATTCTGCCAGCCACGTCGTACCGATCATCCAGACTCCATAGCATAAGACCAGCAACCCCAATGTCGGCCATTCTACGCGCCTGAGTTTATCTGCCGCAGCCATTCAGAGCCCTTTTTTCATGTGGTGGTGCCCAAGGCTGAATTTTTCCCAGATCCATTCATAGAAAACATAAGCGATCAGGCCTACTCCACTGTTGACAGC
Organism: Marinosulfonomonas sp.; assembly: GCA_026984915.1. Lineage (GTDB taxonomy): Bacteria > Pseudomonadota > Alphaproteobacteria > Rhodobacterales > Rhodobacteraceae > WFVA01. Next base: position 120,936 of record JALSRG010000081.1, on the reverse strand, counting down.
AGCCATGGCACCACCCGTCGTGATCGATCCAGTGAACCCAGCCCCCACGATTGCCATTGTGAGAAATCCCAGCGCCTGCCAACACAAGGCCTTCAGCCAGAACCGTCCCCAAACATTCATTTTCCGGTCTCCTTCACAATGAAACCTCTAGCCCATGGCCGGGGTTGTGTGTATTCAGGATCTGCACAACATTTCTTCAACGAAATGGTTTTTATTCAACAATGCCGCTTAGAACCGACAAACGGGAACGCGCTGAACTGTTTCGGCAACGTCTGAATCAGGCGTTGACCCAAAGCGGAATGAACCGCAGCGAATTATCGCGCGCCATTGGGGTGGATCGCTCGACGATTTCGCAACTGTTGAAAGGTCAGGATACCCGCCTGCCCAATGCACATCTTATCGGCGAATGTGCCGCCTTTCTCGGGGTTTCCGCGGACTGGCTGCTGGGCCTGACCGAACACCCGGAACTTGCGGCAGACCTGCTGGCCGCATCGATCACCGTTACAGAGGCGCCGCGCGCCCTGATAGATGAGCAGATATTCACATGGCATCAGGAGGCGGTCGGCTACAAGATCCGGCATGTTCCGGCCACACTCCCCGATATGCTGAAAACGCCGGAAATGCTTGAATGGGAATACACTGCCCAACTTGGCCGCACGAGTGATCAGGCAATTGGCGCCACACGTGACAGGCTGGACTGGTTGCGCAGCAAGCATTCCGATTACGAAATCGCCCTGCCGCTTCATGAAATTCGCAGCTTTGCTTTTGCCGAAGGATATTATGAGGGGCTGCCAGCAAAGCTGCGGACGGCACAGATTGACCGAATGCTGAAACTCCATGACCAGTTATACCCAACCCTTCGGGTTTTCCTGTTTGATGCGCGCCGCGTATTTTCCGCCCCGATTACCGTTTTTGGCCCGTTGCTGGCGGTCTTGTATCTGGGGCGCAATTACCTGGCCTTTCGGGATAATGAACGTGTGCAGGCTTTGTCCGGACATTTTGACTGGCTTGTACGAGAATCGAAAGTATCTGCACGTAATTTTCCAGATTATTTGTCGCAACTGCAAAGCCGCATAGAATAGCACCCCTGCCCGCACCGGCGATGGATGCTCCGGCCCTTTCCCCTCAACGGATAATCGGGGGGGCAGTTGCCTTGCAACCAAGCCGAAGCTGGTCAAGCACCGTATTTACTTGTGCGACCAGATGCGAAGGATTGTTCCCATTGGACAGAAACTCCACACTCTGCAAACGAAATGCAGGATCTTCAGGGCGCATAATCACGATCTGTCCAGGCCAAGTTGCGCATCCTTGAATTTCAGAGAGCGAAAACCCTGCTGTTGACGATGCGATGACCGCATCGCGTTCGCAAAACTCTTGTATTTTCTGGAACACCTTGCGTTTCAGCAATAACCGCTCCGGCAGGCTCTCCTGAATCCAGCCGACACCTCTGACCGTTTCTGACAGCGTTTCATGAAAGGTCAGATTACCATCAGAGAGCCGTTTTTCTGTGTCGTGCAGAACGCTTTCAACCCTCTCCCCGGCACGCGGGTCAGTATCAAAGATACGAACCTTCCAGCCGGCCAGCAAAAAGCGAACCACCCAGCCTGCCCCGGCCTGACCTGCACCTATGATCGCCACTGAACGGTTCATGGCAGATGCCTAGTCAATACACAGTTCGACCGTCTTGCCCGCATCATCCAACATGGAAAAACAGCCGAACATTGGTGTAATCGCCGAGCAGGTCCTTGTTTTCGCCAGGCAGATGCCTTCGCAGTCACTTTCTCTATTGCAGGATTTTCCCGCGTCTTTGGTTTGCAATATGCAGGCGTGCCCGAACATGCCCGCACGCTCATAAGATCCGCCCTTTGCCTCGCACTCTGCCTTTTCCTGACGCATCTGCGCCGCCGGAGGGTCGTCTGGCATACGGTCCTGTTGGCAGGCTGAGAGTGTCGCCAAGGATACAAACATCGTGCCTGTCAGAATAGACCTGAACATCTGTCATACTCCTCTTGCACCGATTCAGTTCACACAGACAGTTGAAATGGCGCCGCTGTTGCTAAGGACTTCGTTACATCCAAACAGCGGTTTTATAGGTGCGCAAGTACGGCTGCGCGCAAGACATGCGCCCTCGCATTGTTTTGCGGCAGTACAGGCTTTCCCGGCATCACGCGTTCTATTGAAGCATACAAATGCACCGCCCGGCTTTCCCTCGGCAAAGGTTCCGCCCCGTTTCTCACAAGCGGCACGCTGTTTCTCAAACAGATGCGGGTCATAGTCCGACGCCCCGTCCTGCGCAGGCCCGGATTGCGTTTTGCAAGCGGCGAGTGTTCCTAACATCAGTAGCAGTATTACCGCGCCAACTTTCATTTTTTCCCCGTCTCTCATTACGCTCAAGAAATCATGTTCAAAACATTAGTACCGTGTGCACCTGCTGTTTTCCAAGGGACTTTGCCACTCAAGGACACATGATGGCACAAGAGAGCAGACCACATCTTCAATATGGCATCGGATGGGCTTTGTATGCTGCGGAAATCTCCGCCAGAATCTCATCAGACAGGTCTATCTCTTCGCTTCCCAAGGCAACATCAAGCTGATCAAGGCTGGTCGCTCCGAAAATGGCCGAAGTCATGAACGGCCGTGTGCGCAGCCAGGCAAGCGCCATTTGCGGCAAACTCAGACCATGCCGTTGCGCAATATCATGATAGGCGGCAACAGCATCCCAAATCCGCGGGGTAATGCGCCCGTTCAAATCGGCATTCAAGCTGCGGCGGGACCCCGGCGGGGTCACATCCGGCGCATATTTTCCGGTCAGCAGCCCCGTTGCAAGCGGCGAGAATGCCAGCAATCCGACATCCTCGTTGACGCTCAACTCGGCCAGATCGGTATCAAAAATGCGACACAGCAACGAGTATTCGTTCTGGATGCTGACCATCCGGGGCCCTGCGCCCTGTTCGGCCAACCGTAACCATTGCGCCGTGCCCCAGGCGGTTTCGTTGCTCAGCCCGACGTGGCGAATGGCGCCCGCATCCTGTTGACGTTGCAGTTCTTCCAATACCTCGGCCATATTGGCCAGGGTTTCCTCCCGGTTCTGATCCGAAGGATCGTAGGTCCAGTATTGTCTGAAATGGTAAGAGCCGCGATTGGGCCAATGCAGTTGGTAGAGATCAATATAATCCGTCTGCAATCGTTTCAGCGATCCTTTGATGGCTTCACGTATTGTTTGGGCGTCAATTCCCCGCCCATCCCGCACAAATCCGCCATTCTTGCCGGTAATCTTGCTGGCAATGATGACTTCGTCGCGCCGCCCGCTCTTTTTCAACCATTCGCCGATTATCGCCTCGGTCTTGCCAATATTTTCGGCCGATACCGGATTGACCGGATACATTTCCGCAGTATCGATGAAATTGATCCCGTGTTCCAGCGCCATGTCTATCTGCGCATGGCCTTCGCTGGCAGTGTTCTGCGTTCCCCAGGTCATTGACCCCAGACACAGCTCGGAGACCTTCAACCCCGTCCTTCCCAATGTCTTATAGCGCATATTTCCCCCTATATCTGAATGGTCAGTGCTAACGCATTCAAGATTTTCCGCAAGTGTACCTACTATCTGGCTCGCTTGTGCCGCAGCCATTCAATGGCAATCACGCCCGAAAGCAAGACCAAACCAATTATCATCATTGGCCAGGTGTACTGCTCAATATACGCTGCCATAAGTGTCGTGCCGGCAATCAAGACGCCAATCACCGCAAAACGCCATGATATGCGGTATCCATCCAGAAAGGTGGACAACCCAAGCACCAACAACAGAACCAGGGCCGTGTTGTCATGGTTCAGCCGTCCGGCCCGGAACAGGGCAAAAACTGCCCCGATCGTCAACAATGTCGCCCCCCAGTGCACAAGCTGCGTAACCAGAAATTTCGCCTTCCCGGTTTTCTGTCCGGCATTCTGGACGGTCCCCATGACCAATGCCGAAACAGCCATCAGCAACGACATTGCCAACCAGAACCGCAATCCGCTTTGCGGTGACACGTTTGTCAGGCCGATCCCGATCAATGACATGACAAAGACCTCGGCCAGAAGCACCTCTTCAAAAAAACCCATGCGGTGGGCACGTTGCGCATACAGAACCGCCAGTCCAAGAGACATGATCAGCGCTATCCCCAGCCAGAATAGCCAATTTCCCAATGAGCCGAAATATACCAGATCAAGCCCGACCACCGGCAGAACCAGCAGCACCGTCAGGATCCGGGTCTGTTTACGGCGCGTTTTCTCTGAAAGCTCAGCTTCAGGATTGGCTTGGGTTGTTTCCGCAGGCATGAGCACGCTCCTTATGGCTCTGCTTCTGATTTGTAGATTTACAACCTCAACTTCAAGCGCTCACTCCTGCATGGAACGAAATGCCCCACCCGAAGCCTTCTCCGGGCGGGGAACCTGCTTCATTTCCCCATACGCGCAGATGTCTCAAGGCCGCACGTATGCATAGCCCTGCTCCTGCAACTCGATCAGCCGCACCACACCCGATGGTACAACGCTGGCTTCTTCCATGATTGCAACTTCGTGCCCGAGCTTTTCACTCATTTTTCGGCGCGTGTTCCCACAGGCCGAGAAAGACACGCGCTCCAAAGCCAGCGAAAGCGTCTCGATCCGGTCCTCCACAGGGCTTTTTCCGGGGATATACATGTTTAGTCCAGGACCATAGGCAACGACCTCGATCACAACGGTATCCCCCTGAGATTCATAGTATTTCGTTATATTTTCAACGTTGTTCAGCGCCAGATTCATCAGCTTTGGGTCATTCTGGTCAACATGGATAGCCACATGGTGTTGCACCCCCTCCGCCAGGGCTGCAGGGGCCAGTATAATAACACTGCAGATCGCAAGCAGCATCGCTGCAATTGTATTTTTCATCGTTTCCTCCTGTTTCTTCACACCCCAGCCTAACCGTATTTGGCGGAAATACGTAACATCTTTATTGGGAAATAAAGAGGATATACGATTTTGCCATATGCTGCGCCTATTCAGAAACCTTGTCACCACACGTGACAGCCAGCAAGCATTTCGGGACAGGCCAGCACTGGCGCAGACGCGGGTGCTACGATACCACTCGGCCTGCTACTGACGCCTGAGGATGACGGGCCACAAGGGATGTAGGGCCGCTGGCAGTTGAAGAGCCGGAATGGGCGGTGCTGTCTTCACCCCGTTGCCACAGCCTGAGCATATGCTAACATCGCGCATGCTCCTGACAACTCCGGCACCTGAATGGCACCTCCACCTGTTGAATGCAGACGGCAGCCTGATGCCCTATCTGCAATGCATAAAAGAGGCACTGGATGCCGTTGCCTTTCGTGCAGCGGCTTGTGGCGTTCATCTTCCCCCACTGGACATAATAGTCCAGGGTCAACCATCAATCGTCATTCCGGAAATGGGTCTCATGGGCTATTGCCCGCATGCCGGATTGATCTATCTAAATCTTGACCCTGACAATCCGAATCTGACCGCACATCTGGGTGAACCTATGGAGCGAATGCTAGCCCATGAGTTACACCATGCTTTACGCTGGAGCGGACCGGGCTACGGAAAAACTCTGCTCGAAGCTCTGGTCAGCGAAGGCCTGGCGGGGCAATTTGTGCATGAGCTATATTTCAACCCGCCGGAAATCTATGAATCCGCCGTTCCCGCAAACCAAATCATAAAGCTTGCCGGATTGGCCTTAGAAGAAATCAAAGCCTATGATCATCCGCACTGGTTTTTTGGAACTGGGGATCTCCCGCGTTGGTCCGGTTACACGCTGGGGTACAGCTTGGTTGCAAATTATCTGGAAACACACCACAAAGCCCGTCCATCAAAGCTGGCAAAAATACCCGCCGCTGCCTTTCACATCCATCTGGAAAATCTTGCCTCACGAAAAAATGTATCGGGCAACATCTGAAACCGGTTATTATGGGTTCAATTTCGGGAATTCATGAAACACCTATTGCCCATACTCACGCTTTGCCTCGCCGGATTATTCCCTTTGAATGTTTCGGCAGCATCGGAAGCCTATGATCTGCAACAGGACAAATCCAGCGTTCGCTTTACCTACACGCTGAACGGGCAACCGGCAAAAGGGTCAATGCCCGTAAACAGCGCCGATCTGCAACTGGATTTTGACAGACTGTCCAGATCCACGGTGCGCGTGGTTCTGAATGCAAGCAGAGCCAGAACCGGGCTGATTTTCGCCACCGAGGCCATGCGCGGCCGGTCCGTTCTGAATGTCGCAAATCATCCCATGATCCTGTTTCAAAGTACGCGCATCATACCGACAGCCGCCGGGGCAACCATCGAAGGAAAGGTCACTTTGCGCGGAGTCACCCGGCCGATGCAACTGCAGGCAAGGCTATTTCGACAGAAAGGACGCCCCAAAGACGACCTTTCCCTTTTGACCATTCTTTTGACCGGCTTCGTCAACCGTTCCGAATTTGGCGCGAGCGGGTTTTCCGACATTGTGGGAAACCGGATAGACCTTCGCATTCTGGCCCGCATCAAAGCGGTAAAATAACGGCAAAACCGACACGCCATGTCGGCAAGAGGCAAGACCACAGCTGCGTCTGAACGCCAAGGTGAACGAAAACCTCCTCGGAGTGCTTCATGCGTTTGCCGATAACGTTCGCGGCCCTGTTTTTTTCGGTCATACTATTGCAGCTTTCCTCGGGCGGGCTTGGCCCGTTGGATGCCCTTTCAGGCCTGTCGCTGGGATTCAGCAAGGCGCAGGTGGGTTTGCTTGGGTCCGCGCATTTTCTGGGGTTCTTTATTGGCTGCTGGTGGGCGCCGCGCCTGATGGGAACAGTTGGCCATAGCCGGGCCTTTGCCGCATTCACTGCAGCCGGCACCATCGGGCTCTTGGCGCATATGCTGATCATTGCCCCTGTTCCCTGGGCCATCATGCGTGTTGCCACAGGATTGTGCGTTGCCGGCTGCTATACTGTAATCGAAGCATGGATGCAGGCCCGGCTGACCAACAGCATCCGGGGCCGCACCATGGGCACTTACCGGATGGTGGATATGTCCGGCTCATTGCTGGCACAGTTGATGATTGGCGTTTTGGAACCTGCCAGCTATGTGTCGTATAATCTGCTCGCCATCTTGTGCTGCGCATCCCTTCTGCCACTGGCGCTGACAAAGGCCCCACAGCCGGAAACACCTGCGGCACCGCGCCTTCGCCCGATGCTGGCTATCAGCCGTTCGCCTCTGGCAGCAACCGGGGTTGTAGTGGCAGGGTTGACCAGCGCGGCATTTCGCATGGTCGGGCCGATTTACGGGCAGGAAGTTGGCCTGCCCGCCGGCCAGATCGGCTTCTTTCTGGCAGCATTTGTGCTGGGCGGTGCACTGGCACAGTATCCCGCAGGCTGGCTGGCCGACAAATATGACCGCCGCTGGGTGTTGATCTGGTTTTCAGCGGCAGCAATGCTTTCCTGCGCGGCAACGATTGCTGCCAGCGGCACCGGGCGTGACGGCGTCATGCTGGCCGCGGTCCTGTTTGGGCTGACAAGTTTCCCGATCTTTTCGATTTCAAGCGCACACGCCCATGATTTTGCCGACAGTTCCGAACGGGTAGAATTGTCGGCCGCGCTGATGTTTTTCTACGCGATCGGCGCCATTGCTTCGCCGCTTGTTGCCTCTGGTCTGATCAGCAGCCTTGGCCCTTGGGCCCTGTTCGCGTTCATTGCCCTTGCCCACGGTGGACTCATTCTCTTTGGCCTCTGGAGAATGGGCGTGCGCCCGACCCGCAAAAAGCGTACCGCATATATCTATGCACCGCGTACATCCTTCCTGATCGGGCGTCTGCTGGGCAAACAGCGGGACAAGCGCTAAATCCGCTCTGGAACGCCCGCCATGCATCCTGTAAAGCAACATGGATCATTCAGGAACAAACCATGTCACGCATTCTAATCACCTCGGCCATTCCCTATATCAACGGGATCAAACACCTCGGAAATCTGATTGGCAGCCAGTTGCCTGCCGATCTTTATGCACGCTACCAGCGCGCCCGTGGCAACGAAGTGATGTTCATCTGCGCCACGGATGAGCATGGCACCCCGGCCGAACTGGCCGCAGCCAAGGCAGGTCAACCGGTAGCGGAATACTGCGCGCAAATGCACGAGGTGCAAGCCGATATCGCCAAAGGCTTTCGGCTGTCCTTTGATTTCTTTGGCCGCTCCTCATCCGAAAGAAACAAGAAACTGACGCAGCACTTTGCCGGAAAGCTTGCCGAGAACGGACTCATCGAGGAAGTCGCGGAAAAACAAGTCTATTCAAAAGCCGACGGACGGTTTCTGCCCGACAGATATATCGAGGGGACCTGCCCCAACTGCGGCTATGACAAAGCGCGGGGCGACCAGTGCGAAAACTGCACGAAACAGTTGGATCCCACCGACCTGATTGAGCCACGCAGTGCCATTTCAGGATCGACCGAGCTTGAAGTGCGGGAAACGAAACATCTCTATCTTCGCCAATCCCGGCTGCGTGACAAACTGGATGCATGGATTGACAGCAAGTCAGACTGGCCGGTCCTCACAACCTCGATCGCCAAGAAATGGCTGCATGATGGTGACGGACTTCGGGACCGAGGCATCACCCGTGATCTTGATTGGGGTGTGCCGGTTAAGAAAGGGGATGAGCCCTGGCCCGGTATGGAGGGCAAGGTTTTTTATGTCTGGTTCGATGCCCCCATCGAATATATCGGTGCCACGGCAGAATGGGCCGACGCGAATGGTCTGGATGACAGCGCCTGGCAACGCTGGTGGCGCACGGACAAGGGCGCACAGGATGTGCGTTATGTGCAATTCATGGGCAAGGACAATGTGCCCTTTCATACGCTGTCTTTCCCGGCCACGATCATGGGCTCGGGGGAACCCTGGAAGCTGGTCGACTACATCAAATCCTTCAACTATCTGAACTATGACGGCGGCCAGTTCTCCACCAGCCAGGGGCGCGGTGTTTTCATGGATCAGGCGCTTTCGATCCTCCCGGCCGATTATTGGCGCTGGTGGTTGCTCAGCCATGCGCCTGAAAGCTCGGACAGCGAATTTACCTGGGAGAATTTTCAGGTTTCGGTCAACAAGGATCTGGCGGACGTGCTGGGGAATTTTGTCTCGCGCGTGACCAAGTTCTGCCGCGCCAAGTTTGGTGAACACGTGCCGGCTGGCGGCACATATGGCCCGGCCGAGCACAAGCTGATTGCCGAACTGAAGAAGCGCATCCGCGCCTATGAGAACTTCATGGAAAGCATGGAAATCCGAAAAGCTGCGCAGGAATTACGCGCCATCTGGGTTGCCGGAAACGAATACTTGCAATCGGCAGCACCTTGGACTGTGTTCAAGGAAGACCCGGATCATGCTGCGGCAATCATCCGGTTCTCTCTCAATCTGATCCGCCTGTATGCGGTGTTGTCAGCCCCTTTCATTCCTGATGCCGCCGAGAAGATGCTGCAGGCACTGCAAACGAAAAATGACAGTTGGCCCGATAATGTCGAACAGGCGCTTTCCGTGCTTCCGGCCGGTCACAACTTTAGCGTTCCCGATGTGCTCTTTGCCAAAATAAGCGATGAACAGCGGGAAGAATGGCAGGCGCGTTTCGCGGGCAGCCGTGATTAGCATGACGATTGAAAAGGCAGGGTTTGGAGGGAAGCGCGCCCAGCTTGCCCTGACAGGCGCACGTATACGCAAATTGGGAGTGTTGTGCTTTCTTTCGCTGCTTCTGGCCTTTGCCGGCCAGGCGAAAACTGTCTCGCACAAACAGGCCCTTCGTGCCCTGACACCCCCAGACGGCACATTGCTGTTCGGCGCTTACGTTGGCGGCAAAACCGGCGAAGAAGACGACATGACCCTGAATGACGTGGTTGCTTATGAACGCCTGGTCGGGCGCCGCGTCGACTGGGTCTATTTTTCCAACAACTGGTATCGTTCGCGCAGGTTTCCGGTCACCACGGCCAAATGGATACGCAAACACGGGGCAACGCCCTTTGTCCGCCTGATGATGCGTTCTGACCCCGAGCAGGACCACGCCGACCCGCTCTATAAAACAAAGTCCATCGCGCGGGGTGATTTTGACCCGGATCTGACGCGCTGGATGCAGGAAGCGGCGCGTTTCGGAACACCCATCCTGGCCGAATACGGTACCGAAATGAACGGAGAATGGTTTCAGTGGAACGCACGCTGGAACGGAAGGCGCAAAGGCGCCGAACGCTTTGCCGCTGCATATCGACATATCATTGATCTTTCCCGGAAAAACGGTGCGACCAACATCATATGGGTCTTTCATGTAAATTGGGCGGACGGGCCGCCAAAATCCTGGAACCGAATGGAAAAATACTATCCCGGTGACAGCTACATTGATTGGCTGGGGATATCGCTTTATTCCATGCAGGCCCCGTTTGAGACAGAACCGACGGCATTCGCGGAAATCAGAAATACCTTTGCGCGGCTGAACCACATGGCGGCGGAAAAGCCGGTCATCATCGCCGAGTTTGGCACAGATGTTCACAACCCGCGTGAACCGGCCGCGCCCTGGGCCAAAGCAGCCCTGAAACTGATCTACAGCCGACAGCTGCCCAACCTGATCGGATTCTCCTGGTGGAACGAGACCTGGCCGAATGACGACAACCCGATACATGATACCGATACGCGGCTTCAGTCAGACAAGGCACTGACGCAAGTCTTCCGTCGTTATCTGAAGCGCTGATCTGGCGGGGCAACCAGCCGGATCACGGCGGCGCACATGCCGCGCCGACCATACCTTTTCAAAGGCGCTTGCCTGTCTTGCTGTCAAACTGGTGCAGTTCATCGGGACGGATCAAAAAGCCCAGAACCCGGCCAGGCTCCAACTGATGAATCCCGGGAAGGCTGGCGACCATCTCACGCTCCGTCCCTTCCAGCGTGCCATGGATCAGTGTATTGGCGCCCAATTGCTCCAGCACCGAAACCTCAATTCGGATCGGCCCCTCGGTATCTTCGATCAGATGTTCAGGGCGCATTCCCAGGGTGACAGGGCCTTCGGATTTCGCACCGGAAATCACAACCCCGTTTTCCAGTTGCAACATGCCATCGGGCTGACCCTTGGCCTCGAGAAAATTCATGGCGGGGCTGCCAATAAACCCGGCAACGAACAGGGATGCCGGCCGCTCATACAACTCCAGCGGCGTGCCAAACTGTTCAACGTAACCCGCATTCAGCACCATCAGCCTGTCGCCAAGTGTCATGGCTTCCACCTGATCATGGGTTACATATACCGCCGTCACCCCCAAACGTTGCTGCAACTTGCGGATTTCAAGGCGCATCTGCACACGAAGCTTTGCATCAAGGTTGGACAGCGGTTCATCAAAAAGGAAAACCTCCGGCTCACGGACGATTGCCCGCCCCATTGCGACCCGCTGGCGCTGCCCGCCGGAAAGCTGACGTGGCTTGCGGTCCAGATACTCGCGGATTTCCAGAATATCCGCAGCCTCCTCGACACGGCGATTGATTTCCTTTTTGGAGATGCCACGAATTTTCAGCCCGTAGGCCATATTCTGGCGCACCGACATATGTGGATACAAAGCATAATTCTGGAAAACCATCGCGATATCGCGATCCGCCGGCTCCAGGTCATTTACCTTGCGGTCACCGATGTAAACTTCACCGGCCGAAATGATCTCCAGGCCAGCAATCATGCGCAGCAATGTAGATTTCCCACAGCCCGAAGGCCCTACGATCACAACAAACTCACCATCCTGGATTTCACCGGATATGCCATGCAACACCTCGGTATTTCCATAGGATTTGTAGAGATCTTTCAGTGTCAGACTCGCCATTTCTTGTTCCTATTTATCCGTTTCCGTCAGGCCTTTGACGAAGAGTTTCTGCATGAATACCACCACCAGAATTGGCGGGAGCATGGCGAGCAAAGCCGTCATCATGATGATATTCCACTCGGGTGTGGCTTCTGCGGCTGTCAGCATCTGTTTCAGGCTGACCACCACCGTGGTCATGTCCGCATCCGTGGTAATCAAAAGCGGCCACAAATACTGGTTCCAGCCGTAGATGAACAGAATGACAAAAAGGGCTGCAATATTGGTGCGCGAAAGCGGCAACAGAATATCCCAGAAAAACCGCATCGGCCCGGCGCCATCAATCCTGGCACTTTCCAGCATCTCGTCCGGAATTGTCAGAAACACCTGGCGGAACATGAATGTCGCCGTTGCCGACGCAATCAGCGGCAACGACAAACCGGCATAGCTGTTAAGCAGACCCAGATTGGCCACCACCTCAAAAGTGGGCAGAATGCGCACCTCGACCGGCAGCATCAGGGTAATGAAAATCAACCAGAAAAAGCCCATCCGAAAGGGAAAACGGAAATAGACGATAGCAAAAGCGGAAATGATCGAAATGGCAATTTTGCCAAAAGCAATCGACAAGGCCATGACCAGAGAGTTGAACATCATCCACCAGACAGGTGTGGTTTCCGTGCCCCTGAGACCGCTTCCCAACAGTGTGATTTTCATGTTGTGCCAGAACTGGTCGCCCGGCCACAGGGGCAAGGGCACCTGCGTCATGCGGATCGCATCATGGCTGGCCGCGACAAAGGTAATCCAGATCGGAAAGGCAATCAGCAGAATGCCGGTCAGCATCACCAGATGCGTCAGGACCGTCAGGATGGGGCGATGTTCAACCATCAGTATTCCACCTTTTTCTCAATGAAACGGAACTGGACCACCGTCATTGCGATGACCAAGGCCATCAGGATAACGGATTGTGCGGCAGATCCCCCCAGATCAAGCCCGACAAAACCGTCATTATAAACCTTGTAAACCAGGATCGTGGTGGCATTGGCCGGCCCGCCCTGCGTAACTGCATCAATGATGCCAAAAGTGTCAAAGAACGCGTAAACGGCATTGATCACCAGCAAAAAGAACGTGGTCGGGGAAACCAGCGGGAAAATGATCGTCCAGAAACGGCGGATTGGCCCAGCCCCGTCAATTGCAGCGGCCTCGATCACGGATTTGGGGATGGACTGCATTGCCGCCAGATAAAACAGGAAATTATACGCCACCTGTTTCCAGGCAGCGGCCATGATGACCAGCGCCATGGCCTGCCGGCCGTTCACTTTGTAATTCCAGTCGACATTGATGAATTCGAGGGCATAAGAAATGATCCCGAGCGTCGGGTTGAACATAAAGGCCCAAAGCGCCCCGGCAAGCACAGGCGCGATGGCATAAGGCCAGATCAGAAGCGTGCGATAAACCGTTGCCCCGCGCACCACCCGATCGGCGAATCCCGCCAGAACAATGGCCAGAGACAGTGACAGGAACGCAACGGCGCCGGAAAAGAATGCCGTGCGCAAAAAGGCCCCCGTATACTGGGGATCCTTGAAAAGCGCGTCAAAATTTTCAAACCAGACGAATTCGGTGCTGAGACCAAAAGCGTCCTCGATCAGAAAAGACTGATACAGAGCCTCGGCCGCCGGCCAGATAAAGAAAATCAGTGTGATAGCCACCTGCGGCGCGACCAGCAGATACGGCAGTATCGAAGGCGGAAAATGAACGCGCTTCAACATACAAAGGCTCCGTTGAGTAACAGTCCGTCATCAAACCATGCCGCCGACATGCGGCGGCATGGCTGTTGTGGTGCTGATTTATTTTACAGACCGTTCGAACTTGCGCAACAGAACGTTGCCACGCTGAACTGCGGAGTCCATCGCCTCCTTGGCGTTCTTGTCGCCAGCCCAAAGCGCTTCCATCTCTTCATTGATGATATCGCGGATTTGAACGAAGCTGCCAAAACGAAGACCACGGGAATTCGGTGTTGGCGTGTTCAGGCTAAGCTGCTTGATCGCGGTATCCGTGCCCGGATTGCTTTCATAAAACCCCTGGCTTTTCGAAAGCTCATAGGCTGCGGTTGTAATCGGAACATAGCCGGTTTCCTGATGCCACCATGCCTGTACTTCGGGCGAAGACAGATAGGTCAGGAACTTGGCAGCGCCTTTGTATTCATCGTCAGACTTACCTTGCAGGACCCAAAGCGTCGCGCCGCCAATGATCGAGTTTTGCGGCTTGTCGGCAACCTCTGTATCCAGTGGCAACATGCTCTGGCCAAAGTTGAATTTCGCTTGGGCCTTGATGGAACCGTAATAGGCCGAAGAATTCATCCACATGCCGCATTCACCGTTGGTGAACATGGGCAGGCTGTCACCGCGGCGCCCACCGTAGACGAACAGATTGTCCTTTGACCAATCCGCAACCGCCTGCAGGCGGTTTTCAACAGCATCATTGTTGAAAACCAGTTCTGTATCAAAACCGGCAAAGCCGTTTTCCTTGGTGCCGATCGGCAGGTTGTGCCATGCCGAATAGTTTTCAATCATCACCCAGCTCTGCCAGCCAAAGGAAAAGCCGCATTTCATGCCACTTGCAACAAGCTTTTCAGAGGCGGATTTCATTTCATCCCAAGTCGTGGGAACCGAAGCACCGGCCTTGTCCAAAGCGTCCTTGTTATACCACAGAACCGGGGTGGAACTGTTGAAAGGCATCGAGAGCAACTCGCCTTCCGGTGTTTGATAGTAGGAAATCACGGCAGGCAGAAAACCGGATTTGTCAAATGGCTCACCCGTATCCTTCATCAACTGTTCTACCGGGTAGATCGCACCTTTTGCAGCCATCATCGTGGCCGTTCCCACTTCAAACACCTGCACGATTGTCGGCTGTTCATGTGCCCGGAAAGCGGCAATTGCTGCCGTCATGGTTTCTGTGTAATTGCCTTTGTACACCGGAACGATCTTGTATTCCGATTGGGTCGCGTTGAAGTCCTCTGCGATCTTGTTGACACGCTCACCATTGGCCCCGCCCATCGCGTGCCACCACTGCACCTCCACTTCGGCATAGACCGCTGTACTCAGGCTTGCTATTGCGCCGGCAACAACAGCACCAATAAAAGTATGTTTCATTCGTTCGACCTCCCAGATCGCTATCTTGTCAGTTTACAGTAAAAGGCGAACTTGCACCGCATCGCGGCCCGTATCCCCCTTTCCTGTCGCTACAAAATCACGGGCAAGATCATAATTCAATTGAAAGTTTTGTAACGGCGATTATAACATTTTGTTATGAAGCTGCTGAGATCAGATAAAATTTCGCATGACCATTCGTCTACGCCAGCTTGAAGCCTTCCGTGCTGTGGCACGCACGGGGTCTGTAACCCGCGCAGCGGCCAGTCTGAAGATCTCACAGCCTGCTGTCAGCCGCCTGCTTGGCCATTTCGGCGATACCGTCGGCTTTGACCTGTTCCAGCGGCGGGATGGCCGGCTGGTTCCGAGCCAGGAGGCCCGCTTTCTGCTGGGAGAAGTGGACCGTCTGCTCGACAGCCTGCATCATATCGAGGAATTGACCAAGGACATTACCGATCGCAAGGCAGGCCACCTGCGCATAGCCTGCCTGCCGGGCTTTGCCACCAGTCATCTCCCCGGCGTTCTGGCCGATTTCCTGAAACCCCGCCCTGGTGTAACCGTTTCTCTGGAACCCGACCGCCCGGAACGCATTCTGGAATGGATTATCGGGGAACAATATGATTTTGGCATAACCGACGGTTTTTCCGGCCATCCGGCTGTACAAAGCGAAACACTCGACATGCGAACGGTCTGCATTCTTCCTGTCGGACATCCGCTTGTGTCTCGTTCGGAAATCTGGCCCGAAGATATCGCCAATGAAGGTCTGATTCACACTCGCCGCGACAGCGCTTTCTTCCGCGCCCTGGAAGGAACCTTTCAGCAACGCGGAATCATGCTGAATTCATTGGTAGAGGTCCGGCAATTCACGGCCGCATGCATGCTGGTGGCACAAGGCATTGGGGTTTCTGTCGTCAGTGAACTGGATGCTCAGGCCTATCAGACCTGCGGTGGTGGCAAAGGGCTTGTCTCAAAACCGTTCCGGCCATCCTTGCCGCACAGGCTGACCCTGCTGCATCCGACGCACACGCCGATTTCAATGATCACCCTGGAATTCATGGAAGCTTTCCGCGACAGCCTGAAGCCATATCTTCTGAAGACCTGACCTGTCCCTGTTTTATTGCGGGTTTTTTTGCCTTGTCCGGTGCATTGCGCTCATTCTGCCCATTGCCCCCAGCGGCCTTCCCTGCTCTAATACGCAACCAAACCAGACAATAAAAGAGCAGCCAGTCATGCCCGCCGATGATCTTCTAATGGGAAACACTCCCAACAGGAAAGATTCCTCTTACGATGCCTCTTCCATTCAGGTTCTGGAAGATATGGAACATGTGCGTCTGCGTCCCGGCATGTATATCGGGGGCACGGACGAACGCGCCTTTCACCACCTCGTGGCAGAGATCATTGATAATTCCATGGACGAAGCTGTTGCCGGGCATGCCACCCGGATCGAAGTGGAACTCCATGCCGACCATTCTGTCACCATACGCGATAACGGCCGCGGGATTCCGATTGATCCGCACCCCAAGGACCCCAAGAAAACAGCCCTTGAGATCATCTTCTGCACCCTGAATGCCGGCGGTAAATTTTCAGGCGACGCCTATCAGACATCCGGCGGGTTGCACGGTGTTGGTTCTTCTGTAGTCAACGCGCTCTCGGATTTCCTGCGCGTGGAAGTTGCCCGAAACCGTGAACTGTTTGCAATGGAGTTTGCCCGCGGCATCCCTAAGGGGCCGCTACAGAAGATCGGGGCAGCACCGAACAGGCGCGGAACCTCAGTTACCTTCCACCCCGACGCCGAGATCTTTGGCAAGCTCAAATTCAAGCCCGCGCGACTGTTCAAGATGGCGCGCTCCAAGGCATATCTGTTCTCCGGTGTGGAAATCCGCTGGAAATCTGAAATTGATGACGGTGAAACGCCGCTTGAAGCTGTCTTTCACTTCCCTGGCGGGCTGTCTGACTATCTGAATGAAACCCTGGGCAATGCCGCCACATATGCAGATTCCCCGTTTGCCGGAAAAGTGGATTTCCGCGAAAAGTTTGGCGTGCCGGGCTATGTGGAATGGGCCGTGAACTGGACCCCCGCACGCGACGGGTTCATCCAAAGCTACTGCAACACTGTCCCAACCCCCGAAGGCGGCACCCACGAATCCGGCTTCTGGGCCGCCATTCTGAAGGGGATTCGCGCCTATGGCGAGTTGGTGAACAACCGCAAGGCAAGCCAGATCACCCGCGAAGACATGCTGGCCGGGGGCTGCGCCCTTATCTCGGTTTTTGTCCGCGAACCCGAATTTGTTGGCCAGACCAAAGATCGTCTCGCAACAACCGAGGCCCAGCGCATGGTGGAAAATGCAGTGCGCGATCATTTCGACAATTGGCTTGCTGCCGATACCAAGGCAGCCGGGGCCATTCTCGACTACCTTGTGCTGCGGGCTGAGGAACGCCTGCGCCGCCGCCAGGAAAAGGAAACCCAGCGAAAATCGGCTACAAAGAAATTGCGCCTGCCGGGCAAGCTGACGGATTGTTCGGCCACAAATCGCGAAGGCACCGAACTTTTCATTGTCGAAGGCGACAGCGCCGGCGGTTCAGCCAAAATGGCCCGTGACCGGAAAACCCAGGCCCTGCTGCCGCTGCGCGGGAAAATACTGAATGTTCTCGGCGCGGCCAGTTCAAAAATCGGCACGAATGCCGAAATAAACGACCTGTGTCAGGCAATGGGCGTGGGCCTTGGCACACGCTTCAACCTCGATGATCTGCGCTACGAAAAGATTATCATCATGACGGATGCCGATGTGGACGGTGCCCATATTGCCAGCCTGCTGATGACATTCTTCTTTACCCAGATGCGACCGATGATTGATCAGGGCCATCTCTATCTTGCCTGCCCCCCTTTGTATCGCCTGACGCAAGGCGCCAAACGTGTGTATGTTTCCGACGACGCGGAAAAGGCACAGATGCTGGAAAAAGGCCTGGGCGGCAAAGGCAAGATAGATGTACAGCGGTTCAAGGGGCTGGGTGAAATGGATGCCAAAGACCTGAAAGAAACCACGATGAATGCGGCAACACGCAAACTGATCCGGGTGACAATAGACGAGGATGAACCGGGTGAAACCGCGGATTTGGTTGAGCGTCTGATGGGGAAAAAACCCGAAAAACGGTTTGAGTACATTCAGGATAATGCGCGCTTCGTCGAGGAACTGGATATCTGAGAAAATGCAGTCCCGGACTGAAGAAAAACAACCCTCCAGAGCCTGACAATCGGATGGCCATCATCGTCAGGTCAGGTGCGGGGTTTTACAGACAATTCGTGTCAAACCCATTTGGCCAGAGGCGGCAGGCTCATCAGAACCGCATTCGCGTCATGCCCCGTCTCCAGTCCGAATTTTGTGCCCCGGTCATAAACAAGGTTGTATTCGGCATAAAGCCCACGATGCACCAACTGTTTATCCTTGTCCGCATCATCCCAGGGGGTATTGCGGCGACGTTCGGTCACAGGAAGGAAAGCTTCCAGAAACGCGCGCCCGACATCCTGGGTAAAGGCAAAATCGGCCTCCCAATCCCCGGTATTGAGATCGTCAAAGAATACCCCGCCCACGCCACGGGCGCGGTTGCGGTGCGGCACAAAGAAATACTCATCGGCCCAGGCCTTGAAGCGCGGGTAATAGGCCGCATCATGCCGGTCACAGCGCGCCTTCAGCGCCTGATGAAAATCAGCCGTGTCCTGTGCGTATTCGATACAGGGGTTCAGATCAGAGCCGCCGCCAAACCACCAGGCACCCGGTGTCCAGAACATGCGCGTGTTCATGTGAACCGAAGGCGTATGCGGGTTTTGCATATGCGCCACCAGCGACACGCCCGAGGCCCAGAACCGGGCGTCGTTCTCCATACCCGGAACCCCGCGTGCAGCCATTGCTTTTCGCGCGCGCGCCCCCAGGGTTCCGTAAACCTCGGAAACATTCACCCCGACCTTTTCAAACAACCGGCCACCGCGCATGACGCTCATAAGCCCGCCCCCGGCATCTGCGCCATCCTCCGAGGCCCGTTTCGTTTTACGCAGCTCAAACCGTCCGGCCGGCCGATCCGCAAACGGGCCCGAAGTCTGACTGTCTTCCAAAGCCTCGAATGCGGTGCAGATTTCATCCCGTAATGTAATGAACCAATCAGCTGCACGTTTCTTTTTTTCTTTGAACGGGTCGCTCATAACGGACCTCCTTGGATGGGCTGTACTTGCATCTGCTCTATCGGGTTTGCGGTTAAAACGACAAGCCCCTATACTCTCTCACATCCTGACAGGAGCCTGACATGCGTTATTTTAGCACCCTTGCCCTGCTGGTTCTGGCGGCCTGCGCCACGCCGCAACAGGCCTGCATCAACAAGGCGACAAAAAACCTGAAGGTGATTGATAGCCTGATCGCGCAGACCAATGAAAATCTGGCGCGGGGATATGCGGTAAAATCCGAACCCCATACCACCTTTGGCCTGAACCTTTGTGCCAACCCCGACGACCATGTGCTGTTTTGCACCCAGCCCGAGGTCGTCCTTCGCGACAAACCGGTTGCAATCGACCCTGTCACCGAACGCCGCAAACTGGCCGCGCTGAAAACCAAACGCCGCGCCCTGCTTCATCAGGCAAAACAGGAAATCAGGGCATGTCAGAGCGCGCATCCCAACGGGTAGTTCAGTGAGCCGGGGCAACAACCGGATCAAGCAGGCTGCGCCCTCCATCCAGCGTCAGAATTTCACCTGTCACAAACCCGGCTCCGCCCGAGGCCAGAAACTGCACAGCCTCGGCCACTTCTGCCGCTTCTCCGATCCGCCCCAAAGGCGTGTGCTCTATGATTTCATCCCGGTAGTCCGGGTTGTTTTTCAGCGCTTTTTGCAAACTTGCGCTCATCACCGATCCGAAGGCCACCGCGTTTACCCGTATCCGGTTCGGGGCCAAGGCCACCGCCAGCGAGCGTGTCATCTGATCCAATGCTGCGGTTGAAACTGAATAAGCCAAAAGGCAGGGGTTGGCGCGGTGTGCGGCAATTGAGGAAAGGTTGACGATGGCGCCGACCGGTTCTTCATCATTGCCCTCTTCTTCTGCCTGGTGAATCAGGCGATTGGCGATCAATTGGCACAACCGCAATGTTGCCAGAAGATTCTGCTGCAACAACGTCTCCACGGTATCATCATCTGCATTGAGGGGATCAGAAACCAGAACCTGCCGTGATGCATTGACCAGAATATCAACGCGATCAAACGCATCGATAGTGGCTGACAACAGGTTTGCAATGGTCAGCTTTTCACGCAGATCACCCGCAAAATAACGTACATTCCCGTCATCACTGATCTCGCCAAGGTCTTTGACCAGTTGCTTTTCATCCATATCGGCAAACATCACATTCGCGCCCTGCCCGGCGAAATGTCTGGCAATGGCGCGCCCAACACCGTTGGCGGCACCCGTTACAATGGCGGTTTTTCCGGCGATCGAAAACGACATGCGCAGTTCTCCTCGTTTACTTCAGGATGCAGACTACGGGATTTCAACGCCGCTTGCGAGAGCCGCTTTTGGGGCGGCTTGCATGGAACAGCTTGAAGCGGTTGTCACCGGGTTTCTCTTCGACATTTGCAAAAAGAGCCCGGAGGGTTTCCTCATAGGGAAGATGACGGTTGGAAACGAGCCAGAACTGGCCTGACGGCTTCAGCATACGCGCCGCCGCCTTTATGAAATCAGCCCCCAAATCCGGGTCAGCCTTCCGCGCAACATGAAAAGGCGGATTTGAGATCACCATATCAAAGAGCCCTTCGGGCTGAAAACTGCGCGCATCCGCCCAGTGAAAATGCGCCCGTGCATCCTTTATGTTGTGACACGCACAGCCGAGTGCCGCATGATCGGCTTCGATCAAGTGAAGCTCTTCAACCCCGTCCCGCTCCAGAACCGCACGTGAAAGATAGCCCCAACCGGCCCCTAAATCCAAAATACGCGCAGGCAGGCGGGGCGGCAAATTCTCTGCCAGCAGTCTTGAAGCCGGGTCAATCCCGTCTGCTGAAAACAGGCCTGCGACCGTAACAAACCCCTCTGGCAGAGTTGTCGGACCTTTTGCAGTCCAGTCATCAAATACCGGTTTGGCGGCAAACCAGAACAGTTTTCCATGCGCTTTTGAAAAAGCCTCTGAAACAGGGGCGCGTTTTCGGCAGGATTTGTACAGGCTGTCTATACCATCCGTTTTCTGCCCATCCAGCAGGATCAAACCGTCTGGTGTCTTGCTGACCGCTTCGGCAACAAGAGCCTGCGCCAGCTTTTTGGCACGCGGCAGAAAGATCAGAGATGCCGCATAGGGGCCGTTTGCAGCGGTAATCGTATGATAGGCTTGCGCGGCAAAGGCATCATAATCCGGGCGAAACCCTTGTATGATATCCACCCTTTCCTTCGGCAAAACCGACAGTATCTCATCAGCGGCGGGGTTAAACACGGCAATCCGCCCCGAATCCGGCAGTATCAATGCACCGCTTTCCATCGCCAAAGCTATTCGGGAAGGTTTCATGATCCTGAGCCGGGCCTATTCTTTTTCCATGGTGCATTGCAGCGGATGCTGCTCCTGCCGTGCCAGGTCCATGACCTGCGCAACCTTGGTTTCCGCCACTTCAAAGGAAAAGACACCCACAACAGCCAAGCCTTTTTTATGAACCGTCAGCATGATGTCAAAAGCTTGCTGGTGATTGAGACCAAAAAACCGCTCCAGGACATGCACGACAAATTCCATCGGCGTGTAATCATCATTCAGCAGAATAACCTTGTATAGCGGCGGGCGGGCTGTTCTGGTCCGCGTTTTCGTTGCAACGTCGGTTCCGGAGTCATCTCCACCATCCTTGCCGCCCATTACCAGGGGTTTCATGTTCATGTCATGTTGCAATGAGAAATCCATATCAAGTCTGGTCGCAGTATATAGTCGGCTTGGAGCAATTGAAAAAGAGCCGAATTCGGTCAATTGCAGGAAAAACACTGCTTCTTTCTCTGGCAGGTCCTTGGCAGCGCTCCATCGCATCAAATCCATTCCCTTTTGCACCCAATTCCGCCTGGCTGACACATGTTTGAAAAAGCCGGGGGAAATCAATACCGGGCCAGATTTGTTCCGTGACAGTCAGGCGCCCTTTTCGCCTGACGCGCCCGCCACATTTTCGCCATAATCGAACATATCGGGGATGCCAGATCTCAACCCACAAAATATTGTTATTGCACTTCAGCAACCGTAGAAAACCTATTGAATTTTTAGTGTTTTCTCGGAGTCGTCACTATGCTAACGTCGGCACAACAAAAAACGAGCTGACCGGAAAACCGGCAGCATGAGGCAGTTGAAGAGGCGAGCGACGTGAAAACGCGTCTGGGGCAGTGTGTCCGTAGTATTCTTTTTTTGGCAGTGGTCATCTGTCTGGGTGTAGCTGCGCCCGGCAAGGGTGTGGCGGCCCCCTATGCGGCCTTTGTGATGGATGCACGAACCGGTCAGGTATTGCATTCGCGCAATGCCGACACGCGATTGCACCCGGCCTCCCTGACCAAGATGATGACCCTTTACATTGTTTTTCAGGCGATAAATCACGGTGAAATCTCTCTCGACACTGTCGTGACAATCTCAAAAAAGGCAGCATCCGAACCACCCTCAAAACTGGGGTTGCGGGCCGGGCAGCGCATCAAGCTGCGCTATCTCATCCGCGCCGCGGCCATCAAATCGGCCAATGACGCTGCCACCGCTCTGGGAGAAGCAATAGAAGGGTCCGAGGCGGCTTTTGCACGGCGCATGAACCGGACGGCCAAGGCGCTGGGCATGACCCGGACAACATTCAAGAACGCAAACGGCCTGACCGAATCCGGCCACTTGTCCACCGCACGGGACATGGCAACGCTTGGCCGGCACCTGTTCTATGATTTCCCGGAATATTACAATATTTTCTCTCGCCGCTCGGCGGATGCCGGCGTTCGTCGCGTTGCCAGCACCAACAGAAAATTTCTTGCGGCATACCGCGGCGCTGATGGTATCAAAACAGGATATACCCGTGCGGCCGGGTTCAATCTCGTTGCCTCTGCAAAACGTGGAAATGTTCGTATCATCGGGGTCATATTCGGTGGTCGCTCCACGGCTGCCCGCAATGCCAAAATGGCCGAGCTTCTGGATCTCGGGTTCCGCCGGGCGCCCGGCCGGGCCCCCATTCGCAAGCCCAGCCGGCCTTCTTACGTGGCGACCACAACCAGCACCCCAAGCACCCCCAGGGCTGTCGGCAAAACCATCCGAATTGTAACAGCCGTGCGGAAAAGCCCACGCCCACGGGCACGGCCAAACCAGAATCCGCCGCAGGAACTGCTGGTGGCCATGCAGAACGATATCCGCAATGCGGTTGCCGAAGCGCAGCAAAACACGGCTCAGGTTCAGGAGCAGACCACCAGACCTGCTGCAAAACCCGCTGAGGCAACCATTACTGCCGTCACATCTGTTTCCGCGCCGGCAATAGATTCAGCCGTTGCCTCTGCACTTGCAACAGCAACAGAACCTGCTGGCACACCGAGACCACGGCCCGCACAGGTCGTTCTGGCCTCCATCCAGCCTGAACAGCCCATTCCGGACGAAAAGCCTGTCGTCGTTACCCGCATTTCCACATCGGGCGGCCGGCTGTGGGGGATCAATATCGGCCGCTATCCTTCCCGTTACAAAGCCGAACGGGTTTTGCTGAAAACAGCGTTGGCCGAGATGAGTACCCTTGACGGAACACTTCGCCGCATTGTGAAGCGCAAATCCGGCTATGATGCAAACTTCATGGGGATGAGCCGGGAAACTGCCGATCTGGCCTGTCGCAGGCTGGTTGCACGAAATATCCAGTGTTCGGCTTTCGGCCCGTCCTGATACCGGCCTAGCGACGTCGGCCAATCAACCCCTTTGACGGATCATAGGCATAAACCGCAGCGCCAAAAAACAACACTGTTGCCCCGAATACGACCAGCAAGGCCGTCCAGTTCACCTGCCCGTACAGGGCGAACCGGATCAGTTCAACGGCGTAGGTGAAAGGATTCAGCCGGCAAATATCATAGAGCAGCGTGCTGGATTCCTGCATGCGCCACAGCGGATAAAGCGCGGAGGACGCAAAAAACATCGGAAAAATTACGAAATTCATGATCCCGGCAAAATTCTCCAACTGGCGTATTGCCGACGAGAGAAACAACCCCATTGATCCCAGCATCATCCCGGTCAGAACCAATGCCGGCAGCACGGTCAGATAGCCCATCACCGGTGGATCAATCCCCCACAGCCAGGCTATGAACAGAAACACGACAACCTGTACAATTGAAACCGCAACCCCTGCCAACAGCTTTGATCCCAACAGAAACCAGCGGGGGTATGGGCTCACCAGAAAGCTGCGCATGGCACCTGTTTCCCGGTCGTAAACCATGGACAAGGAGGATTGCATGCCGCTGAAAAGCTGGATCATCGCGCACAGCCCGGGTGTCACATATACCTCATACAGCACATAGGTTTCGTAAGGAGGCGTAATAGACAGCCCCAGAACAGACCGGAATCCAGCCGCAAAAATGAACAACCACACCAAAGGGCGGACAAGAGCGGACAAAAACCTCTCTCTTTGCCGGGCAAAACGTAGCACCTCACGCCACACGATACCCCGCAAAGCCCGCAAACGGCCCGGCCATCCCAACTCGACAAAGCCCGCTCCAGAACCTGCCCCCTTTTCAGCTTTCCTGCGGTTCATGTTGCAGGCTCCGGCGTGCTGCTGGTCAGTTTCAGGAACGCATCCTCCAGGCTGGCCTCACCTGCAATGTCAGCGGCCACACCGCTGCGCCGAATCCGGCCATGATGAAGAATGGCCACCTGGTCACCGGGTTGCACCTCATCCAGCAAATGGGTGGCCCAGACCACGGCCACACCTTCCCTGCCAGCGAGTTCCCGCAACAGGGCATTCACCTCAAGCCGGGACTGGACATCAAGACCGACGGTCGGTTCGTCCAGCAACAACAGTCGCGGACGATGCAGCAATGCCCGCGCGATGTCTGCCCGCCGCATCTGACCGCCGGACAAGGTTGAAACACGACTGTCCATTTTCCCTGTCAGCCCGACCTGTTCAATCATGATCTCCGCAGTTTTGCGCGCCAGAGAGCGCGGCAACCCATGCAATGCGGCGTGGTATGCCAAGTTCTGCCGAACGGTAAGATCACGATCAAGGGCGATCGACTGAAACAGGACTCCAAGCCGGGCCAGGGCGGGCTCGGGCTGGCGCCGGACATCATACCCATCCACACGAATGGCACCGGTTACGTTATCATAAAGCCTTGTAATCAGTGAAAACAGTGTCGTCTTGCCTGCGCCGTTTACCCCCAGCAGCGCAAGAAACCGCCCCTGGTCCACCGACAGTGATACATCGTCCAGTGCAACCAGACGCCCGAAGGAATGGCTGACATGGTCTACTTCCAGCGCCTTTTTGTCAGCTACTTTGTCGATTTCAATTGCCCTTTCAGCCCAGCTACTGGCCAATTATATTGAACACGGCCCGTTGTGTTTCACCACGCGATCCGGGAATTGAAAGCGTATATCGCCCGGGGACAATTGCAATGAAAGACAATGTCATTTCGCCCTCGTCCCCCATCTCGATCCCGTTCATGCCAACCGGCCAGATCGTTCCGCTTTCCGTTTCAATCGTATCCACCCAAACGGCACGAAAAAAATCACCGCCTGTCAAGGCCAGAGTTTCCGTTCCGTCCGCCTCAATTGTCAGTTCATAATACGTGCCCGACGTCAGAACATAATCCGTGGTTGCAACGGGCTTGCCAGAACCAAGCATGAGAGGTTCAAGCTCTTCCTTGTTGCTTCCGGCCAGCAACCCGGCCGGTCCCAGCCCAAGATCGCGCGCGCCGGCAGGTACCGCCATAAGAATGGCCACCACCAAAAGCGTCAGCTTTTTCATTTTTCTTCTCCCTGTTCAGGTGAAACCACAATACCCCAAGGCTGACGCCCGACCTGTATGGACTTTGTGACCTTCAGGCGATCGACATCAATAACCGAAACATCGTTCGAGTTCCCGTTAGCTGTGTAAAGAATTTTCTGGCCTGGCAAAAAGGCCATGTGCCACGGCCGCTGGCCAACCAGCAGATACTTGCGAACTTCAAACGTCTTGCCGTCAATGACCGCAATCCGGTTTGCCGGACCAAGCGCCACAAAAACCGTACCGCCATCATGCGTAATCTTGATTCCGACTGGTTGAATCGACTCGGGCGGCAGATTTGGAATGTCAAAGGTGATCTTGTGGATCACCTTGGCACTGTTCGTATCTATGACACTGACCGTGCCCCCGATTTCCGAACTGACATAGAGCAGCGTTCCGTCATCGGTGAATTCCGCCCAGCGCGGCCGCTGGTCCACCAGAACATTTGCAAAGATTTCATAGGTCTGCGCATTGATGAAATGCGCCATATTGGTGGTCTCCGAGGTGTTGATCACAACCTTGCCATCCGGGCTGACGGCCACGCCTTCCGGCTCGACCCCAACAGGGATTTCCGCCAGAACCTGCTGGCTGTCCACATCAACCACCGTGACAAGGTTATCGTCTTCGTTCGCGATATAGAGCGGGTTGCCCGACGGAGCCAGATCAAACAGTTCCGGGTCCGGGCCAGACGGTAGCAGATGTTTCTGTTTCAGGGTTTGCGTGTCAAAGACCCGGACAACATCATCATCTGATGTCGCAACATACAATTCCTTTCCATCCGGGCTGAGCGTTATCCCGCGCGGACGTTGGCCGACGTCAATGGTTGCTGTTACCTCAAGCGACTCGCTGTCTAAAACAGTGACCGTATTGTCTTTCTCGTTGGTCACGTAAATCACGTTGGCAACGGCCGCCGAACCCGCGGCCAGCATGCCGCAGGTTGCCATGACACTGAAACTGAATAACCGTTTGACCATCTTTTTCATCCTTTTGTTGCTATCTGAAGCCAGTACAGGTGCTTTCCGGCTCGTCAATTCCGAGAGTGTCCAGTTGTGTCAGCCGATGCAGATATTCATCCTGAGGAGACACAGACACCATGATATGCCCGTTCGTCAGTAAAATCGGTTGCCGCAACTGACCATTCCAGGGCCGAAAGCTGACTTTCTCGCCCTTGAAGGCCGCCAGCTCAAAATCCGGGCTCAGCATGTATTTCAGCAATTCCTGGTGATCAACGGATTGGGTGCGGGTTGCGGCCTCGCTCAGAACCCGCAACGCCAGCCACACCTGATAATCCTCAACACGCATGTATCTGCCGCTCAGTTTTTCAAACCGGCGCTGAAACTGTGTTGCTCCCCAGGCCTCAAGCGACGGATCCCAGGTGGTGGGCCGCAGCCCTGCCGACCCGGCAACCGGGCGGGCGTCCCAGGTCTGGTACGGCAAATAGGCGGCAAAAACCCCGGCTTCATCTGCGGCAATCAATATATCGTATTTCCCGGCTCTCTGGGTGAAAACCGGCATCTGTCGCTGTACCTGAACATAACCGGTATCGGTGCGCCGGGCGCCGCCAGTGTCGGTAAAAACACGTTCGTCCACGATTTTCGCGCCGAACTTGTGCGCAGCCCGGCGATAGGCATCCCCCAAGGCCTTGTCTTCGGGGTGCGATCCCTCAACCAGAAACCAGCGGTTCCACTTTTTCCACATCAGAAACTGGGCAAGCGCGTCGCTCAGCATCGCCCGGCTCGGGGCAATGTGCACCAGATTGGCCCGGCAGTTGTCATTGCGAAGGCTGTCATCGGGCGCCTGTGCATTCATCACCAGTGCCCGCTCACCCGCAGCGTTTGCCAGCTCCAGCACGATGTCAGCAGACGCCAGCACCACAATGAATTTCACACCGGCAGCCAGGGCCTGTTCCAGCGCCTGTTGCGCGGTCTCCGGCGTTGCGGCAATGTTCAATGTCTTGTAATCCTGCCCCAGAAACCGGCCTGTCGTAAGGTTGTCGGATGTTGCAAGATCCCCCCCGGCAAACCCCAGGTCATCAGGCGCTAGATCCAACCGCGAAATCGGTTGCGGCCGGTTCGGATTGTCAACACGGATAACCGCCGCAAAAACTGTCGGCAGTTCTTCCGCCTGTGCCATTGGCAATAGTATCAACGCCCAGAGTCCAGCCAAAATGGCGGGTAAAATCAAGGCCTGTCTGTATTGATTCATTAAACCTCCGTCGGGAGAATTCTGCTGTTTTCCAGACCATTCCCGTTCGCCAAAGACTAGACCTACCAGCGCCAACCACGCAATGGTATACCCCCTATACTTTGGTCCTGTTGCCTGCCTTTCATGCGTAAGCAAGCATAAGCCCATGCGTACAGTGAATCTTCTCCTAACGGCTATCATTGCGCTAACTTCGTTCCCTGCAACAGCCGCAGAACACACGCTTGACTGCAATGCCAAAACCGCCTTTTTGGGCATTCATTTTACCGATCTGAGCACCGAAGGAGCATATAACGGCATCCGCAAGGACGAGGTCAGACGCATACTGCTGAGTGAAAACTACATCATTCGCCGCTTGCAGGAAGCCGGCTTTGATGTCGTGTCAAACGCCCCCATTGCCGAAGCATTGGCCAAGGTATTCAACCCGGCACGATGTAATGGCTGCGATTTCAAATTCGGCCGCCAACTGGGCGTCAAATATGTGGTTGTGAGCGAGGTAACCAAGGTCTCCAACCTGATCCAGTCCGTGAACATTCAGATCAGGGATGTTGAAACGGGCATGCAACCCAAGGGGCTGTCTGTCGATATTCGCGGCAATACAGACCTTGCATGGAAACGCGGCATTGCTTTCATTTTTGACCATCACATTCTGGACAATCAGGCAGGATGCAATTCGTCCTGAACACAAAAAAGGAGAAACACATGAAATCACTCAAGATAGTCTGGGCAGCCCTTGCCATCATGCTCATGGCCTTGCCCGTTTCCGCCCACGGACCAACCCGGCAGAAAATCACTGTCACGGCCAAGGTCAAAGCCCCGCCGGAAGAAGTCTGGGCCGTGATCGGCAATTTTCAGGATATGAGCTGGCATCCGGTTGTTTATAAAACCGAAGGGGAAGGCGGCAACGAGGTTGACGCGACACGCCTTCTGACCCTGGCCAAGGAAGACGGGCCCACGATTTCAGAAATTCTGTACAAGTATAACCCGGAAAAAATGAGCTATTCCTACCGGATTCAGGAAGTTGATGTGAAAGTGCTGCCGGTGACCAATTACTCATCGCATTTGACTGTAAAACCCCTGGACAATGGCGGCTCGCTTATCGAATGGCGAGGCGCCTTTTATCGCGGCTATCCGCTGAATGATCCCCCCGAAGAGTTGAACGACGAAGCCGCTGTCAAGGCCGTCACGGGGGTATACAAGGCGGGATTGGATGCGCTGGTCGAGCGTTTTGGGGCCGCTGAATGAAAAGCCGGGCCATTGCGGCCGTGCTGTTTGCCTTTGCCACGCAACTGTCCACCGCAGCCGCCAAGGATATCGCTTTCGTCACCAATCAGACGGGCGATAATCTTTCTGTGGTGGACATTGCATCCGGCGCCATTCTGAAAACCATACAGATCGGCGGCAAGCCCGCCGGGGTTGCAACCACACCAGATTCTGCCAAGGTCTTTGTCACCAGTCCCGAGGGGCAGTTGCTGACAGTCATCGGCACTGACCCTCTGGCAATCACCGCCCGAATAAAGCTTGAAGGCGGTCCGCTGGGGGTTGCCGTGCACCCAAGCGGCGCCCCGGTCTATGTTGCCGACTGGTACGGCACGCAGCTTTTTGAAATAGATCCGGCAAAAGGCCGTATCACCCGGCGTTTTCATACCGGGAAATCACCCTCTGGCGTCGCCGTTACCCCGGACGGTGAAATGGTTCTAACGGCAGACAGGGAATCCGATCAGGTTTCGATCATCAGCACATCAACCGGCAAACTGATCGCAACAGTGCCCACAGGCAAGGCGCCCTTTGGCATTACCATAGATTCAGCCGGCGCGCGCGCCTACACGGCCGATGTCCAGTCCGACAGCGTAACGGTGATCGGTATTCCCTGCCAATGCGTGATCGCGAGCATCCCCACCGGGAAACGGCCCTATGTCATTGCCCTTACACCCGAACGCGGCTTTGTCACCAATCAGTACGACGACTCCGTAACTGCGTTTGACCTGAAGACTCTCGAACCTCTCGCAAAAATTGACGTTGGCGAATACCCGGAAGGGATTGATACGACGTCCGATGGCAAAAGCGTTATTGTCAGCAACTGGTTCTCCAACGCCCTGACGGTCATCGATGCGGCCAGTCTGAAGGTCGTTGACGAGATAGATGTCGGCGACGGCCCCAGGGCGTTTGGCAAATTCATTTTAAGCATTCCCAAGCCAGATCAATGACTTGGATCTACGACCATAAGTGCAGTGACACAGGCTTTTTCACTTATTAAACTGCCCGAAATCCGAGTTTCCAGAGGAGTATTTCATGCGGATGACTTCACTCTCCACCTGTTTTGCGGCACTGCTGGCCTTTCCGTCAGGCCCTGCCCTCGCCGGAGAGGCATGGGATGATATCAGCAGTATGCTTTTTGAGGGCCGTAGCATTGAAATGCAGGCTGACGGCCTTGAATTGCACGCGCCCTATCGGGCCACGGATGACACGCGCGTCATGCTGGGTGGGCGGATTGAACTCCCTGAAGACGTGATCATTCGCAAAGTCTATCTGGTCATTGATGAAAACCCGATGCCGGTTTCGGCAGTGTTCGACATGAAACAGGCCACAAATCACTTTGCATTCGATGCCAGCATGCGCCTGAACGGGCCAAGCGGCATTCATCTTGCTGTAGAAACGGCTGATGGGCGCATTCTGGTCCGTGAGGGTGCATCAAAAACCTCTGGCCTTGGCGCTTGTGCCGCCCCTCCGGGAACAGACCCTGTAACTGCATTGAAAACACTTGGGCAAATGACTGTACAGGTTGCTGACAGCGGCGTGGCGACCCAAAAACTTGCAAAGCTTGCCGGCGCCAGTGCCATGGCAAAAGAATCGGCAGACCGGCGGGTGGAAATCACTTTTGACCACCCCAGCCATTCCGGGCTGCAAATGGATCAGATCACACTGCTTTTTCTGCCGGCCCGATATATAGAAACGGTTGATCTGAAAGCGAATGATCAGCCGGTTTTTTCGATGACCGGCAGCATCTCACTCAGTGAAAATCCATCTTTGGCCGTTGATCTTTCGCCCGAGACCGCGGCCATCACAGTGCATATGGTAGACACTGAAGGTGCTGAATTCACACGGCAATTCTCACTCGATCAGGGATAGGCTCCAGGGCCTGTCCTGACAGATCACTGTTCGCCAGGTTCCCTTTCAACAACTTCCGTTGGCCAGTCATTGAACGTCCAGCCATCCGTACCGTCCGGATACCAGTACACTTTTGAGTAGCCGTATTCCTGTGCGCGTTTGGCCGCATTCCATGACATCCAGCAATCCGCCAGACAGAACAGAACAACCGGGTGGTCCTTGTCACCCTGCGTGGCCTTTTCAAGCCCGGCTTTGAAATAGGCTTCGGTTTGCGGGGCTATCTTGCCGTACCCCACATTTGGCAGCCAGATCGAGCCGGGAATGGAATGGCGTGGCTTTTCCCGCCAGATCGTGCCTTCCGGCAGATTTGCCGGTTTGGGCGGGCGCGGAACCACATCTACAAACGCGGCTTCACCCTTTTCCCAAAGATCATGAACAGCTTCGTCGTCCAGAACGGTTGCCCCTTTCAGAGTGGCCGGAACCGGGGCGCGGTAGTGCTCCATCCGATAGTCGTCCGGCTCCTCCACCGCAACCGATTGGGAAAGAACAGGGGTTGCAAACAAAAGCAAGATTACTGGCAAAACAGCAGCTATCCGTATCATATTCACGGCGCATCTCCTTTCAGATGTTTCCCCATATCATCCAGCAGCGGCACCCCGTAGCTGGTCAGGATCGCATCGATTTTCTTCTGATCCTTGCGTATCAGCGAATTGAGCTTGCGCTTCCAGACCAGATCCCCCGGACGCACCGCCATGGTAATGCGGTATGTCATGGCGGGCGGGAGCGTTTCCTTCAGCAATGGTATGAGTACAAGGCCGTCGCCCTTGTCCTTCAGGAGCGGCCCGGCTATCGGGCCCCACATGAAGGCGGCATCAATGGTGCCCTTGCGCAGATCGGCCAGCATCTCTTCGTTGGGCGAATAGAACCGCCGGTCGACGAACAACTGGTAGGATTTGATCTGTCCGAGCAAACCGTTTCTGGCCATATGCGAGGCGGGCGGGCTACCCGCGATCAAACCCAGCTTGTGGTTTTTCAGACGGGGATCCGACAGGGTTTCCACACCGGCCAGATCACTGTCTGCGTGCACAACCATGACGTAAGGCGCGGTATAATAATGGTTTGTACTCAGAACCATTCCCTGCCCCTGGGCAAACCCCAGGATCACGTCGCAACGAAAATCAAACAGCGTTTTCCTTACAAAACCGGTTGCCATGGGAAACCAGGTATATTCCAGCGGCAACCCCAGATCATCCGCAAAGAGCCGGGCAATCTTGTTTTCAAATCCTGTTCCATCCTTGTTCGATATTGGGCTGTTGGCCGGGTCCGCACAGACCCGAAATGCCGTTTTCGACACAAGATCCGCAGTCTGGGCATGGGCGTAAGTCACTGACAGAGACATCGCCACCAATCCAAAGGTCAGCGAACGGCTCCAGAACCTAGCCATCCAGACAGTCCTTTTGTGCTTGCCGGATTTCATCCGATTTGGGCTCCTTCTTCCTGGGCCGTCCACGCGGAACGGCGTCGGCCCCACGGGCTCTCAGATACACGTAAATATCATCAATATAGCACATGACATTCTTGTTGGTGCCAAAACTGGGCATCACAAACTCGGTACCGCCCTTTGATTCCTCTTTTCCGCCTGCGACAATCTCCAGGAAATCGTAATAATCCATATTCATGACCGACTTTTTCAAAGCCGGGGCATAGCTTGACCCTTCGCCTTCCGGCCCATGGCAAACGTGGCATTCCGAATGATACCTGCGAAATCCTTCGTATGTGGGCCAATCGACAGTTCCATCCTCGCCGATATTAAAGGTCGGGATATCGTCCTTGGTAAAATACCGGCCTCCCTCGCTGTAGGCGGCGGCCGTGTCCTGAACACCTGCTGCCAGTGCCGGTGTTGCCATACCATATGACAGGATCATCAGGCTGGCAGCGGTAAATGATACATACGTGTTGGTCGTTTTTTTCATGTTTGGGTTGCCTTCCGCTTCAATGAATACCGGCGCAGTTTCGCCTCTGAAACTGCGCCGGTCCAATAGGCCATTAGTCTGACGTATCGCCTAGTTTGGCAGGGTAAAGACAGTCAGGGTTCCGCCCAGAGCCGTATAGTCGCTCAGGGCCGCATAACCGCCCACAGCGCCCAATCCGTCATTCGGATTGGTCAGCCCGGCCGCCAGTCCGATGCCAGCCCAGCCGCCTACGCCTGAATAGACAGCAACGTACTGTTTGCCACCATGCGAATAGGTCATGACGTTACCGATAATACCCGATGGGGTTTTGAACCGGTACAGTTCCTTGCCTGTCTTGGCATCGACCGCCTTCAGATAGCCTTCGAGCGTGCCATAGAACACCACATCACCGGCCGTTGCCAGCGCCCCGGACCAGACCGAGAACTGCTCTGGGTCAGACCACTTGATGGTGCCGGTTTTGCCGTCCCAGGCAATGAAGTTGCCCATGTTGGTTTCGCCTTCTGGCGGATACATCGACAGGGTCGCACCGACATAAGGCTGGCCAGCGGTGTAGGATACATGGAACGGTTCATAATCCATGCAGACATGATTTGTCGGCACGTAGAACAGCTCGGTTTTTGGCGAATAGGCTGCTGGCTGTTGGTCTTTGCTGCCAAGAGCCGCCGGGCAGACATTTGTCGAGTTTACATCCTCGCCATTCTGCTCGGTGGACTTTGCCGCAACAACGGCCGGGCGGCCATATGTTGGCGAGTTCGGATCCATATCGACACCGGTTGTCCAGTTGACAGCCGGGTCAAACAGTTCGGCAACCAGAAGCTCACCTGTTTCCCGGTCAAGCGTATAACCAAAACCGTTCCGGTCAAAATGGGTCAGGACCTTGCGCATCTGGCCGTCAATCTCCTGATCTGTCAGGATCATTTCGTTGATGCCGTCATAATCCCATTCATCATGCGGGGTCATCTGATAGACCCATTTGGCCATGCCCGTATCCGCATCACGCGCCATGATGGTCATCGACCAACGGTTATCGCCAGGACGCTGGGCCGGGTTCCAGGTCGATGGGTTGCCAGTACCGTAATAGATCAGGTTCAGTTCGGGATCATAGGAATACCAGCCCCAGGTTGTACCGCCGCCGATTTTCCACTGATCACCTTCCCAGGTTTTCAAGCTTGAATCCTTACCGACCGGTTTTCCCAGCACGGTTGTCTTTTCGGGATCCATAAGAATTTGGTCATCCGGGCCAACTGAATAGGCCCGCCAGGCACGTGTCCCATCGCTGATATTATAGGCTGTAACACTGCCTTGCACGCCAAATTCACCGCCGGAAATCCCCACGATAACCTTGTCCTTTACCACCAGAACCGTGGCGGTATTTGTTTCACCCTTTGTCGGGTCACCGTTTACCGTCGACCAGACAGCTTCGCCGGTTTTGGCGTCCAGAGCCACGAGTGTGGTATCTGCCTGATGCAGGAAAATCTTGCCATCGGCATAGGCCAGGCCGCGATTGACAGTATCGCAGCACATCACCGGAATGACATTCGGATCCTGCTTTGGCTCATATTTCCACAGGATTTTTCCGTCGTTGTTCAAATCCAGTGCGTAAACGATATTCGGAAACGGCGTATGTACATACATCACGTCGCCGATGACCAGCGGTGAACCCTCGTGCCCACGTAAAACACCTGTCGAGAAACTCCAGGCAACCTGCAGATTTCCGACGTTGTCGGCATTGATCTGGTCCAGGGTCGAATAGCGGGTATTGGCATAGTTGCCGGCCTGCATCGCCCAGTTTGCCGGATCCGCCGTCGCGCTCATGACGGATTCATTGGCAACCGCAGGCATCATGCTGGTCATCAGCATTGCTGCAGCGCCTGTGAGAATATACTTCATGCTTTCCTCCTTGTTTGGCCGGGATGGTTCCCCGCGCTGCCGATCTGTTGGATGTTTCCTCCACACCCCCGACCACCTGACAGAGCATGACCCCTATCGGGCGTCACGTAGCAGCGAGTTTCCTCTATTGAGACTCTTATTAAGGCTGACAGTTTGTCACAGGGCAACTGGCCGTTAGTCGTAGGTGGCGCAGTTGAAAAACAGCCTGTCAACGGCACGAACGACGCGGGAAAGCCGAGGCGTTGCCTCGGCCCAAATCCGTAATACACTTACCTTTCAGATGGTTAGGAGAGCAGCCTGTCTGCGTGCCAGTCAACATGGTCCGCAGAAAAGCTGGAAACGAAGAAATAACTATGGTCGTAATTCGCCTGCATGCGAAAAACACTCGGGACACGTTCGCTGGCCAAGGCCTGCGAAAGGCTCTCGGGCTTCAGCAACTCCAGGAACGGGTCGCTTGTGCCCTGATCCACCAGAATATCACCGTGCCATCCTTTGTTCCTGATCAGCAGCGTTGCATCATGTGGCGCCCATTTTGCTTCATCTGTTCCGAGATACGCCGCCAATTGCTTGCGGCCCCAGTCTGACTCGGTCGGGTTCGCGATCGGGGCAAAGGCCGAAAGAGACTGAAACCGCTCAGGGTTATTCAAAGCCAAGGTAATCGCCCCGTGCCCCCCCATCGAGTGGCCTGTTACGCCGCGCAAATCGTTCACGGGAAACTGATCAGCCACAAGCTGCGGCAATTCCTTCAACACATAGTCATACATCTGGAAATGCGGGGCCCAGGGCTTTTCCGTTGCGTTCACGTAAAACCCTGCACCCTGACCAAGCGCGTAATCCTCGTCATCGGCAATATCTTCGCCGCGCGGGCTGGTGTCGGGGAAAACCACGGCAATGCCCCGGCGGGCCGCATGTTCCTGCAACCCGGCCTTGGTCATCGCGTTTTCATGGGTGCAGGTCAGGCCGGACAGATACCACAGCACCGGCACGGGGCCGGATTTGGCTTGTGGTGGCAGGTAAACCGCAAAGGTCATATCGCAATTGCAAACCTTGGACGAATGGCTGTAAACGCCCTGGGTGCCGCCGAAACAGGCGTTTTCAGAAATGGTTTTCATCTCAGTAAATCACCACGCTGCGGATACCTTCACCGGCGTGCATCATATCGAAACCCTTGTTGATATCCTCAAGCGGCATCGTGTGGGTGATCAGCGGGTCGATTTCGATCTTGCCCTCCATGTACCAATCCACGATCTTGGGGACATCCGTGCGCCCACGCGCGCCGCCAAAGGCCGTTCCACGCCAACTGCGCCCGGTAACAAGCTGGAACGGGCGGGTTGAAATTTCAGCCCCCGCCGGTGCGACTCCGATAATGATGCTTTCACCCCAGCCCTTGTGGGCCGCTTCAAGCGCCGTGCGCATGACGCCGACATTGCCGGTTGCGTCAAATGTATAATCGGCCCCACCTTTGGTCAGGGCCACAAGATAGGCAACCAAATCGCCATCAACTTCGGACGGGTTGACAAAATCGGTCATCCCAAACCGCGTTGCCATTTCCACTTTTGCCGGGTTCAGATCCACACCGACAATCTGGTCTGCTCCGGCTAGCCGCAAACCTTGAATGACATTCAGTCCAATGCCGCCCAGACCAAACACAATGGCACGGCTGCCAATTTCCACCTTAGCCGTGTTGATGACCGCACCAATGCCGGTCGTTACACCGCAACCGATATAGCAAATCTTGTCAAACGGGGCGTCTTCGCGCACCTTGGCCAGCGCTATTTCCGGCATCACCGTGAAATTTGAAAATGTCGAACAGCCCATGTAATGCAGGATCGGCTCTCCATCCAGTGTGGTAAACCGCGATGTCCCGTCCGGCATCAGCCCCTTACCCTGTGTTTCGCGGATAGACTGGCACAGGTTGGTTTTCGGGTTCAGGCAGTATTCGCACTCGCGGCATTCGGGTGTGTAGAGAGGAATGACATGGTCGCCGGGTTTCAGACTTGTCACACCCGGGCCGACCTCCATGACAACGCCGGCGCCTTCATGCCCCAGAATCGCCGGAAACAGCCCTTCCGGGTCTGCGCCCGAGCGGGTGAATTCATCGGTGTGGCAGATGCCGGTTGCCTTGATTTCAACCAGAACTTCGCCCTCTTTGGGGCCTTCCAGATTGACTTCGGTCACTTCCAGCGGTTTTCCGGCTTCAAAAGCTACTGCAGCGCGTGTTTTCATGGTTTTGGTGTCCCCTACTATGACATGCTGCGTATGAAATCACGCTCTTGCGATGTCCTTACTACAACGCAGAGCACAATCCCGCAGCCTGATGTTCACTGTCAATATAAAGATGACCTGCAACCGAAAGGGATTAGACATTAGTCGGACCGGTCGGAAAAGGATGCGTTTTCGTCCGCTGTCGGGCTTTCGTTCCGCCTTGTTTTCAACCCCTTCCGCCAACAGCGCCGAACCGTCAGGGCGCGTTCAATTCCCGAGGGGTAACCATTTACCGCATAGAGCCGCCCCCGGCGATAGAAACTCTCGGCGATTGCAGCCATGTCGCCCCCCTGTCCGAGACGCCCCAGATATTCGGCAGCCCAGCAATCGGCCATAAGCTCTTGTTTGGCAATCATTCCAACAACATACCGCCTTTCGATCAGGCCTTCGGCAGAGGTGTGGCCAAACAGATGATGGGCGCATTCGTGAGCTGCCAGAAATATACGTCTGCTCTTTTCCGCCGGTGATTTGAGGCTTGGATCCAGAACAATAACCTCGTTTCCATTTTCGTCATGTTCGGCCTGCGAAACCCGCGCGGTAGGACGGTAAATGATCTTCTGCGAGCAAGTTTCCGAGAACCCTGAGAATAGATCATCATCACTCACCAAATCTGGCGCGGAATAGGCCGGTAGCCCTGTTACCATCGTGATTACAAAAGCTTGCAGCAGAGCACGCACAACTGATCTGCTATTTGCCGTCTGGCGATCTGCAAGGATTCCGGGCTGTTTGATATTCGCCTTTCTGGTGTTCATAGATTCTCCGTATAGCCGCCAACCGTAAAACTATATCCGTTCCGGAGATGGAAATAGCATCAACATTGCGTCATTTCGTCTTTTGAGCCGGTTCCTCTTCCAAAGACCCGCCCGCTGCGCCCTGTCAAGCGGAAACCCTGCATCGCCGGCTTTCCTCTGCTGGCGAATACACGCCATATGGCGCACAAATAACACCAAGGTTCCGGGTGCGAATATTTTTCTGACGCGCTAATGTTGAGCCAGACTGAAAAAGGAACCTCACATGCGCACATTATTCCTGTTGGCACTACTCATGGCAGCCTCCCCATCTTCCGCCGCATCGTTTGATGATCCTGAATGGCCCTGCCAACAGCGCAAGGTTCCCAGCCTTACCCCCGGTCTGATGTGGGCAGGCCCCGAGATTACGGATCGCATCCGCCAGCTGGAAACAGATCCCGATATACAGGCAATTGCGGCACAGCTGGCTTTGCGGCGCATTCCCATCGAAGACGCGGAAAAGATGATTGACGATTTTGCCAAGGGATTGGGCGCAGACAAATCGGACAAGCTGACCGCCGTCTTTGATCAGGCTTTTACCCTGATCAATCAGGAGAGAAACGCTGTCATGTCCGGCATTGCGCGCTATGCCAAAACACAAACAGAGCTTTCAAAATCCATTGAGACCAAACGAACGGAAATCCGCAATCTGAAAGCGCAGGAAAACCCGAACCTGGATAAACTGGAAGAAATGGAAGACACCCTGATCTGGGATGAAAGAATCTTCAAGGAAAGACGCCAGTCGCTGACCTACGTCTGTGAAACGCCGGTTATCCTTGAGAAACGCATTTTTGCCATTTCCCGCGCCTTGCAATCACATCTTGAATAGGATCACTCCCATTCCAGTTCTGCAAAGGCTGCGGTTACGTTCCGGGCGTTGAACTCGTCAAAAAGCATCCAGTTTCCCCGCAAGTCTTCACCCACATGGGTGACGGCACTGCCGAGGCTTTCGCCACTATCGATTGCCTCTTTCACCTCGCCGGCAAGCGCTGTCAGATAGTCATAGGTTGCCTGCATCCCCTCGGGCCAGGGCAGGCTTGCCGGGCCATGACCGGGCACCAGCCGGCGCGCATCAAACGGGCGCATTTCATCCAGAACACTGATCCAGCCGCGGATAGAGCCGTCCAGCGCCGGTATGTGCTGGGCGAAAACAAGGTCAGCCATCCAGATTGTTTTGCTATTGGGGTCATAGACCGTCAAATCGTTGTTGGTATGGGCGGTGGGATGTGCACTCAGCAGCAGACGGCGCTTTCCCAGGTCAAGTTGCGAAACATCGGTTGTAATCCCTTCCGGGTCAATCACCTGTGACAGGATCATCTGCTGCGGGCCAATCAGCCGGTCATAGTTTGCCTCATATGTTTCTGCGCGCGCCTGAAGCGCTGCCGGCAATGTCGGACTGCCAACCACCGGCACCCCGGCATCAACAAAAAGCGACGCGCCCATGACGTGATCAGGATGCATATGGCTCAGAACCAGCCAGCGGATTGGCAGGTCCGTTTTTTCGCGGATTGCCAGAAGCAGACGCTCGGCCACGAGACGCGAGCCCCCCGCATCAATCACGGCAACCGCTTCCTCGCCAATAACAAAACCAATATTGGCCAGATCCGAGGCATTTTCCGGCGACGGGATTTCATTCAGGCCTTTGTGCACCCAAATTCCCGGTGCAACTTCCTTCACCGCCAGCGGCGAAAGATCCGGTGTCTTGCAGGACCATTCGCTGGCAACAAATTGCGGATGTCGAGCCTGCCACGCCGCAAGCCTTTCGA
This sequence comes from Marinosulfonomonas sp., assembly GCA_026984915.1. Taxonomy (GTDB): domain Bacteria; phylum Pseudomonadota; class Alphaproteobacteria; order Rhodobacterales; family Rhodobacteraceae; genus WFVA01. The sequence continues at coordinate 81,039 of JALSRG010000081.1, read as the reverse complement.
CTGCGGATGCCTGACATTGAGCCTGTGTTTCCACCGTGGCAACAGGCAACAGGCGTTGCGCACAGACATCTGTCTGCATCGCAAGACAAACCGTCAGGACAAGTGACACCATAGGAAATCCTCCGGAAAAACAGGGCGCGAAGCCAAGCTATCAGATTTCTGAAAAAGACCGCTTCACCAAATTGTGATTGATTTATAGTGAAAACCACGCGGATTACCGGCTCCAGAACGACCTATGTCCAATTTACAGGACGACAAAAATCTGCCTCGATAGAATCAATGCGAACAGAAGTTTCCGGGAGAACGCAATGATGAAACGGATATTGACCGGGGTTGCGGCCGTTGTACTGTCCTCAACCATTGGCTTTGCAGGCACCGAGAAAGACAACCCGATGATAGACAGCCCGACCTGGGCCGATCTGAAGGGAGATATCGTCGGTGATGTACAATTGTCCGACGGAACCGGACGGGTAAGCATGGAAGCCCCTTTCCGGGCCTTTGATGCGGCAACGGTTCCTGTACATATCGCTCAGCCAGCCGATAGCCGTGATCATATCACGACCATGATGTTGGTCATTGATGAAAATCCTTCACCACTGGTTGCCACGTTCACTTTTGGCAAGGCCATGTATCCGCTTGATCTGGAAACCCGGGTACGGGTCAACCAATATTCAAACATCCGCGCCATTGCCACAACCGAAACAGGTGATACGCTGATGGTAGGCCGTTATGTCAAGGCATCTGGCGGATGTTCGGCACCGGCTGCAAAGGACGCTGCAGCGGCGATGGCATCACTGGGCCGGATGAAGCTGAAGCAGCTTGAGAAGCTCACTGCGGCCCTGAACGCGACCGATACATTGCAACAGTCCGTACCGGCATCCGGCGTACGCCGCGTGGCGCAAGTGATGATCAAACACCCGAATTATTCGGGGTTGCAGCGCGATCAGATGACCCATTTGTTTATCAGCCCGCGCTTTATTGATGAACTCGAAGTCTATCAGGGCGAAGAACTGTTGTTCAAATTGGAGGCCGGAATTTCCATCAGCACGGACCCCAGTTTCCGGTTCACCTATACCGACAATGGTGCCGATACCATCCGTGTCCGCGCATCCGACACCGAAGGGGAAGTGTTTGAGCAGAGCTTTCCCGTTGTCAGAAACGAGTCATGATGCTTCTGCAAGCCTGTTTTTCAGATGTTTCGCGCGCGAAACATTTTCGCCCAAGTGATTGATTTCATGGGCTCGGGGCGATGCTTTTCCGGAAGGCGCAACGCCCTGTTTCCAGCCTGATGCTGATTCGGTGCGACAACTGGCGTGGCGCCGGCAAATCCGGGCGACAGAGGCGCCTGTTGCCCGCGCTATTCTATCATTCTGTCAGAAACAGCGGATTTCGGCCTCGGCCTGCGCGCGGCGCAGATCAGCCACCGCGCCTTTTGCCATGGCTGAATCGCGAAACATTCCGGTATTTTCGCCCCCGACCTGCCGCATGGAAAGAACCGTCTCGGCACTGACATAATCATCATATGTCAGGATGCTTGCGATCACATCAATCGAACAGGAGCAGCGTGAAAGCGATCGGCGGTTCATACCATTGACCGCCATACAGGCAAACACGTAGTCAGCCCGCGCCTCGGTCGGATAGTCACTGAGATTGAGAACGTTCTGCGCCATGACCGGCGCGACGTTCACAAGCCCGGCGGCAATTGCTGCTGCAAGAAATCGGTTCAGGTGTTTCACGGCCTACTCCTGTCTGGACAAGGTTGCGTATTCGATGACCTCACGATACAGGCGCTTGCCATCCTTGTCAGGTGTGGCGGCCTGAAACCGGACAAATCCGCCCGGAACCGATTGCGCCACAACGAAATGCAACTCCAGCCTGGCAAAATCGCCCATCTTCGGCGCGTTCGGATCCTGCATGAACGGGCGGAAAACCACGTCCTGGGCCTTGATATCCTCACCGTTGATCTTGACCGTCACATTTTCCACCGTCCCCCCAGACCTGAGAGAGTCCTTTATCCGGTTGCGCAGATAGAACGGGCTGCCACCTGTTGATTGGGCCATGGAGCGCAGGGTGTATTCCAGAAATGCCATGACCAGCGGGTTGCCAACATCGGCTGGAAAGGGTGTCTGACTGCGGAGTTTGCCGTCTTCCCGCATTGTCAGGATCACTTGGTTTCCGTCGGACCCTGGCTGCAACCTAAGCGAGGCGGTGCCGTTTACCGGATGAAACAGCTTTTCTCCTGTACCGGAGCGTTCGTGCAAATAGGTAACTTCCGATCTGGCCGGTATGTTGTTGAGAGCCTCTGCCGAAAAGACAAGGTCGGTCGCAGGGCTGGCGTTACTGCTGGTCGCCCCCGCCAGAGCCGCAATCAGGGCAATCCGGGCAAACAATCTTGAGAGAGAGAGCATTCCACATCTCCAATCTTTCTGAACCTTCATTTTCCGTAACCCTTTTACGGCTTTTTCTGTATCGGCAATTGGTCTAGGCCCCCTGCGTTCGTGCGCAGAAAGCGCTATTGCAAAGTCCAGTTCAACAAGGCCCGCAAAGCCTGTGGCTTCAGAGGTTTCGTCAGAATATCCACCCCCATTTCCTTTGCGGCACGGCGCAATTGATGGCCACGGTCCGCAGTGACCAGAATCCCCGGAATTCGCGTGCCAGACCTGCGCCGCAGCAAATCTATGCTGTGAAGGCCGGTATCCTCTCCGTTCAGATGATAATCGGCAATGATAACATCCGGCGGGACACCCAATTCTTCTACAAGTGCCATCAGTTCGCTGGTTGATTTGGCCGGCATGACGCTAACACCCCACTTTTCAAGTGTGCCAACCATCGCCGAAAGGACTTCCCTGTCATTTTCCACCAATGCCGCCAGCACATCCATTTCTTCGGGGTGTTCAGCAGCTTGTTCTTCGAACTCAATCCGATTTTCCAGAGGCGCCAGGCGTGAACATTCCAAACTGACCTGAAATTGGGAACCGGCGCCAGGTTTTGACAGCAACTTCAGATCATGCCCAAGCTGGCGGCAGGCGCGTTCGACAAATGACAAGCCAAGCCCCATGCCCTGATCATGGTTGTCATTACCAAGGCGCAAAAACTCCTCGAATATCCTTTTCTGATCTTTCTTGGCTATTCCCGGCCCCGTATCCAGAACGCAGATGGCGACCTTTTTGTCTTTTCGGCGGCAGCCAAGCAACACCTTGCCGCTGTCAGTGTATTTTATTGCATTGGAAAGAAGGTTGCGAATGATTCTCTGCAAATAGGTTGCATCACTATTCACCACGGCGCTGGTTTGCATGACTTTCAGTGTTATCCCCTTGCTGACAGCCAGTTGCTCAAACTCCTCCTTCAAAGCCGCGAAAACCGAATTCAGGCGCAGGGGCTTGACAGAAAACTCCGCCCCTGACGCATCCAGACGCGAAATATCGAGCAATGCATTCAGGATGGATTCCAAAGAATTGAAGGACCGGCTCAGACTGCTGATCGTTTCAACCTGCTTGTTGTCGAGGCGCGTATCCTGCAGATTTGACAAGAACAGTTTGGCAGCATTCAGCGGTTGCAACAAATCATGACTGGCCGCGGCCAGAAACCGGGTCTTGGAGAGATTGGCGGCTTCGGCGGCTTCTTTGGCTGCACGCATTTCCAGTTCGGCCCGTTCCTGTTCTCGTGATTTTCGAACCAGTTGGCTATTGACCTTGGTCAATGCCGAAGTGCGCTCGGCAACTCGCAATTCAAGCGTTGCCTTTGACCGCGCCAAGGCTTCGGCCGCCTGACGTTCGGCGGTTACATCTGTAAAGCTGGCCACAAACCCTGCATCCGGCAGCTTGCGAAAACTGGCTGTCAGAATGATACCGTCGGACCGGCACACATCAAGTTTCAGAGTTGTGCGCCGGTCTGCGTTTCTGATCCAAGGTAAAAGCTTGCGGATGAGCGTGTTGCTTTCCAGAATATCATCATCGAGATAACGCAGAATCTCCTCCAGCCTGGCCCCGTCCTGCGCCAGCCGGACCGGCAGAGAAAGCAATTCGTGAAAACGGCTGTTGCTTGTCACCAGCCTGTGATCTGCGTCAAAGGTGCAGACACCCTGGCTCATATGGTCAATGGTTGCCCGCGCCAGACGCGCCTGACGATCGAGTATCTGGTCCCGTTGCAGGCGCTGTTCGCGCACCATCTCGGTAATATCCGTATGCACAATGGCGGCACGTCCTTTGGACATGGAACGGTCAGACACCTGAATCCAACGATCCCCCTTCAGGCGGACCACAAATGTCGCGCGCCTGCGTCCGTGCTGCCGCCTGCGAAACGCCTGCCATTCCGTTCTGTCCTGGCCTTCCTCCAGTTCCAGACCGGAACTCTGGGAAACAACCCGGGTGTATTCGTCAAAACTCATTCCCTCGACAATCTTGTCGGCAACATCCGGCAGCAGCCGGCGGAACCTTTCATTGCAGATCACCAGAGCGTCATCAGAGAACAGGGCAAAGCCTTCGCTCATCGCCTCAAGGGCATCAAGCAGATTCTGGCGCGAAGATTCGGCATCTGCCAAGGCCCGCGACAGTTCTTCATGGGTATGGCTCAGATCGTCCAGCGCATTCTGAAGGTCGGCCGTACGAAGGTTGACCCGGTTTTCAAGATTGATCGCGGTTTGAAACAAGGCATAGGGCGTTGCGCCCATCTCGCTGCTTTGCTCGACCCGCTGCATCAGGGACCGCACAATCTTTTGCAGTTTTTCTACCTGACGTTCGAGCGAATCTTCCGGGTTGATCAGCATGTCCGGCCCGTTTGCGGTTGGAAAAAGGCAACACCAACAAAGGTTTGATTGACATGCATGCCATTGTGTTGCTCGCCGTAAGTGCTGAAACCGACGACATTGTTATCTTTGAAAATCTGCGAGATTCGCTGCTTTTCTCCGATGGTCACAATTTCGATCTTGCGCAAGATGCAATCGAACCCAAGCACCAATGTCGGCTTGCCGTTTTCCTGGGTCAGCTGATGAAACTGCTTCTTCATTTCACCGTGAATATCCTGAGCTTCTCCGATTGTCAGAACCAGCCCCACATCAATGGCCGACAAGAATTTCAGACAGGTCTCACCGATAACGGACTGGATTGCACGCACATGGTTTCGCCCGCCGGCACGTACCAGCGTCGGGAACGAGGCAAACAGGAAAGGACCAAGCTGTTTCTTGGGATATCCGATAATGCGCGCATATTCTTCGGCTGCGGGTTCGCCGTTTATTTCACAGACAACCCGTTCGGAAGGCTTGGCATCCGTGACAACCATCTGTTTTTGCGTTGGCAGAAAATGGTCAAAGGTGACTTCGACAAACCGGTAATCGGTTTCGACCAGAATCAACAACGCGGCATCCGAGTGGAAAACGCCGTTGCGGATAACAAAGGTTTCCTGAAAACACATACCATCGCCGGCTGATCCGCCAAAAAGCGGAATTGGTGCAAGGGCCGCATCAAGTGCGGCAACAACCGCATCTTCACAGAGAGAAATTCCATCCGCAAAAAGCAACGCCAGTTTTTTCCAGCCTGGCTTTGATTCGATTTCCGCAACCATGCTTTGGGCGATCTCGGAGATTTCACCGATCCCCTTTGTACTGATCTGGTCCAGCAAACGGTTGCAGACCGAAAAATGCCGGCGAGAAAAAGAAACCGCTGCAATCGCCCCTTCGGCATAGCCGTCCGGGGTGATCTCGCCCGCTGTGGTACATCCAAGAACCGGGACATCCGGAAAGGCGCAACTTAATGCCTGGGAAAGCTGATCATGGTCAAATTCCGGGGAAACAAACAATATGACAAAGGCAATATCCGGTTGCCAAATCGCATCCTGGATTTCCTCAATTGCCTGACCGGAATCCGTTTTGCTAGAGGCACCAATACGGATTGCATCACCTTCGGTCAGCTTGTTTGGCCTGTTATCGGCAACCGCTTCCAACTATTTTCCCCACCTGGCAGACAAGACATGCAACCCCACAAGTCTACTTCACACGCCCCCTCATTTCAACAAAGCTGAAAACTGTGCCTCCTTGGCCAAAAGTGCCGCCTGTGTCCGGCTGTGTACCCCGAGTTTGCGCAAAATCGCGGTTATATGGGCCTTTACAGTGGTTTCGGCAATCGACAGATCGTAAGCAATCTGTTTGTTCAGCTTGCCTTCACAAACCAGTTTCAGGATTGTGACCTGTTGCGGCGTCAGACTGGAAAGGCGTTCTACGATCTGCTCGGTTTCATCCGCAGCACCTTCTTCGCCGGACGGTCGGATATAGTCCTCCGGAAAATAGGTTTCTCCTGCCCAGACTTTACGAAAGGCATTTTCCAGAACATCCCTTGGAGCATCCTTGCGGATGAACCCAGCGGCACCAGAAGCGATAACGGCCGTGATGACACGGTTGTCCCCCAGGGCCGAAACCACGACAACCGGGGTTTTGGGGGTTTGGGCACGCAAACGTAACAAACCGTCGACACCGGATACGTCCGGCAGGTTCAGATCCAGTACCACAGCATCAACCTCAAGCCCCCCATTCAGAAGGTCAAGAGCGTTGGTCAGCGAGTTTGCCGTTTGAATGTTGTTCAGATCCAGAATGCTTTCCAACGTCGCTGAAAGAGCCTCGCAAAACAGGGGATGATCATCGACGACCAGAACCGAGCGAATGCTTTTGGTAAAATCTTCTTTGCGACCCGCATCGGTCATTTCCGACTATTCTCCTATCTGCCTTCAGGTCCCAATACCTTGATCCCGGAAGCCCGATTGTTCACTCTTTACGCTTTCCCAGTACAGCGTCCCACCAGAGAAGCGATGGTATTATACATCAACAAGTTTCAAGCCTTCTGCTTAACTGACCATATCACAACCTTCAGGGCGATTGCCCATAGGTCTTATTTGTACTTTTTTCCAGCCTCGTTAGGCTTGCGGCAGAATACTAACCTGGAGGCCGGGCCATGCGCCATATTTCCGCGATTCTTGCATCTTTTCTGCTGATAGTAGCCGCGACAGTTACCAGTTCGGCTGAAACGCTGAAACTGGCGGTTCTGAAATTTGGCACCGTCAACTGGGAACTGAACACCATACAACACAATGGTTTTGACAAGGCCAACGGGTTTACAATGGAGGTGATGGGCATGGCCGGTGGACCGGCTGCCAAGATTGCCTTTCAGGGTGGTGAGGCCGATATCATCGTTTCCGATTGGATTTGGGTGGCCCGACAGCGGGCAGCCGGAAAAGATTTTGTCTTCATTCCGTATTCAAAGTCGGTCGGCAGCCTGATGGTTCCGGCAGACAGCCCGGCGCAAAAACTTTCAGATCTGAAAGGCACAAAAATTGGAATAGCCGGTGGCCCGCTTGATAAAAGCTGGCTGATCCTGCAGGCCTATGCAATGAAAAGCGAAGGGTTCGACCTGAAAACCAATACTGAACAGGTATTTGGCGCGCCACCACTCATATTCAAGAAGGCATTGCAAGGCGAATTGCAGGGAACCATAAATTTCTGGCACTTTCTGGCCAAGATGAAAGCCAAGGGGTTTCGCGAACTTGTTTCCGTGTCAGAGGCAGCACAAGCGCTGGGTCTGGACCCGGAAACACCGTTGCTGGGCTATGTGGTCAAGGGTGAATTCGCACGTAACCATCCTGATCTGGTGGCAGGGTTTGCCGCGGCCTCTCGAATGGCCAAAGACAAACTGGCCACGGATGATGCGGAATGGGATCGTTTGCGCCCGTTCATGAAGGCAAAAAGCGATGCCGCTTTTGAAGCACTGAAAGCCGGTTTCCGGGCTGGAATCCCCGAACAAAAACCGGTTGATCTGGAAGCAGCTTCAAAATTCCTGGCATTGATGGCAGAACTGGGTGGAGAAAAACTTGTCGGCAATGCGAAATCACTCCCAGATGGCACCTTCTACACACCGGGCAGCTAGCAGATCAAACCTTGTAAGAGGTCTGCTATCATTTGGCGTGTTCCTGCTGATGTGGGTGGCCCTGTCCCGCTATATTAACGACAGCAGCCTGTTGCCCCCACCAACCGAAGTGGCGCGTATTTTTTGGCTGGAAGCCCGAACCGGTGAACTGGGAAGGCATCTTCTGGCCACCCTGCTTCGTGTCATTGCCGCATTTTTTCTGGCCATGAGCATAGGCAGCCTGTTGGGGATCGTGGCCGGACGCAATCAAGCCTTCAACGCCTGGGCCAACCCCTGGCTGATCATCTTTCTGAATCTGCCGGCCCTCGTCATTATCGTATTGTGCTATCTCTGGATCGGCCTGACGGAAGCCGCCGCCGTGACGGCCGTTGCCCTGAACAAGATACCAATGATCGCCGTAATGATGCGCGAAGGCGCGCGTTCGCTTGACCCGGCACTCAACGATATGACGCAGGTTTTTCGCATGCCGCGTTCATCCGCATGGCGCCACGTTATTTTACCTCAGCTTGCGCCGCATTTTGCAGCGGCCGGAAGAACCGGTTTCGCCTTGATCTGGAAGATCGTTCTGGTGGTTGAGTTTCTGGGGCGCAGCAATGGCGTCGGGTTCCAGATCCATTTGTATTTTCAGTTGTTTGAGGTTGGCCATATTCTGGCATATGCCCTGAGCTTTGTTGCCATCATGCTTGCGATTGAATACCTGATCGTGCAGCCTTGGGAAAAATCGGCCTCTGGATGGCGCCTGAATGAAAGCTGAAATCCTGGAAAAATCCTTTGGTGACAGGCAGGTGCTTGGCCCGATCTCTCTGACGTTGGAGAGAGGTGAAGTCCTTGCACTCACCGGGCCTTCGGGAATCGGCAAATCCACCCTGATGCGGATAATTGCCGGGCTGGACCGGAACTTTAGCGGGGCGGTCGCCGGGACTGGAAAGGTTGCAATGGTTTTTCAGGAACCGACATTGCTGCCCTGGCGCAGTGTTCTGGACAATATCCTGATTGCTGCGGGCTGCACCAAACAGGTGGCCGAGCACGCATTGGAACGCGTGGAGTTGAAAGAGCGGCAGCAGGCCTTTCCGCGTCAGCTATCGCTGGGGCAACAACGCCGGGTCGCTCTGGCGCGTGCTCTTGCCGCCAAACCCGACACTCTCATTCTGGATGAGGCTTTTGCCTCTTTGGATGAAGCAACCGGCAACCGCATGCGGGCCATGGTCAGAAAAATACTGAATGAATCCGAATTTCAAACCATTCTGGTAACCCATAGCTTGAGCGACGCAGCAGAACTGGCCGACCGTATTCTGCTGCTGGATGGAACGCCTGCCAGTATCCGGCTTGACCACAGCATTTCGCAGCCAGCCGCAACACGTGACCTGCAGGAAACGCTTGCTGATGTTCGTCGTGTTCTGCAGAGCGGTTCCAAGTGAAAATCTGCGTGAAACAAACCTGCATGGCCCCTTATTTATAGTGCTTTGGTCCAGTTTTTTCCCATTCAAAAACGCATTAAAGTACATCATGGAGAGCCTGCAGCAATTGCGGTTGCCCTCTGGTATCAGGGAGGAAAAAATGGGAATTCTCAAACGCCTTTTCGGAGGAGGACAAAGCCACAGCCCTTCGGCCAACGGAAGCGGGCCTGCTGATCCTGGGCCTTCCGTGAAAATACATCCGAGTGTCGATAATGGTGTCAGCCCTGGCCAGCCAGGTTTTTCCGGTGGCACATTGGTTTGTCACTGCACGTCTGACCCGGTCAAAGTTGTTGTCAAGGCCCAAACAGCCCACAATCATGTTTGCGGCTGTACCAAATGCTGGAAACCGGCCGGCGCTATCTTTTCACAGGTTGCCGTCGTGGACAGAGGTGCAGTTACAGTGGTTGAAAACGAGGAAAAGCTGGCGATCATAGACGAAGATGCCGCTATTCAGCGGCATGCCTGCAAAGATTGCGGTGTACATATGTATGGCAGGATCGAGAACAAGGATCATCCGTTCTACGGGCTGGATTTTGTTCACACTGAACTTTCGCCGGAAAGCGGCTGGTCGGGCGCAGAATTTGCCGCCTTTGTTTCCTCGGTCATCGAGGGGGGTGTTGACCCGTCACGCATGGATAACATTCGTGCAAGACTGAAAGCGCTGGGACTGGAGCCCTATGACGCGCTGTCGCCACCGCTGATGGATGCCATCGCCACGCATATTGCCAAATCGACCGGTGCGTTACCCGCCTGATTGCACAACGTTACCATAGCGATTTTCTGGCGCGTTCGGGCCAGGCCGCATCATAGGTCTGGCCATCAAAATCACCTTTGGTCTGCTCGGCCAGGATATCCCCCATGCTTGGCAGCCCGTGTGACTGATCGCCGTCGCGCCATAGTCCCGCCCGCATGATCGCCCGGGCACATTGCGCGTAAACCTCGGCAATTCGCACAATGATCACCAGCTTTGGCAGCTTACCATTTTGCGCGAACCGGCCACGCATATCGGCGTCGGTGGTCAGTTTGGCCGTACCGTTGATTCGGATAACGCTGTCACTGCCGGCCACCATGAACATCAACGAAACCCGCCCGTCGGCAACAATGTTTCGCAGGCTGTCCAGCCTGTTGTTTCCGCGCCAATCGGGCATCAGCAGAGTGTGTTTATCCAGCTCCTGCACAACCGGGCCTCTGTCCCCTCTCGGGCTGCCATCGGTGCCGTTGGGGCCGATTGTGGACAGCACGCAAAACCGGCTGCGCATAATCCATTGCCGATAGGCCGGTGTCAGGCAGGGGGCAACCTTTATGAGAGATGCCGTTGCAGGGGCGTCAAATAACGCCTCAAGCGATTCGGTCGTTTCAATAAAGTTCATGTTTTCACCGCCTTTTCTACTTCTGGAAGCCAGCCTCAGCCAGCAAACGGTCTGAAGCGCTTTCAATCTCTGTCTCAAGCCTGACCATGAATTCCTCTAGGGGCAACCCCGCCGGAATACGGGGTAAAAACTCCAGTACCGCTGTTCCGGGGCGCCGGTAGATTCCGCGTTTCGGCCAGAACACACCCACATTTGTTGCCGCTGGCACACAATCCAGACCAGTCTGTTCATAAAGCAGCCCGACCCCGACCTTGTAAGGCGCCTTGACCCCCGGTGCGATACGTGTCCCCTGGGGATAAATGACCAGTTGCCCGGGAAGGTTCTTGCCGCTGGCAACATCCTGCATCATCTTGGCAATTGCCTGTTTGCGTTTGCCGCGGTCCACCGGCACATTTCCCATCCGCTTGCCGAAAAAGTGGAAGATCGGCATATTGTGCAGTTCTTTCTTTATTATGAAACGTGACCGCGGCAGCACACTGACCAATATGACGACATCCAGAAAAGACTGATGCTTTGAGGCGACGAGAACCTGATCTGTTGGCGCTTCTCCGCGCACTTCGGTTTTCAGGCCAACCATCCATGCGGCGGTCCAGCGCACATAATGCGCATAGTTTCGAATATAGGTATAGACGCCATCACGACGGATAATCGCCCAAGGTACGAACACGATCGCCATCAATGGCATCATCATGTACATCTGCACCACGAAAATCAGCGAGCGCAGCCATTGTATGGCATATCCCATCAGGTCAACTCCCTCAGGCGCCGGAATGCAGCCCAGCGCGTGGCCCAGAAAGCAACAAGCCCGGCCAGCAATGGAATTGTAAGAGGCAGGAACCAATTCCAGCCCCGAAAGCCTAACCCCGTAAGGAAACCACCGGCCGTCGAAGCCGCTGGCAGGAAGGCAACCGAAACCATGCCCAGCGCGGTACCAACCAGCGCTCCGCCGACCGCACGCAGGGTGAATCGTCGTACAAATGCACGCACAATAAACGCATCACGTGCGCCAATCAGGCGTAACACACGTATCACTTGTGCGTTTGCTGCAAGTGCAGCATTTGCGGCCAAGGCAATCATTGCCCCCATGGTCAGTGTTATCAAAATGATGGAAATCAGCCCGAGTGACCGGAGCCGGTCAGCCGCCTTGACGAGTGGTTTCCGCCAGCGCGTATGGTCATCCAGAACCGCGCCAGGTGTTTCCGCCGCCAGGCGCTGGCGCAGACCATCACTGTCATAACCCGTTTCATCTTCGATGACTTCGATCAACTGCGGCAGCGGCAGGGCATCTAGCGGCAAATCCGGGCCGAACCAAGGGGCCAGCAGCGCCTGTTGTTCGTCTTTCCCGATCACCCTGGCCTCGGCAATTCCAACAGTGGTTTTCAGAACTTTCATGACAGCCTCGGTCTGCGCATCTATCTGGTCTTTGGGTGCGTTGATGCGAACGGTTGCACTACGCGCAAGCTCTGCCGACCACCGATCCGCAAGACGCCCCGAAGCCTGCGACAGCGCCAGGGCAAAAACGGCCAGAAAGGCCATGGCCGCAGCCGAAAACAAGGTCAGCTGTGCGGTAAAACCGGTCGGCGGAACGACGCTCTTTTCTGAGCCGGAAGTTCTGCGGAAACGTTCCGGTACAGACTGAAACAACCTCACAGATCTGCCCCCGCTAATTGCAGGTGCCTGTCTTTTATTCTTAAAACACGGGCATTTACCTGCGATTTTGCTGTGCGTATCAGGTTCAGGTCATGGGTAGCAATCAGAATGGCCTTGCCCATACGATTCAATTCGACAAGCAATGACAACAAGCGTTTGGACATTTCCCAATCCACATTTCCGGTTGGCTCATCCGCCAGAATCACATCCGGTGACATTATGACGGCACGGGCCAAAGCAGCCCGTTGCCGTTCCCCTCCCGAAAGCTCGGCCGGAAGCGCATGCGCGCGCCGCTTCAGGCCGACCCATTGCATCAGGTCATCCAGGTTGTCAGCTTCGGCGCTGGTGCTTTGACCACTGACCGCGAGCGGCAGCGCGATGTTTTCAGAAATTGGAAGGTGGTCCAGAAACTGGCAATCCTGATGCACGACACCAATGCGCCGTCGGGCGCGGGCAATATCGTCACGGCCCATGCTGCGCACATCGGCCCCAAATGCCTGCACATGTCCGGCAGTTGCCCGCAATTCCATATAACAAAGCTTCAGAAATGTCGTCTTTCCGGCCCCGGAAGGCCCGGTCAGAAAATGGAAGGATCCGGGGGCCAGATTAAGCGAGACATTTGAAAGAAGTTCTCCTCCGCCATAGTTGTATGACACGTTTTCCAGCTCAATCACCCGATATTCCTTTTCGACATTCTGGCAACAGTTTTGCCCAACGATTGGCAATGTTTCAATGCTTTCAACATGCAAATGCTTTGAACTTTGGCAAACCCTTGATACAACGTTGCGAAATAAAGGGTTTCATGCGGTTTTAACACCGCAAATATAGGCGGAATACGACATGCGGCTGATTTGCCCGAATTGCAGCGCTCAATACGAGGTCGACGAAAACGTTATCCCTAGCAGTGGGCGCGATGTTCAGTGCTCAAGCTGTGGGCACACATGGTTTCAGGTTTCTGCAGCCACCCAGGCTGCAAAAGAGGAACAGGAAGAAAGCCAGGGACTGCCAGAACAGCATGAGATCAAAGAAAATGCGGCGCAAGACACTTCACACCAGCAAGTGGGCGAACCAGAAGACGCCGATGAAGAGGAACCTTCGGCACTTGAAAAAATTCTGGCTGAGGAAACGCTGGAAGATGTGCTCTCGGCCGAGGACGACACTATTCTGACCGAAGAAGAAATAGAAGAAACGGTAGTCTCTACCACTGTTGTGGAAACGATTGCCGAGATCGTGGAAGCTGGAACGGAAGAAGCCGCTGACGAATCGGAAGACGGCACTCCCCCCCGCCAGAAACCGGATGAATCCATTCTCAGTATTCTGCGCGAAGAGGCCGATGCAGAGATCAAGCAGCGTGAGCAAGAAATTCTGAGCGGACTGGAAACCCAGACTGATCTGGGATTGGATGATGCCGAGCCAGACACCACAGCCGAGGCCGGGGAGCATCCTGCGCAAACACAGGAACCAGAGGCCACCCAAGCCGACCTTGGAACCGGCACACGCCGGGATCTTTTACCCGATATCGAGGAAATCAACTCGACGCTTCGCCCGGCTTCGGAGCGCGATGACGGAGACGAGGACAATTCAACGGTAACCCCCGAGGTCAAAACCCGGCGTCGGCGCGGGTTTCGGCTGGGATTCGGATTTGTTCTGTTGCTGTTGACCTTGGCAATCCTTGCCTATGTCTATGCACCGGCAATCGTCAGGAAAGTTCCCCAGAGCGAGCCCTATGTTGTTGCCTATGTGGAAAAGGTGAACAGCTTGCGGTTGTGGATAGACGACTGGATGAAAAGGGCCATCGTCATGATGGGCGGTGACAAGGGCCCGGATGCAACAATGTCTCCGGATAGTGGAACCGACAACTCGGCAGGCGCCCCGACAAGCGAACCTCAGAACTGATCCAGCAGGCGTTTCAGATAGTCGCGCTCGTTCTTTGGGCGGTTTTGTTCGCCTGAACGTCTGCGGATTTCATCGAGAAGATCACGCGCACGGCGATAAACATCTTCGCCCTGCAACAGTTCCCGATCGGTGCCGACCTTGCCACGCGTGCCGCTTTCACGTCCCAGAGGGTCACGCCCCTGCTGATTGGCCTGCCCCGCCACCTGCCCCTGCTGGCCCGGCTGGTTCTGTTGCTGTTGCTGCGCCAATGCTTCGCCCAGATTACGCATGCCTTCGCGAAGCGCCTGCATCGCTTCTGCCTGCTGATCCAGCGCAGCCGCCAGATCGTTATTGCGCAGGGAATCTTCTGCCCGGTCCATGGCATCACCTGCCTGACCCAGTGCTTCGCGCGCGGCCTGCCCTTCCGGCCCGTTGCCGCCCGGAAGATTGCCCAGTTGCTGCCCAAGCTGATCACGCAGAGCCTGTTGGCGGTCTGCAAGGCTTTGGCCGGTTGTGTCACCTCCCGGCTCACCCTGTTGCTGACCCTGCGCCTGGCCTTTGCCTTGCCCGTCGCCCTTACCTTGTTCACCGCCTTGGCCATTATGGCTCTGGCCCCGACCCTGACCTCCGTTCAGGCCTTCGTTTTCACTACTCTGGCCTGCACCGGTCTGTGAATTGAATTGCTCCTGAAGATCCCGAAATGCCTGGTCTGACAGCCCCTGCTGTTCGCGCAGTGTTTCCTTCAGCCCGTCCATGGCCTGCTCACCTGGATTGTTGCCACCTTTCCCCGGTTGATTCTGCGTAACCTGGAGGTTTTCCATCATCTGGTTGAACTGCTCCATCAACTGCTGGGCTTCGGCCATGCGGCCCTGTTCCATCAGTTCCTGAATCTTGTCCATCATCGCCTGGATCTGTTCCTGGGTGATTTCCTGCGTCTGGCCGTTCTGATTCTGTGCATTTTGCTGATTGGGATCTGCCTGCTGCTGTTCGGCCAACTGGCGCATATAATCACGTGTTGCTTCCCGTAATTCCTGCATCAGATCGGCGATTTCCTCTTTGGAGGCGCCGTTTTTCATGGCTTCTGACAGGCGTTCCTGAGCACGCTGCATTCTTTCGCGCGCATCGGCAAGTGAGCCATCCTCAAACAACAGCGCAACTTCCCAGAGCGCATCCGCCACTTCATTTTGCACGTCCTCGGTCAGGCCGAATGCAACAGCCGCCTCCAGACGGCGGATAGCCACCCGCAACATCAGATAGCCACTTTCGTTGCGAACAAACCCTTCCGGCTTATTCGTCACAGCCCGTAACACTTGTGCCACGCGCCTGCCATTTTTGCGGGACCACAACAGATCGCGCCTTTGCTCAACAACCGCCTTGGCGAGCGGATCAAAAAACCGCCGCCCCGGAAGGGTCATGCTTTCAGGTGTGCTGTCTCCGGTCTGATCGCGGGCATCCATCACCTGCAAGGTCATGGTAACCGGAAGGCCTGACCACGGGTGTTTGGACAGATCATCCACCAGATCCTCGGTGAATTCTGCACGATCACCGGTAATCGGCATCGGAAGATCAAGCACCAGTGCCTCGCGGGGCTCCGGCTCTTCTGCCAGGCCATAGCGGCGATCGACCTTTGCAAGATCAAGGGTGAACCGGGCCTGTCCGGAGACCACGCCATAATCATCCTGAGCACTAAACGGCTGGCTCATCTTTCCACGCGCTTCGCGTTTCATTGGCCCGGCCAATTGAACCGATGGTGCCATATCAGGCAAAGCCATAACCCGCCAGCTTGTACCGTCGCTGCCGGAAATTGTCAGATCACCATCATGAAGCACCTCAAAGCTGATGGCCCCGGTTTCTGCTGGTGCATTGAGCCTGGCTTGCTGCCCGGATACGGTTTCCGAGAACCGTGCGCTGCCATCTCCTCCGTAGAACCGCAGGGTTATGCGTGTCCCTTCCGGAACGCGCAACGGCTTGTTGATCAGGTCGTTCAGATAAAGGCTGGGCTTTCCCGTATAGTTTGGTGGTTCGGCCCAACCTTCCCAGGTCGGGCCTGAAGCCAGGGCTGCACCGCCCGGACCGGAAGCCAGCGACGTAATACTCGCCACCTGTCCGAATGTACCAAATATGAGCGCAACGACAAAAGCCAGGAGCGCTGTATACCGTAGCCCGAAAGGGTCAAACCGCGAAATCTTCAGGTCAGGTTCGACAGCCTGCACCGCTTTCAGCCTTTCGGCCATTCTATGCCGGTGCGCCTGCCAGACGGCGCGCGATGCTTCGTCCTGTGTGCCAATCGCCTGGGTATCTTGAATGGCCGCCAGCGGGTGGCCGGGCAGGCTCTGATCCAGCCGCGCTTCGGCTTCGGCCTTGGAAGGCCAGTGAAACCGACGTACACCATACCAAATGGTCCAGATCAGCCCAATCATCCAGATCGTCGACAAGGCCCAGAAAACACTTTCGGACAGGTTGTCCTGCAAACCCATCATCAGGGGTGCAAAACCTATCAGCAAAATGCTCCACAATGGCCAGAAGGCACGGCTGACACGTTCGGCCAGCAGACCGATACGCGTCAGAAAAACGGCACGGTCCAAAGATCGTTGTGTTTGGTGTTTATGGTGTTCGGTTTCGATCATCTCACCTTTTTCAACTGCTCATCGCACCTCTCAAAGGACGATGGTGCGTCAAAGCCACTCGGGGATGCTATCCCGTTTTATCATATCTTCCAAGGTCGGACGGGCCCGGATGACAGCGAATTGATGCCCATCGACCAGAACTTCGGGGATCAGAGGGCGAGAATTGTATTCCGAGGCCATCACCGCGCCGTAAGCACCGGCCGAGCGGAACGCCACCAGATCACCCGCCTGTTGCGGCGCCAAATTGCGCTGTTTGGCGAATGTATCACCGCTTTCACAGACAGGGCCAACGATGTCGTAAGGGGATTGTTCCGCCCCCGCCACGGGTTCGGTCACCGGCAGGATGTCGTGGTGTGCTTCATACATCGCGGGGCGGATCAGGTCGTTCATGGCCGCATCCACAATCAGGAATTGCCTGTCCTCACCCTGTTTCACATAGATCACCTGCGCCACCAGAATGCCGGCGTTTCCGGCGATCAGGCGACCGGGCTCAATCTCGATCTCGCAGTCCAGATCACCCAGCACTTCCTTGACCATGGCGCCGTATTCCGCCGGCAGGGGCGGGGCGTCATTGGAGCGCTCGTAGGGGATGCCCAGACCACCCCCCAAATCAAGGCGACGGATGCTGTGCCCTTCGGCGCGCAGTTGTTTTGTCAGGTCAGCCACCTTTTCATAAGCCGCACGGTAAGGGTCCAGTTGCGTCAACTGACTACCGATGTGAACGTCAATGCCGATCACCTCAAGCCCCTTCATCGCCGCCGCTTGGGCGTAAACCGCCGAGGCCCGCGAGATCGGAATACCGAATTTGTTTTCCGCTTTGCCGGTGGCGATTTTGGCATGGGTCTTGGCGTCGACATCCGGGTTCACCCGAATGGTGACGGGGGCGACCATATCCAGCGACAATGCCACCTCGTTCAGCGCCTCCATTTCCGGTTCGGATTCAACATTGAACTGGCGTATGCCACCGGTCAGCGCCATGTACATTTCCTGCCGTGTTTTGCCAACGCCGGAAAACACGATCCGCTCGCCGGGCACACCGGCGGCTTTTGCGCGAGCATATTCCCCGCCCGAAACCACATCCATACCCGCGCCCATATCGGCCATCAGTTTCAGCACCGCCTGATTGGAATTGGCCTTCATCGCATAGCAAACCAGATGGTCCAGACCCTCCAGCGCCTCGTCGAACAGCCGGTAATGGCGGCGCAGGGTGGCGGCGGAATAGAGGTAGAACGGGGTGCCCACCTGTGCGGCGATTTCGGGGATTGCAACGTCTTCGGCATGGAGGATGCTGTTTTGGTATAGAAAATGGTCCATCTAGCTGGCCTTGTTCGTTATATTTGCCGCATACGGATAAGGAAACCATAATAAATAGCAACCCTTCAACCAAGGTTAAGGATATCCGCGCCGGTACAAATCCGGTATATATTACCACCATAACCGAAAACCGAGAGAATGGCCGGCTACGCCCCCCTGAACACCCTGAAACCCGTCGCGGAAAACATCTGGATCGTGGATGGCCCGTCCATCAGGTTCTACGGCGTCCCCTTTTCCACCCGCATGACCGTGGTGCGGCTGGAAAACGGCGATATCTGGCTGCACTCACCCACCAAAATTTGCGACAGCCTGCGGGATGAAGTGGCCGCCCTTGGCCCGGTTTGCCACCTGATTGCGCCCAACTGGATTCACTATGCCTATATCACCGAATGGCAAAAGGCATTTCCCAAGGCCCGCGCCTATGCCGCCCCCGGCGTGGTGAAGCGGGCAGAAAAGCACGGGATGCGCCTGCGCTTTGACGAGGAACTGACCCAGACCCCGCCCGCCGCCTGGGCCGGCCAGATCGAACAGATGATTGTCGAGGGCAGCAAAATCCACCGCGAGGCGGTGTTCTTTCACTCCCCCTCGAAAACCCTGATCCTGACCGATCTGATTGAAAATTTCGAGCCAGACAAACTGGGCCAATTTCTGCGAATCCTGACCAGATGGGGCGGAATACAGGACCCGGACGGCGGGATGCCCCGCGATATGCGCATGACCTTTTCCAAGCACCGTGACAAGCTACGGGCCAGTGTGCAACAGATGATCGACTGGGGGCCGGAGCGCATTATTCTGGCGCATGGGCGCTGGTATGACAAAAACGCTGTGGCCGAATTGAAACGCGCATTTCGCTGGGTACTGTAGTTTACTATAGCCCGATACTGACGTTTACCGGACCAACGCGGGTGCCAACAGATGCCGACGGATGCACCCCGCTTGGAGTGATGGATACACCCGCATTTACCGACGGGCGTACCGGTTCGCCATCCGCGCCACAGGCGGCCAGCATAGCCAGCGCGATCATTGTTAAAACTGCTCTCATTTCAATGCCTCTTTCCAGCGGGCAATCTGCTTGCGCACTTCACTGGGTGCTGTGCCGCCATAACTGGTGCGGCTGGCCACCGAGTTATGCACGCCCAGCACATCAAACACACCCGCGTTGATGTTTTCCTGCACGCTTTGCATATCATCCAGCGACAGGTCGGGCAAATCACAGCCCTTGCCCTCGGCCAGAGCCACCAGCGTGCCGGTCACATGGTGTGCCTCACGAAACGGCATCCCCAACTCGCGCACCAGCCAGTCGGCCAGATCGGTGGCGGTGGAAAATCCGGTGGCCGCCGCGCGCTCCAGTTCCTTGACGTTGGCGTTCATATCGCTGACCATGCCGGTCATCGCGGCCAGCGCCAGCATCAGGCTGTCGGCGGCGTCGAACACCTGTTCCTTGTCTTCCTGCATGTCCTTGGAATAGGTCAGCGGCAGGCCCTTCATCACCGTGAACAGCCCCACCATTGCCCCCATGATCCGGCCGATCTTGGCCCGGATCAGTTCGGCGGCATCCGGGTTTTTCTTTTGCGGCATGATGCTTGAGCCGGTGGAAAACCGGTCCGACAATTGCACAAATCGAAACTGGGCCGAAGACCATATCACCAGTTCTTCTGAAAACCGCGACAGATGCATTGCAGTTATCGAACATACAGCCAGAAACTCCAGTGCGAAATCCCGATCCGCCACCGCGTCCAGCGAATTGGGCGCCGGCGCGTCAAAGCCCAGCGCCTCTGCCGTCATATGCCGGTCGATCGGGAACGATGTGCCCGCCAGCGCTGCGGCCCCCAGAGGCGACAGGTTCATACGTTTGCGCGCATCCTGAAATCGGCCCATATCGCGGCCGAACATTTCCACATAGGCCATCATGTGATGGCCCCATGTCACCGGCTGCGCCACCTGCAAATGGGTGAAGCCGGGCATCACCCAGTCTGCGCCGGCCTCGGCCTGCGTCAGGAGCGCCTTGATCAGCGCCTGTAAGCCGGTGATCGCCGCATCGGTCTGCTCGCGCACCCACATGCGGAAATCCAGTGCCACCTGATCATTGCGCGACCGCGCGGTATGAAGGCGCCCCGCCGGTTCGCCAATCAGCTCCTTCAGGCGGGATTCCACGTTCATGTGGATGTCTTCCAGTGCTGCGGAAAACTCAAACCCGCCGCGTTCAATTTCTGACAAGACCGTGAGCAGCCCTTCCCTTATCGCTTTGGCATCACTATCAGTAATGATACCTGTTGCAGCCAACATGGCGGCATGGGCACGAGAGCCTTGGATATCCTGCGCAGCCAGACGCTGATCAAACCCGATTGAGGCATTGATAGCCTCCATGATCGCATCTGGACCCGAAGCAAAGCGACCGCCCCACATGGCGTTGGCAGATTTGGTGTCTGAGGTTTCGTTCGTCATGGCTGAACCCTTGGAGGGAAAGATGAGATTGTTTCGTTCTGTCGTCCTATACGCGGGCCTTGCGCTGGGTGCAAATGCAGCCATGGCCGATACAGCAGCCCTGGAAGCTTTGCGCGAAGGCTCCATGAAGAAATTACTGTTTATCGGTGAGCCGAAAGCCGCCCCGCAAACCCCATTTTTCGACGCGGACGGAAACCCGCACACCCTGGCTGAATACAAGGGAAAGTATATTCTGCTGAATTTCTGGGCAACCTGGTGCCCACCCTGTCTGGCTGAAATGCCGTCTCTTGATCGTCTGCAGACTGAAATTGGCGGAAAGAATTTTCAGGTCGTCACCATTGCCACCGGGCGCAATTCCGTGCGCGGGATCAAACAGTTTTTCGACAGAGTCGGCGTAAAGAACATGCCCATCCTTCTTGACACAAAACAGGCTCTGGCCCGGAAAATGGGAGTGTTCGGCCTTCCTATTTCGATAATTCTTGACCCTCAAGGGCGGGAAATTGCCCGTCTGCGCGGTGATGCCGAGTGGGATAGCGATTCGGCGAAATCCATATTCAAAGCCCTGCTTTCAGAAGGGGCGGACAGTTAAAAGGGGCGGGCCGGCCGGACGTACCGGCGCATGTCGGGCCAGAGTGGCTGCCGAATTTCGCGCAAAAGGTTTCTTCAGCCAAAAACAAAATGATGCATGTCACCGATTTCCAAGCCCCAAGACATGTTTATTCAAAAATAGAACAAAATAAGAATATTTACGAAATATTAGACTCCGCGGCTACAAACTGTCCCAAGTCTGGGACGGAGATTAGCCATGCCATCACAATTGTTGCCCACAGAGGCACGATCACAAAATCCCGCCGGTAGCCCGCTGGCCTATGCGATAAATCAACGCGATCGCGATGTACTGAATATGGTAGAGAATGCCTTGCGCCAGAAACGGGCAATGCTGGCCTTCCAGCCGGTTGTTCTTGCCAAAGACGATACACCAATCGCCTTTTATGAAGGGCTGATCCGAATAATGGATGATACAGGCCGTATCATTCCGGCCCGCGATTTCATCAATGTCATTGAAACACATGAAATAGGCAGGGTTATTGACTGCCTCGCATTGGAAAAGGGGTTTGAGGCGCTGTTGGATGAGCCTTCATTGCGCCTTTCAATCAACATGTCTGCCCGTTCTGTCGGCTATCTGCGCTGGATCAGAACTCTGGAAAACGGATTCAGGAAAGATCCGACGGCGGCGGAGCGCCTCATACTCGAAATCACGGAAACGTCCGCCATGCTCATGCCGGAACTTGTCATCAGCTTTATGGAAGAGCTGCAAAAGCAGGGGGTCTCTTTTGCGCTTGACGATTTTGGCTCTGGATACACCGCCTTTCGCCACCTTCGGGATTTTTATTTCGACATCATCAAGATAGACGGCCAGTTCATACGCGGTGTTCACAACAACCCGGACAATCAGATTCTGACCAAGGCCCTGATTGGAATTGCCAAACAGTTTGAAATGTTTACTGTTGCGGAAAGTGTTGAATCTGCTGATGACGTCGCCTTTCTGGCAGAGACAGGCATTGATTGCATGCAAGGATATTATTTCGGCGCCCCGACGACGACACCACCATGGCAGCTTCCAAGAAGCAAACGAACTGCCTGACAAATCCATGTAGGTCTCTTCCTATTGCTCCATCGTTGCGTTGGTCCTAAGACTGATCATGCAAGGACGGGGCAATCGTCAGCCGTGCTCTCGTCTCATCTGGATTTCAGAAGAGGACTTCTCAATGAAAAATGTCGTGATCGTATCGGCCGCCCGCACCCCTGTCGGCAGTTTCTCAGGATCATTCGCAAACACCCCGGCACATGATCTGGGTTCAGCGGTTCTGAAGGCATTGGTAGAACGGGCCGGGATTGACAAGTCAGACGTGTCCGAAACGATTCTGGGGCAGGTTCTGGACGCCGGACAAGGACAGAATCCTGCCCGGCAGGCGCATGTCAACGCGGGTCTCCCGATTGAAAGCGCCGCCTGGGGAATCAATCAGGTATGTGGATCCGGATTGCGGGCCGTTGCGCTGGCAGCCCAGCACATCCAGTTGGGGGACGCGGCTATCGTCGCCGCCGGCGGGCAGGAAAACATGTCGATGTCACCCCATGTCGCCAATCTTCGCAAAGGTCAGAAAATGGGCGATATGCAGTTTATCGACTCGATGATCCGGGATGGGCTGTGGGATGCATTCAACGGCTATCACATGGGGCAAACGGCAGAAAACGTCGCGGAAAAGTGGCAGATCAGCCGCGAAATGCAGGATGCATTCGCCGTGGCAAGCCAGAACAAAGCCGAGGCGGCCCAGAAAGCCGGGCGTTTTGCCGCCGAGATCACACCGTTCACCGTTAAAACCCGGAAAGGCGATATTGTTGTTGATCAAGATGAATACATTCGACATGGCGCCAATCTCGAAGGCATGCAGAAGCTGCGCCCCGCATTCAAAAAGGACGGCACTGTCACCGCCGCCAATGCAAGTGGCATCAATGACGGGGCCGCCGGCGTCTTATTGATGGGCGCGGATGACGCCGAAAAGCGCGGCATCGAACCTCTGGCACGCATCGTGTCCTATGCCACGGTCGGCGTTGATCCGGCAATCATGGGAATTGGTCCGGTCGGAGCCAGCCGCAAGGCATTGGAAAAAGCCGGCTGGTCAGTTGCTGATCTGGATTTGGTTGAAGCAAACGAAGCTTTTGCTGCCCAGGCTCTGGCGGTCAACAAGGAAATGGGCTGGGATCCGGAAATTGTGAACGTGAATGGCGGTGCCATAGCAATTGGCCATCCGATCGGGGCATCTGGTGCCCGCATTCTGAATACATTGCTGTTTGCAATGAAAGACCGGGGCGCAAAGAAAGGCCTGGCTACACTTTGTATTGGCGGTGGAATGGGTGTTGCACTTTGCGTCGAGCGTGATTAAATACACCCGCAGCGTAATAATCTTGCGCATGCATGTACAACACGGTAATTTGATTGCGCAACAGAGGAGAACCCCTTGGCCAGAGTTGCTTTAGTCACCGGAGGAACGCGCGGTATCGGCGCGGCCATTTCAAAATCTCTGAAAGCGGCGGGATATGACGTCGCCGCGAACTATGCGGGTAATGACCAGGCCGCCGACGCGTTTTCAAAGGAAACCGGCATTCCGGCTTATAAATGGTCAGTCGCTGATTATGATGCCTGCGTCGAGGGCATCGGCAAAGTCGAGAATGATCTTGGCCCGATTGACGTTCTGGTAAACAACGCCGGCATTACCCGTGATGGCATGTTCCACAAGATGACCCGCGAACAATGGCAGGAAGTGATGGATACCAACCTGAGCGGGCTGTTCAATATGACCCATCCGCTCTGGCCCGGGATGCGCGACCGCAAGTTTGGCCGTGTCATCAATATCTCTTCCATCAATGGACAAAAGGGACAGATGGGGCAGGCAAATTATTCCGCCGCCAAAGCAGGTGACCTCGGGTTCACCAAATCTCTGGCCCAGGAAGGTGCCTTCAAGGGCATTACTGTAAACGCGATCTGCCCCGGCTATATCGCAACAGAAATGGTCATGGCCGTTCCGGAAAAAGTGCGTGATGCAATTGTTTCCCAAATTCCGGTCGGGCGCCTGGGCGAACCGGAAGAAATCGCCCGCTGCGTCGTATTCCTTGCCTCGGATGAGGCTGGTTTCATTACCGGTTCAACACTCACAGCCAACGGCGGGCAGTACATGACCTGAATCAGGGCCGAGCAGCCCACCCCCCTGAACACGGCGGATCAGGGTTTCGTAATCCGACCATGCGCATGAATCCGATTGCGCAAAACCGGACTGATATCCGCGCCTATATTGATTGGGTTTTGAAACGGGTCGCAACCATGCATAAATGTCGCGAACCCCGCCAACTTATCAGCCAGACGGACATAAAGATTTGACCCGCACACGCGCCACCCAGACAGGTTTTATCGCCGTCTTGCTCTGGTCATTTCTGGCCTTGCTCACGGTTGGCAGCGCTCCTGTGCCTCCCTTTCAACTGACTGCGATCTGTTTTGCCATCGGTGGAGCTATCGGCCTGATCTGGAGCGCTGCAACCGGTGAACTGCCGCGCCTGCGCCAGGTGGGATGGCGTGTCTATGCCTTTGGAACTGCGGGCCTGTTTGGCTATCATTTCCTCTACTTTTCCGCCTTACGTATGGCCCCCGCCGCAGAAGCCGGCCTGATTGCCTATTTGTGGCCCCTGATTATTGTTCTGTTTTCAGGCCTTCTTCCGGGCGAAACCTTGCGCGGTGGGCACATTCTGGGGGCAGTGCTGGGTTTCTCGGGCGCTGCGTTAATCATAATGAACGGTGCAAACGGGTTTTCGGGTTCCGCGTTATCGGGCTATGGCCTTGCCGTTTTATGTGCCGTTACCTGGGCAGGCTATTCCGTTCTGTCCCGTCGGCTTGGTGAAATACCAACATCCAGCGTCGCCATCTTCTGTCTGGCGACGGCGATGCTTTCATTCATTGCGCATGAATCATTTGAAACCACAATCTGGCCAAACAGCCTGACTGGATGGAGCTCTGTGATTGCACTTGGATTGGGTCCGGTCGGACTGGCGTTCTACGTCTGGGACATAGGCATCAAACATGGCGACATTCAACTGCTGGGGGTCGCCAGCTATGCTGCGCCGCTTTTGTCGACGCTCGCCCTTGTTCTGGCCGGATTCGCAAACCCCGGATGGAGTTTGCTGATCTCGGCGCTGTTGATAACCGGCGGGGCAACATTGGCCGCCCACGCCAGCACCCATAATCTCTAGCTGCCGGAAAGGCGCGAAATTTCTTCCTTCAGTCTTAGTTTTTGTTTTTTCATATCAGCAATCTGGAGGTCATCGCTGCCCGGACTGCGCTGGGCCTGCTCAACCTGTTCTGAAAGATATTGGTGTTTCTTGCGGAGTTCCTGAAGGTGTGAACTCAAAGTCATCATGTTCCTCCTGATTGATTTTCCACATATACAGTCGACCACAAATTGGCCGGTTTGTCACGTCTCTTCCGCATCCAATCATTCACGCCTGATGTATTGATAAATGGTTAATCTTGGGTTGAAAACAAGGGCGCCCCCTTGCGAAGGACATCCTTTAACAGCGGCGAGTAGCTCTCGCGATCAGCATCATGGACATCACCTTGGTGCATGATTATCGGGGCTGACAGCCTGAAGGCAGCCTTTCCGCCTTTGCGCGCCTGCAATACAATCAAATTGGCGGCACGCCCGATGCGCGGGGCCAAAGGCGTTACCACAAGACTGCCCACACGCCCTGTACAGGCCTCAAGCAAATCCGGCAGACGGGCAGCGTTCTGAATGACGGTCAACCGCCCTCCTGGAGCCAAACGCCGGCTTGCAGCAGAGATCCAATCCTCCAGCGGGGCCCCACCTGCCAAAGCAGTTTCGCGTCCGCAGTCCTTGGCTGCGGTTCGTCGCGCGCCAATGAAATAAGGCGGGTTGGCGATAACATGGTCAAATCTTTGCTGAAGAATCTCGGGCGGCAAACGGCACAAATCAGCCGTTATTATGGGCATTGGAATTTTGTTTTCCGCAGCGTTCAGTCGTGCCAGTTCCGCATAGTCAGGCTGAATTTCAACCCCCGTCAAATGCAACCCTGCGACGCGGCAAGCCAGGCACAGGCTGGCCACACCGACCCCACAGCCCAGCTCAAGAACAGTCTGACCCTTTTTGGCAGGCACACTTGCCGCCAGAAGGACCGGGTCAATCCCGGCCCGATACCCGCTTTGCGGTTGCCAGATCTGCAATTGCCCCCCCAGAAACCTGTCGCGTGTAAGTTCATCGACCGAAAAATCCATCGTTCAGGTCTCTATCGGAATATCATTATCCGTCATGGTAATTCGGGCGCGGTAAAGATCACGATCGTGCACCAGCAACCGGCGCGGGAAAATCCCGATCGAACCTTCAAGAACGCTCATGTTTACGTCCATTTCAAAGCAGTCTATACCCTCGCCTTGAAGGAGGGCCTTGGCGAAGGCTATGCGTGTCGGGTCGGTGGTGCGGATGAGTTCTTTCATGACATCAGACTTAGAGCCTTCTGCATCGGTTTGTCGAGACAACTAACGAGAGCGTGATGACATTGGATACCGCCGTTAAACCACATGAGGCGCTCAGTGCCTATCTGGCAGAAGATCTGGATGCCGTAAACACGTTGATCCGCGACCGGATGGCTTCGCGACATGCACCCCGCATCCCCGAAGTAACCGCGCATCTGGTCGAGGCGGGCGGCAAGCGCCTGCGCCCGATGCTAACCCTCGCGGCGGCACGTCTTTGTGGTTACAGCGGGCCTTATCACGTGCACCTGGCGGCAACCGTTGAATTTATCCACACCGCAACCCTGCTACATGATGATGTTGTGGATGAAAGCAACCGGCGGCGTGGGCGCCCGACGGCCAATCTGCTGTGGGATAATAAATCTAGTGTGCTTGTGGGCGACTATCTGTTTTCCCGCAGTTTTCAGTTGATGGTGGAAACCGGCAGCCTGACCGTGCTTGATATTCTGGCCAACGCAAGTGCAACCATTGCCGAAGGTGAAGTGCTGCAATTGACTGCTTCACAGGACTTGCGAACAGACGAATCCATCTATCTACAGGTTATCCGCGGTAAAACGGCCGCCCTGTTCAGCGCAGCGGCAGAAGTTGGCGGCGTCATTGCCGGCGCGGATCAAGGTATTGTCAAGGCCCTGCGCGATTATGGTGATGCCTTGGGTATCAGCTTTCAGATAGTTGATGATCTGCTGGATTATTGGGGGTCGGAAAACATTGGCAAAAACATTGGCGACGATTTCCGCGAAAGAAAACTGACATTGCCGCTTATCAAAGCGGTAGAGCAGGCAAATGCTGAAGAGCGCGCCTTTTGGCAGCGTGTGATTGAAAAGGGCCGGCAGCGGGAAGGTGATCTTGAACATGCCATGGAATTGCTGAACCGGCATGGCGCTCTGCAATCCACGCGCAGCCAAGCCATATACTGGGCACAAACGGCAAAAAAATCACTGGCGGTCCTGCCAGATCACCCCATTCGTACCATGTTAAGCGATTTGGCCGATTATGTGGTGGCACGGGTCAGCTAAGCGATGGCATCGGCGCCAAATCAAACCAACTTGTCCACCAATCCGGGTGCGCAGCTCTGATTTTTTCTTGGGCCAACTGCGCATCTTCGCCCGAAGCATACAAGCCAAAACAGGTTGCCCCGGATCCTGACATGCGCGCAATCAAGCTGCCGGATTTCTGGATGGACCGGATGACATCGGCAATAACCGGCCGCAGGCATATGGCGGCTGACTCAAGATCATTTCGCTGACAACGCAGCCATTCTGCCAGTTCTGAAGCATCTGAAAAAAGCGGTATTTCTGCGGGCATTGGCGGATTATCCCGGCTTTCAAGCCTTCTGAACACTTCTGGTGTAGCCAGGCCAACTCTGGGGTTTACCAGCAGCATTCCGGTATTGCGCGGCATCTCTGGTGTCGGGGAAAGGCATTCTCCGACACCTTGCATGCGCACGGGTTGTTTGTGCAGACAAACAGGAACATCAGCCCCCAAGGCCAGAACCTGGCGTCTGTCCGGAAGCGGCTCATTCAACAACGCGGAAAGAGCCCGAAGCGTGGCAGCCGCATCGGCGGAACCACCGCCAATTCCGGATGCAACCGGCAGATTTTTTGTCAGCGTTATTTCCGCGCCGCGTTCTTTGCAGATCAGACGGGCAGCACGCAGAACCAGATTGTCCTCACCAGTGGGAACATCATGGGCTTCGCGGCCTTCAACCTTCAAGGAAAGTATTTTGGCGTCACGAACCTGCACCACATCGGCCGCCTTGCCAAATATCACCAGGCTGTCCAGCAAATGATATCCGTCCGGCCTCTGCCCGGTCACGTGAAGTGTCAGATTGATCTTTGCGGGGGCAAGAACCCTAACCGCCATTCGCTGTAACCGTCAGAGGCTTGGCGCCTTCAGCCTTCAATACGGCATCCAGACCGACATCAAGTTTGCGGCGCATGCGTTTGGCCTCTTTTTCTTCGGGGTTGAATGACAAGGCCCGCTGCCACTGAACCCGCGCCTCGCGGAAACGTTTCACCGCCCAATAAACATCGCCCAGATGGTCATTGATAATCGGGTCCGTTGGCGTCAGTTCTGCCGCACGTTCCATGAAGGAAACAGAATCTTTGTAGCGCCCAAGGCGATACAGAGCCCACCCCAGTGAATCCGTTATATATCCGTCATCCGGGCGAGCAGCCACAGCGCGCTGTATCATTCCAAGCGCTTCGTCCAGTTTCGTGTTTTTCTCTACCAATGAATACCCAAGGTAATTCAATACGTTGGGCTGGTTCGGTTGCAGCTTCAATGCTTGGCGAAAGTCGGCCTCAGCCTTTTCCCAATCATCCAGACGTTCCAGTGCAATACCGCGTGCATAGTATATGAACCACTGCGATTTCGTTGGGGGACCATACAATTCGAGTGCGCGGCTATATGCTTTTGCCGCTCCCGCAAAATTCTTTGTTTGCCGAAATGTATCGCCCAATGTTACCTGAACCGTCGGCAGATTCGGGTTGGATTTTGCCAGTTGCTCCAGCACTTCCACCGAAGCATCGACCTTTCCTGACTTGCGTAATGCATCTGCACGACCCATTTCCGCGGTGACAAAGGCCGGATCCTGTGGAGACACGCGTTTGTAGGTCTCTATCGCCAGATCGTAACGTTTCAATGCATCGAACAGGCTGGCTGTCAGCAAAAGTGCATCAGTATGATCCGGCTTCAGTGTTTCCGCCATACGGCTGTAAATCAGGGTGTAACTGTCTGCGGCTTCCCCTTTCAAGGCGCTTGCCACAGTGTAAAAAACTTCCGCCAGACCATCTTCCGGTGAAGAGACCAGCGTGAAAGGCAGTGATTCTCCGGCTTCCAGTTTTGCGCGCATTTCGGATGTGCGAGCATCTATCGCCTTTCCAAATGCCTGATCGAACAATTCCAGCGCTGCGTCATTGCGCTCTAGCTGGCTCAGAATCTGTGCGTGTGCAATTACCCCGCGTCGTGTCATCCGCAATGGGCCGGCTTCCTCGCCAGAGAAAATTCTGTCTGCCCCTTCAAAATCGCCAACAGATGCCAGCGCCAATCCCTTGTGGTATAATCCAAAGGCCTTGGTCCCTTTGGCCGCGATCACCTTATCAAATGCCTGCTGTGCCTCTGACATGCGCCCCTGTCCCACTTCAGCCCATGCACGCACAAGACCATCGACCAATGGGCCGATGGAATGGCCTTCGTCCAGGTTTTGCAGAATCGCATCGAAACGACCCTTGCGCGCCAAACCAACTGTCAGAGTCATATTGGCGGATTGGCTTTCTATTCCATCTGCCAGCATTTTCTGCGCTATAGCGTTTGCCCGATCGAAATCGCCAAGTCCGATGAATGCCATCAAGGCATTTTCCAGCAGAGCGGGGTTCGACGGATCGCGTGCAAGCGCCAGCGTGTAGTATTCAGCCGCCTTGCTATAATCGTTGAAATAACCGGCATGGCGCGCCGCCAGATAGGCTCCGGAAACGGATTCTCCCATGACAGGCATCGCAAAGCTCATTCCCGCCGCTGCCAAGGCGAGCGCTTTCAGATATTTCAACGTCACTGGTTGTCCCTTTTCTGGTCCGCGTTCGCAGGTCAAAATAGTCGTTTCGGGTCCGCAAATCAATGTAGGGGCATGGTTTTCACCATGAAACGTGAAGACCTGTTACATATTCGGATAGTTTGGCCCATCGCCCCCTTGTGGTGTGGTCCAAACGATATTCTGTTTCGGATCCTTGATATCACAAGTTTTACAATGCACGCAGTTCTGGAAATTGATCACGAAAACAGGCGTTTCCACGCCGTCGCGCAACACCTCATACACGCCGGCCGGGCAATACCGTTGTGCCGGCTCGTCATATTCCGGCAGGTTTACCCGAACTGGCAGTTCAGGATCTTTCAGTTTCAGATGGCAAGGCTGATTTTCCTCGTGATTGGTAAATGAAAATGAAACATTCGTCAGCCGGTCAAATGAGAGAATGCCGTCAGGTTTCGGGTAATCAATGGGCTTGTGCCTTGCAGCGTGTTCGGTTGATTCTGCATCGGTCTTCCCGTGCTTCAATGTTCCGAACAGCGACAATCCGAACAGGTTGTTGGTCCACATGTCAAACCCGCCGATAATCAGCGAAGCCAAAAGGCCAAACCGCGACCAGAGTGGTTTAACATTGCGAACGCGTTTCAGATCCTTTGCGATGGGTCCCGTTCTGAGGTCGGTCTCATATTCTGTCAGTTCATCATGGCTGCGCCCGGCCTGCAGCGCAGCAAAGGCCGCCTCTGCCGCGGCTTTGCCCGACAGCATGGCGTTATGGTTGCCTTTGATCCGCGGCAGATTCACAAGCCCGGCAGAACATCCCAACAGGGCCCCGCCCGGGAAAACGACTTTGGGAATCGACTGCCAGCCACCCTCGGAAATGGCCCGCGCACCGTAAGCCACACGTTTACCGCCTTTCAGCAATTCGGCCACCATCGGATGATGCTTGAAGCGTTGAAACTCCATATATGGATAAAGGTATGGGTTCTTGTAGTTCAAATGCACGACAAAACCGATATAAACCTGATTGTTTTCAAGGTGATAGATAAAAGAGCCGCCTCCGGCCCGCTTGCCCAACGGCCATCCTGCCGTATGCGTTACAGTGCCCTCACGGTGTTTCTCGGGATCAATTTCCCAGATTTCCTTCATCCCCAGGCCAAATTTGGGAACATCATGATCTTTGGCCAACTCAAATTTTTCGATCACTTCTTTTGAAAGTGACCCCCGAACCCCCTCGGACAGAAAGACATATTTTCCCAGCAATTCCATTCCAGGCTCATAGTTCGGGCCTGGGGTCCCATCCGGATTCAGGCCAAAAACACCGGCGACCACACCTGTTACCTCACCCGCTTCTCCGTAAACGAGTTCCGAGCAGGACATGCCCGGAAAGACTTCTACGCCCAAAGCCTCGGCTTGTTCGGCCATCCAGCGGCAAACATTGGCCATTGAAACAATGTATTTCCCATGGTTGCTCATCAACGGTGGCATCGGCCAGTTGGGAACCCGGATTTTACCGCCTTCACCCAGCAGGTAAAAGTTGTCATGTTTTACCGCCACGTTGATCGGCGCGCCCTGCTCTTTCCAGTCAGGCAACAGCGCATCCAGGCCACAGGGATCGAGGACCGCGCCGGAAAGAATATGCGCCCCAACCTCCGATCCCTTCTCGAGAACAACGACCGACAGATCAGAGTCCAGTTGCTTTAGTCGAATCGCGGCAGAAAGACCCGCAGGGCCTGCGCCTACGATCACCACATCATACTCCATGGATTCGCGTTCAATATCGGCCATGTCTGATCCTCTGTTCACAATGCGCAAGATACCCGCGCAGAATTTCACGGTCCTTTGAAAACGGATAGCTGACACTGGCCAAAGGGGTCAATCACAACTCAGCGTTACAGCACATGAAAACTGCACTTCACAGCAAATATCGGCCAGAGGAACAGAATTCGCTGCCAATTGGCTTGCAATCTTTGCTGTCGTCAGGTCAGTTGCATAGATAGTCAATTCTACGCAAGGCAAAGTGGCTTGCCCTGTGTTACAACCTTTTGAAGTGTGTGATGGAAAAGATACCTATGACCCGCGCGGGGCATACCGCGCTTGACGCTGAACTGAAAACCCTCAAATCCGAGGAACGTCCCGCTGTAATCCGGGCGATTGCCGAAGCGCGCGAACACGGTGACCTTTCGGAAAACGCCGAATATCATGCGGCACGCGAAAAGCAGAGTTTTATCGAGGGCCGAATCAAGGAACTCGAGGCGATACTGTCATTGGCAGAAGTCATTGATGTCGCTTCCCTGACCGGCTCGATAAAGTTCGGGGCGACCATCACATTGGTTGACGAAGACACCGATGAGGAAAAAACCTATCAGATTGTCGGCGAGCCGGAGGCAAATATTGAAAAAGGTTTGCTGAACATCAAATCACCCCTCGCCCGAGCCCTGATTGGTAAAGAAGAAGGTGACAGCGTCGAAGTGCGAACACCGGGCGGTGAAAAAAGCTATGAAGTGTTAAGCGTGGTTTTTCGCTAACGCGAAACAACAAGGTGCCAAAGAACACTGCGATGACAGAGCAAAACAAAGATCCGGCAATCGACCTTGGCATTTTTGCGCGCCGAGGGGCGCCAGGGATTACATCAACTGAAATAATCGCCATTGTACTCAGTGTCCTTTGGGTCGGCGGTGTTGGGCTGTTTTTTCTTGTAAAAAGCAGTGATGACGGCGCATCCCAACTGGACGCGCTGGCGCTGGTGATAACGCTTATGGCAATTTTCCTGCCGGTAGCGGTGATATGGGTAGGTGCAGCGGCAGCCCGGAGCGCCCGTATCATGCGAGAAGAAGCCGCGCGCCTTCAATCGGCAATTGATGCCATGCGCCACACATACCTGACGCAGGCACATAATGCCGGTCTGGAATTAAAGCCCTCGGTTGAGGCCAAGCTGGACAAGATCGCGGCCGCACAGAAACAAACCGAAACGGCCATTGCCACCTTCACCTCGCACAGGGAAAAACTGGCCGCCGAAGCTCCGGAAACAAAACCGGCGCTGGCCAACAGCGCAGCAGAGGCCAGCGAATCGCAACCGACGCTGGCGCTCGGGACCCCCGCCGAAGAAATCGGCCCGCCAGTTTCCATTCAGGATTTCGTTCGCGCCCTCAACTTTCCCGAAAACGCGGATGACAAGGAAGGGTTTGCCGCGTTGCGCCGTGCACTGCATGACCGCCAGGTTGCGAAACTGGTTCAGGCCGCACAAGACATTCTGACCCTGTTGTCGCAGGACGGGATTTATATGGATGACTTGCGCCCGGACAGGGCACGGCCGGAAATCTGGCGTAAATTTGCCAAAGGCGAACGTGGCCGCACCGTTGCCGCATTGGGGGGCGTAAGAGACCGCTCCAGCCTGGCTCTTGCGGCTGGCCGTATGCGCCAGGATCCAATTTTTCGTGACACAGCGCACCATTTTCTGCGCCAGTTTGATCAGACTTTCGTCAGCTTTGAAAAGGGCGCCAGTGATCCTGATATTGCCGCCCTTTCCGATACCCGTACAGCACGGGCTTTTATGCTGCTCGGACGCGTTGCCGGAACATTCGACTGATCCAGATCAGCTAACACACCCCAAAGCTTGCATAGGGAAAAAACCGAACCGGATCGCCGTGTTTGATGCTGAGTTCACCATCCTTCAATTCAACCAATCCATCCGCCCAGCTCAGGCCTGAAATGCGCCCTGACCCTTCGGATTTGAATACTTCTGCTTCGCCTTTGGCATTTATCCGCGCCCGCAGATATTCCCGCCTGCCCGGCTTTTTGACTTTGGCAAAAGCTGCCGGAACCTCAAACCCCATAGGGGCTGCCCACGCCCCCCCTGCCAGCCGCAGCAACGCCGGACGGGCAAAAACAAGTGCGCACACCAATGCGGCTACAGGATTTCCCGGCAACCCGAAAACGGGAATACCCTTCCACAGCGCCAACGCCAGAGGGCGCCCGGGTTTCATGGCAATCCGCCATGACTGCATGGTGCCTTCCTGCGTCAGCAGCGCTGAAACATGATCTTCTTCACCAGCCGAAGCACCGCCCGATGTCATGATGACATCCACCTTGCCGGATGCCTCATCAAACGCATCGCGCAGCAGATCCCGCCTGTCCGGCACATGCCCCAGATCAATTGCCTCACAATCCCACCCTCGGGCAAGTGCCAGTAGCATTGGCCGATTTGCATCATAGGTTTTCGCAACATCCATTGTGCTGCCGGGAGGGACGATTTCATCGCCAGAGGACAACACCCCGACCCGCAGGCGCTTGCGAACCATGATGCGCGAAAGCCCCACCCCCGACAGCAGGGCAAGCTCCGGCGCGCGCAGTTTGGTTCCCGCCGCCAGCACCTTTTCCCCAGCCTGAACGTCCTCGCCAGCTTTGCGGGTATTGGCCCCGGCGCGAACCCCGGATTGAAATGCAATATGTCCTTCCTGTAGCGTCACATCTTCTTGCAGGACAACTGTATCAACGCCAT
This sequence comes from Marinosulfonomonas sp., assembly GCA_026984915.1. Classification (GTDB taxonomy): domain Bacteria; phylum Pseudomonadota; class Alphaproteobacteria; order Rhodobacterales; family Rhodobacteraceae; genus WFVA01. The sequence continues at coordinate 46,279 of JALSRG010000081.1, read as the reverse complement.
CAGGCAGCAAGGCACCTGTCAAAATCCTGACAGCGTGGCCTGCGGGAAGCGTGCCGGCAAAAGCCGCACCGGCAGCAGAGCGGCCTTGAACCAGGGGCAACACCTGCACACCCCCATCAAGCGTTTCATGCGCAAACCCATACCCATCAACTGCCGAATTCGGGCCAGGCGGGTTGGCCCGCACCGCAACAGCATCCTCGGCCAGAATACGCCCCAGGGCCAAATCAACGGCTATCTCTTCCCGACCCGTCACGGGATGTATGGATTTCTGCAGACGCTCCAAAGCCTCATCCACGGGAATCCAGTTCACGCCTGCCGGTAATGCAAAGCAATCGTTGCGCAGAGGTGGTGGAACGATATTCGGGCGAATTTCAGAACGATCCTGCTTCCATCCTACCTCTTTCAAAATGAAATCAGCAATCGCCGACGTGTTATTCAAGTCAAAAACCGGCCGGTCCAATCCCTCAAGCGGGCTGTCGCTGGCCACCGCCCGAATGGTTTCATCCTCGGGTGCAATCAGAGGGTTTCCGGTTTCGGCGCGAAATGCCTCAACCTTGGGATGTCGATCGCGTTTGTAGCCCTCGACAAGAACAAGATCGACGGGTGAGAGGCGCGACAGCAATTCCGCAAGTGCCGGATCCTGAGGCGGGCGGCTTTCATGCATCAAGGCCCAGCGTTTTGTAGAGGCCAGCATGACCTCTTGCGCGCCAGCAATGCGATGCCGATAGCTGTCTTTGCCTTTGTGATCCACATCAAAGCTGTGGTGCGCGTGTTTTACCGTTGAAACCGATATCCCACGCGCCGTGAATTCAGCCACCAACCGCTCCATCAGTCCTGTTTTTCCAGCATTTTTCCAGCCTGTAACACCGTAAATTTTCATCATGCTTCCCTTACGATCATGCTTTCAGCCAGTGCCAGATCTTCTGGCGTATTTACATTGAAGAACGGGTCAAACGGGGTGTCCGGGAAAATGGCCTCGGTTGCCTGATGGGTTTCAGTCCAGATCACAACCTTGCGCAACCCGTTTTCCAGCGCTTTGCGCAAATCATCGCGCAGCGCCACAGGCCACAATCCAAAAGTCGGATGCCGCATACAACCGCGCGTGGCATGCGGCGTTGCAGCCAGCGCAATGGTGGTTTCCGCCCTTTCGGCCGCAAGCAACAATTGTGGAACCAGATCACAAGGGAAAAACGGAGTATCGGCAGCCGCAGTGACAATTTGTTCTGCCCCTTGCTGAGCAGCCCAATCCAACCCTGCCAGAACACCGGCCAGCGGCCCTGCAAACCCGGCAATTGAATCCGGAATCACAGGCAAGCCGAACTGTTCAAAACGTGCGGCTTCTCCATTTGCATTCAAGGCCAAATCGGCCACCTGTGGCTGCAACCGGTCTATTACTCTTTGCAGTATCGGGATTCCTCCCAGGGTTAACAGCCCTTTGTCACCTCCCCCCATACGCCGGGCTTGCCCGCCGGCCAAGATCACCCCCAGAGGCTGTTTCATCCGTGCGCGCCTTTACGTCTGTGTTTCTTGGGTTCCTGCGGGATCGCTGCCGGGTCAATATCACGGATCAGACGATCGTTTCCCGACAGGCAAACAAAACGCTGGCCGCGCATTCTGCCGATCAGGGTCAAACCGACCTGTTGGGCAATTTCCACCCCCCAAGCAGTAAAACCCGACCGCGAAGCCAGCACAGGAATCCCCATCATCGCCGTTTTGATAACCATTTCCGAGGTCAATCGCCCTGTTGTGTAGAGGATCTTATCCGCTGCTTGCACACGTTCAGACATCATCCAACCTGCCACCTTGTCAACTGCGTTATGGCGACCCACGTCCTCCATATAAACCAACGGGCGGTCTTTCTTGCACAAAACCGTGCCATGTATGGCGCCGGTTTCAAGATAAAGACTGGGTGTGCGGTTTATTTTATCCGCCAGGGTATAAAGCCAGGAAGACCGCACTTCCGTTTCTGGCAGTTGCACACCTTCCAGCCCTTCCATCATATCGCCGAAAACAGTGCCAACAGCGCAACCGGATGTGCGGGTCTTTTTGCGCAGCTTGTCCTCAAAATCAGTTTCCCGCATTGTTCGCACAACCACGGTTTCGATATCAGCATCGAAATCGATTGCGGTGACTTCCTCATCCAATGCCAGCATTCCCTGATTTCGCAAGAACCCCAGGGCAAGATATTCCGGATAATCGCCTATGGTCATGGCGGTCACGATTTCGCGCTTATTCAGAAAAATTGTCAGCGGGCGCTCTTCGACCACGTGGGTTACAATAGGTTGGCCGGTCTGGTCCCAGCCCTGAACCGCACGAGAAAGATCTTCGCGCGTTGGATGCGGGGCGATTATGTATTCCGACAGGTCGATTTTACTTGGCAATTCTGTCTCCTGCTGTCACCGCTTGTTCGCGGAATTCAAAACCAGTCTAAAGGCAAGAAATGTCGGCCACCACAACCAAATCAGTTTACAGGCAGGGCTTTCGCGACGGGCTTCCGTTTTTGATCGTGGCTTTGCCCTTTGGAATGCTGTTCGGCGTCGTAGCAACCGAGGCCGGGATGACCCTGGCGCAAACCATGGGTTTCAGTATTGCTGTCATTGCCGGAGCTGCCCAGTTCACCGCCCTGCAACTGATGCAGGAAAACGCGCCTGTTCTGATTATTCTGGCCACGTCTCTGGCTGTAAATCTGCGCATGGCCATGTACTCGGCTTCACTCGCCCCACATCTGAGCAATGCTCCGTTATGGAAGCGCGCTCTGGCGGCCTATGTTCTGGTTGATCAGGTTTACGCGGTCAGCCTTGCCCGTTACGACCGCCCCCCCGAACTGAACACACCTCAGAAATATGCGTATTACTTTGGTGTCGCCACACCTTTGGTGCCAATGTGGTATGGCGCGACATTTCTCGGCGCCAGGATGGGCGCGGGCATTCCCCCCGAATTCGCATTGGACTTTGCCGTTCCAATCACATTTCTTGCCCTTGTCGCGCCGATGCTGCGCACTGTTGCACACTTGGCTGCGGCGTTAACCTCTGTTGTATTATCACTGGCGCTGGCTTTTCTGCCGTTAAACTTAGGGCTGCTGATCGCTGCACTTCTGGCCATGGTGGCTGGCGTACAGGTTGAGCTCTGGATGGAAAGAAAATCCAAATGACAATGTCCTCCACACAAATCTGGTTTCTTATCGGGCTGATTGCCATAGGCACTTATCTGATCCGCTTTTCCTTTTTCGGGCTGATTGGCAATAGAACTTTTCCGGCCTGGGTTCTGAGGCATTTGCGCTATACCCCCGTTGCCATACTTCCCGGATTGGTGGCGCCTCTGGTTCTCTGGCCTCAGGCAACAGGAGGACAACCCGATGCCGCCCGTTTGCTCGCAGCGCTCGTTACAATCGGCCTGGGAACAATCACCAGAAACATTCTGGTATCAATTCTGGGCGGCGCCGCCACGCTTTACACAGGACTTTCAGTGATTGGATGAGTATCAATTCACCGGTGCTGCAACCTGATTTTGCGCTGTCAGCAGAGCACTGTGATCGTCGTCATCGTTATCATAGATCACACGTTCTTTCACTCCGGGGATCTTTGCGAAATCCCGCATGATCCTTTTGGGGAAGAACGTCACCTTTATGCTTTCAAAACCCGGCAATTGCCTCAGGATGGATGAGAGAGACCGTGCACAATATGCTTTGGGTACGGCGCCATTTGCCTGCACCAGGCGCAGTGCCATCTCTGCCACTGCCGGTGAAACTTCGATTTCCTGCATGACGACCCGGTAGGTGGTGCGCGCGTGATAGTCTACATAATACTCCAGAACGCGCGGAGTAATCCCATACTGCACGTCATTTCGCTCGGGGATTGAATGATGCTTCCAAGTGCCTGCCGGATCGAAAATTACCCTTTGTGAGGCATTGATCATAAGGGCGGAATGCGCGCCGGAATTCGACCTGTTGTTGATCACTGTAAACAACGTCAGCTTTGTCGGGCCATCAAATCGGTAATTTGCGCGTGCAACTTCGGCATCCGGGGCCCAAATGGGTTCAGCCCCGCAGGCAGCCAGAAAAAGAGGCAAAAGTAACACCAGAAAAAATTTACGCATGCGAACGCCTCACCCCTGTTTCGGTAGTTTTCCTGTTTTAATTCAGGCGCCAACCATGGCCAGAAATATCAGAAATATGATAATGCCAATTCCCGCATAGGTTACGAACTTCATGAACCCTTCAAAGGTTTTTTCATGCGCCTCGACATTCATGTCGCCGTGTTCAACAACAAAATCGCCGATCATCTCATGCTCTTCTGATGTTTTACCAGTTTTTTTATCCGTCACAGCCTGTCTCCTCTCCTGTTCGCTTTCTTCCAATTAGACGATTCTTGCCAGCCTGTCACGGCTTGCTGGATCACAGCCTCATTGGCGGTCCTATCAGATCGTCATACGTCACCGCAATGCCACAAATAGGCTCCATCCGACCGCACGGTACGGCTGGCGTGGCCCGAAACATACAAATGCTGCACGTGGGCCATGGCTTCGACCAGGGCCAGCCCATATTCTGCCTCGCCAATAGAACGCTTGAACAGCGTCTGAAAACACTCTGCTGCGGTACGAGGTGTTTTCAGAAAACCTTGCAGTCTGGCCAGAGCCCCGTGATGGTTCTCTATCAATTGATGCAATCGAAACGGCAAGCCGGTAAAGGGCAGTTTATGGCCCGGCAATACCAGTTGATCATCACGCGCAAATTGGCGCAGCTTTTCGCAGCTTTCCAACCATTCGGCCAATGGGTCAGCCTCAGGTTCCGTCGCGTAAACACCAATATTCGGTGAAATGGAGGGAAGCAGTTGATCTCCGCCAATGACCAGATTGTCATCCCTGCTCCAAAACGTTGCGTGTTCCGGCGCATGCCCGTTACCCATGTGTACATCCCAGACACGCCCCCCCATTTCAATGCTGTCAGCCTCTTTCAAGCGCTTGAAACCCAACGGTAGCGGCGCCACCACATCGGCAAAATTAAACGGTCGTTCCTGAAGACGTTTTTCCAGAACACGCGGTTCCATTCCGCAGGCCCGCCAAAATTTCACCGTTTCTCTTGTGGGCCTGTCCTGTTCGTCCAGCATCAGCATGCGCGCAAACAACCAGGCGGTTCGGGTCGTCCACAATTCAGCATCAAAATCCGACTGCAGCCACCCCGCCATACCGATGTGGTCGGGGTGGTGGTGGGTTACCATAACCCTTTGCACCGGTTTTCCGGCCAAGGGACCATTTAACAGCTTCTGCCAGATCCGGCGGCCACGCCGGCTGTTGAACCCGGTATCAATCAACGTCCAGCTATCGCCTTCGTCTACAGCATAAACATTTACATGATCCAGCTTCATAGGCAGCGGCAGACGCATCCAAAAGATACCGGGGGCAACTTCTATTGCTTCTCCTTCAGAGGGCGCAACTTCAAATGGATAGCAAAGCCTGGGAGACGGGGCATCCATCACAACTCGGCCAGGTCTTCAGCGGAAAGCGTGTACAGGCCTTTTGCCCCGACCCGGCTATGTGTCAACAGCGCAGTGTATTCCGGAAGCAGGCGCTGAATATAGAAGGCGGCCAAATGCATCCTGGCGCTGCCGGAACCTGCGGCCATTGCGGCGCGCAAATGTGCATCCGCCCCCAGAACCAATGCAAAAGCACGCAAATAGGGGACAGCGCCGGCGAACCGTTCGTTCAAATCATTCTGGGCAACCAGCCACTCTGTCGTTTCCCTCAGATTTTCGGCCGCCAACCATAGTGCTTCGGCCAGTTCGGGAAATACAGCCCGTGCAGATTCTGCATTCCCTTCTATCTCTTCCAGCAAACGATAGCCTGCTTCGCCATCATCCATCATTTTGCGCGCAACGAGGTCCATGGCCTGAATTCCGTTGGTCCCTTCGTATATCGCTGTAACCCGGACATCGCGCAGATACTGTGCCGCCCCGGTTTCCTCGATATAGCCCATGCCGCCATGCACCTGAATTCCGGTCGACGCAACATCAATACCGACATCAGTACCATAGGCCTTTGTTATCGGGGTCAGAAAGGCCGCCCGAGCCTGCCATTCCTTGCGGTTTGTGGCGCGTGCCATATCAATTGCCACCGAACATGATAGCGCAATAGCCCGGGCCGCAAAAATCTGAGATTTCATCGTCAGCAGCATGCGGCGCACATCCGCATGGTCAATGATGGCCCCCGTACCGTTTTTTATCATCGGGCGGCCCTGTTTGCGCTCCTGCGCATATGACAGCGCTTTCTGATATGCCCCTTCTGCCGCGCCCAGCCCCTGCACGCCAACGCCAAGGCGTGCATTGTTCATCATTGTGAACATGGCTTTCATCCCGGCATTTGGTTCCCCCACCAACCAGCCGGTCGCTCCGGCAAATTCCATGACTGCGGTCGGGCTGGCATGCAGCCCCAGCTTGTGCTCAAGGGAAACGACCTTCAGGCTGTTGCTCTCACCGGGGTTTCCTTCGGCATCCGGGATCAGTTTCGGAACCATGAACAGGCTGATCCCCTTGGTTCCCGGCGGGCTGTCTGGCAGGCGCGCCAAAACCAGGTGGCAGACATTCTCGGAAAAATCGTTGTCCGCCCAACTGATGAAAATCTTGGTGCCACTCACCGCGTAGGTTCCATCACCATTGGCAATGGCCTTGCAGCGCAATGCGCCCACGTCGCTACCTGCTTGCGGCTCGGTCAGGTTCATTGTCCCGCACCATTCACCGCTGATCAGTTTGGGCAGGTAAACGGATTTCAACGCGTCATTGGCGTGATGTTCCAGTGCTTCTATCTGTCCCTGGCTCATCAGCGGGTTCAACTGCAAGGACAGGCAAGCACCGGCCATCATTTCGTTGACGGCTGTCATGAGAGTAACCGGCAGCCCCATGCCACCGCTTTCTGCGCTGGCGGCCATGCCTATCCAGCCACCTTCTGCAATGGCCCTGTAACCATCGCCAAACCCGGGGCTGCATCGAACCACCCCGTTTTCCAGATGGGCCGGGTTGAGGTCTCCGACACGCTGCAACGGAGCAAGAATCTCTTCACACATACGGCCAGCTTCTGTCAGGATGGCCTCAGTTACCTCACCTGCGGCCTCGGCAAACAATGGCGTTTGTGTCACGCGGTCCATGCCGACCACATGATCAAAAAGAAATTTGAACTCCCCCACTGGTGCACGATAGGCCAATGTTTTCTCCCTGCATTTCTTTTGGCGGCTTGGATTCCGGTCCCCATACCGCTATGTCACCCAGCAACTTGGCACCACGGTAAGCTATAGTGCCACCCCCGCAACCGAAACGCAGCGTCAGAATCATGAACAAATGCGAAACGCGTATCCTGTCCGGCTGTTCAAGAGGATTGAGTGAAGCTGTTTCCATCCTTCGTGCCGGTGGTCTGGTCGCCTTTCCGACAGAAACAGTTTACGGACTTGGGGCAGATGCGGCAAATGAACTGGCCATTCAAAAACTGGTCCAGGTGAAAAAACGCCCTTTGTCCAAACCGTTCAGTGTTTTGGTTCCTGATCTTGCCATTGCCCGTAGTATGGCGATTTTTGGATCTCCGGCAAAAAAACTGGCGCACGCCTTCTGGCCCGGCGCCCTGACGCTGGTTTTGCCGATCCACAAAAACCGGAAACTGCCCGAACAGGTCAGCTCCAACGGCGGCAGTATCGGCCTTCGCATACCCGCTCATCCTGTTGCCAATCAATTGCTGCGGGCGTTTGGAGGACCCGTCGCCACCCCCTCGGCCAACTTCTCTGGAAAGGATAGCCCAACAAGGGCAGAGCATGTTGTTGCGGAAATGTCCGGCCTGATTGACGCAGTCATTGATGCCGGGCCCTGCCCGCTTGCAAAAGAGTCCACCATCGTTCGCTTGGCCGGCTCTGAAGCCCAGATCCTACGGCGGGGCGCCATCCCGCAAGCTGACATAGAAACCGTGCTCGGCAGCAAAGTCACAATGGCTTAGGTCTCACATACCCGAGGTCAGGAAAAGATGATCAGGCGCGCCCGCCTTCCAGCGAAAGCAATGAAGGATCAATTCCCAATGTTTGCAGGGCAGCCGTCCATTTACCAGAGTTGTCTTCCGAAAAGACCAGATCCCGCGCGCCTTCAGCCACAAGCCATCCGTTCTGCTGGAGTTCGGCCTCAAGCTGGCCAGGCCCCCAGCCCGCATATCCCAGGGCCAGGATTGCCTGATCCGGGCCCTGCCCCTTGGCCATATCGGCAAGAATGTCACGTGTCGCCGTCATGCAGAAACCACGAGTCACGGCCAGCGTCATCTCTTCGATCTTGTAATCGGATGTGTGCAGGACAAACCCGCGGGCCGTTTCTACCGGGCCACCAAAAAAGATGGGACGTCCATCGTCGATTCCACCACCGGCCTGCGAAGGAATCGACAGTTGTTCCAGCAAATCCTTGAATTTCAGGTCGGGGGTGGGCTTGTTTATAATCAGGCCCATTGCGCCATCGGTAGTGTGGGCGCAAATGTAGACGACGCTTTTGCCAAACCTTGGGTCGCCCATGCTGGGCATGGCAATCAGTAGCTTGCCGACCAGATCCTCTTTGTTGCTCTTGGTGTTTCCTGTCTTGTTCATACCTGAAAGATGGGCGTGTTTCAGATATAGCGCAAGGGGAAGAATTGCCACATTTCAGAACCCTTCGCGGAAACGTGATTTTCATTTCCCGCTTAAACAGGTATTTCTAACCGGATGAATATGATTGTTTCTTTGATTTGCCGTTTGCGTTTCCTGGTCATGACCTGTGTTTTTCTTGCGATGCCAGGTATTGCACCAGCAGAGGCCGACTTGATTGGTGTACAGTCCATTGACATTTTATCGGGCTGGCAGAAACCAGATGGCCACCATATGGCTGCATTGCGCATCCGTTTGAAACCGGGTTGGAAAACCTATTGGCGTGCACCGGGTGATGCCGGAATTCCTCCGCAGTTTGATTGGTCCGGCTCAAAAAACATTAAATCAGTTGAAATGATGTGGCCCCGCCCCGAGGTTGCGACCCTTGGCGGCATGCGTTCTATTGTCTACCATAACGAAGTCATTATCCCGCTGGAGTTCACACCCGAAGCCGTAGAAAAACCCATCGAGATGAAAGCGCAGGTTACGCTTGGTGTTTGCCGGGATATCTGCGTTCCGATCAGCCTTCAGTTCAATGTTGATCTTTCGCCCGATGAAACGTCGCCCGATCCTGAAATCCGCCAAGCACTGGCCGCGCAACCTGAAACTGCACAAAAGGCTGGCGTAGGCGCTGTAACATGCCAGATCGAACCCATCAAAGACGGGCTGCGCGTAACGGCAACCATTGATATTCCTTCAACCGGAGGGGAAGAAACCGCTGTGCTTGAGGCCCCCGATCAATCAATTTGGGTCGGTCAAGCTGAAACAGTCCGCAAGGGCGGCACACTCATTGCCCGCGCAGAAATGGTCCCGCCATCCAACGCCCCTTTCGAACTCGACAGCGCAAAGGTACGAATCACGGTTTTGGGAAGCGACCGTGCTGTCGATATCCGCGGCTGCACCGAGAGCTAGTCACCCGGAATCGAAGTTCTCTGCATGGAAATCAGGTGCCAACGGCAGGTTCGGGGCCGGGCGCAAACCGGATCGCAAGCGATCCGGGGACGATTGCCGAAATGTAGCGAACTTTGGATTCGGGTGACCAGGGTCAGGCCCGTCTTCTCTGACGATTGATCATTAATGCCCCGATCATATAGGCGATGAATACCAGAATCATCACGCCAATGACAAATGCGCCAAAGGCGGCAGGCATCGACGGGACAGATTGTAAAAACGGCAAGATCTTTAGCAGTGCTGCCGGGAGTGAGCCGGTCAGAAACACCTGACCGAATGTCATTGCGAAAATCCCGACCGATCCCAGCGCAACCACGGATACTGTCCAGTTGACCAAACCCGCGCCATGCCGCCAGCGCATGGCCCGGCGCAGCGCCTGCATCTGGCGCCGGATATCCATCTGCATCCCCAAAAGCGCGGGCACAACAAGCAAAACAAGCCCCATGCCAAACCCCAGACCATACACAAGCGTTATCACCGTGGGTTTCAGAAACTGGGCTTGCGACGAGCTTTCAAACAGCAAGGGTGCCAGACCTATCACCGTTGTCAGCGTGGTCAGCAACACTGCCCGAAGACGATCGGATGTTCCCTCTATAATGGCCGGAATCAGCCCGCGCTCGCGTGCATATTCATCAATTGTTGTCACGAGAACGATCGCGTCATTTATGATAATCCCGGTCATTCCAAGCAGTCCGACCACCGTGAACATCGACAGTGGAACATCATGTAGCCAATGCCCGAAAATGGTGCCGACCAGCCCAAAGGGGATTATGGCCATAACCACCATTGGCCTTGTCCAACTTGCAAATATCCACGCCAGGGTCAGATATATTCCGATCAGGCCAAGCATAAAACCCAGCATCGCGTCCGAAAGAAATTCGCGCTCCTGCTCTGCCAGACCAAACAGTTTGCCTTCTACCCTGTAATCGCTTTCAATGCGCGGCAGGATATCCTTGCGCAGGCTCTCCATGATTTCTGTTGCGCGCTCGGCGTCGTCCTCGGATATATCGCCTGTAACCGAAACAAGCCGCACGCCATTTTCACGCCGAACTGTTGAAAACCCGGTGGATTCGCTAACCGTTACAATATCAGACAGGGAAACATACTGACCCTTTTTAGTACGCATTTGGGTGTTTTGCAGAAAATCCGCTGTCAATTCGTCCTTGGGCAACTGCACCATGATCGTTGCCGAGCGCGGCCCCTCCGGATAGCTGGCGGCTTCGATACCGTTCAATCTGTTGCGCAAGGCCCGGCCCAGCCCGTCAATCGTAAACCCCAATGCCTTTCCCTGAGGTGTAAGTTCCAGCACCAGTTCCGATTTGTCATAGGCCAGACTGTCCTGCACGCCTGTCACTTCGGGGAACTGCACCATCGCCGTCTTTAACGCCTCTGCAGCGGCTTTGAGTGTTCTTGCGTCGGCTCCGTAGAACTCTACGGCCAGAGAATCTCCGCCCGGACCAGAACGCCATCCCCGAAAACTGACTGTCTCGGCTAACGGAAGCTTGCGTACGGTTTCCTGAAGATCGGCGACAAACTTGAATGACGAATATGGCCGCAGATCCGGGTCGATAAGTTCTATGGCGATGGAGCCCAGCAAATCGGTATCCTTGTTTTCGACACCAGCCAGACCGTGCCCGGTGTTTCCGCCGATTTCAGCCAGAACATAGTCCAACGGGTTGCGACCGTATCGTTTCTCATATTTCTTCCCCAACGCCTCGGTCGCGCGTTGCATTTCATGCATCATTTCAATCGCATCTGCCCGCGTAGCGCCTTCGATCATGGCAAAATTTCCTGTCACCGAACCACGCTCGGGCGCGTTAAAAAAACGCCATTGGACGTCTCCACGCACAACAAGCGCCACTTGCGACGCCAGCAGAACAATCACACCGGCCAAAACCGGATAACGTGCCCAGACAACGGCCACCATCAAACGGCGAAATACATGCTGGCGAAACCAGAAAAACCCACGGTTGAAAGTACGGCTGGGCCAGTCATACCAGTGATCCCGGTTCGAATGGGCCAGTGCATGGGCCATGTGATTTGGCAAGATCAGAAAACACTCCATCAGGGACGCCGTCAAAACGGCAATAACGGTAAAGGGAATATCGGCAATCAGGCTTCCCATCTGCCCGCCGACAGCAACCAGCGTAAAAAAGGCAATCACCGTGGTCAGAGTCGCTGAAAAAACCGGGGCCGCCATGCGCCGCGCTGCATTTTCGGCCGCTATTGTCGGGTCTTCGCCAAGGCGGCGCGCCCGAAAATCCGCGTGTTCTCCGACGACAATGGCATCATCAACCACCATGCCCAACGTGATAATAAGCGCAAACAGCGAGATCATGTTGATGGTTATTCCCGCAGCATACATCAGCGCCAGAGCGGTCAGGACAGAAACAGGTATGCCTGCGGCAACCCAGATGGCCGTACGCGTGTTCAGAAACAGAAAGAGCAGGGCCAACACCATTCCCAGCCCCATCAGACCGTTATCCAGCAGCATATTGAGGCGCCCGGAAATGGCCTCGGCCCGCGTTCGGATAAGGTCGATCTTCACAGCCGGCGGCAGAGTCAGCATCAAATCTGCAGCCACTTTTTCCACTGTTTTCTGAATCTCGATCGCGTCGCCTTTGTCGGAACGATCCACCCGAACGGAAACTGCCGGCTGACTGCCGACGAAATAAGCAATTTCCCTGTCGGTGCCGGACTTGTAGACATCCGCCACATCTCCCACCGTCAAACGTGACCCGTCCGGGTTCGAGCGCAGAACGATACGGGCAATATCACGCGCGCTTACCTTGGCAATCCCTGTGCGCACACGCGCGTTGGCACCGTTTACATCGCCTGCCGGGTCGGCTGATGCTTCCTCGGCAACGGCGGATGCGATTTCCTGCATGGTCACACCATTGCGGATCAGGTTTTCGGAAGGAACTTCGATCACGATTTCCGGCGATGCCACCCCCCGAATAGTGGTTCTTGTCACTCCGGCGGCAAACAGTCTGGTGGTAAACTCGTCAGCAAATCGCCCGATCTGCTCCACCGAAACCGGCCCGGTTATGACAACATCCGTCACCCTGTCACGCCAGGCACCGCGGCGTACAGTCGGCTCTTCGGCGTCCTCTGGAAGATTGCTCACCGCGTCAATGGCCGCCTGCACATCCTCGGCCGCCCTTGCCATGTCCCAGTTGGGCAGGAAATCCAGTTTGATAAAGGCGCGCCCCTCGACCGAGGTCGATGATGACCCTTCGACACCTTCAACAGACAACAGAGCAGGTTCCAAAACCTGAACAATCGCCTTGTCGACATCTTCGGCGCCGGCACCTTTCCAGAGCACCCGCACCGAAACATTATCAATAACAATATCCGGAAAAAACTGCGTGCGCAGTTGGGGTAAAACAGCAAGCCCCAGCGCCAGCATGACCACAAGCAACAGATTTGCCGCTGTGCGGTGCCGTGTGAAATAGGATAGAAACCCGTGGGCCGCCGGGGGAAGCTGCCGTACCATCTTCAGCCCCCCATCCGGGCTTCGATACGGGTAACCACCCGGACTGGGACTGCCTCTTTCTCCAATTGGGTCAACATCCGTTTCCGGGCATCCTCAGGCAAGTCGGAATTGTTCTTTATGAACGAAACCAGACGTGCGCGCCGCTCCGGCTCCAGCACAACCGTTGCCGTGTCTGTCGGATCATCATGTGACCTGGCAGCAGAATCCGCCCGCAGGGGCCGAACCTTGATCCCGGCCCCCAGCAACGGCGACCGCTTGGCAACCACTTCCCGCCCAACCAATTCCGCAGCGCGAACGATCACGTCATTACCCTGCCGCCGCAGCAGTTTCACAGGCACCTCTTCCAGCCGATCGTCATCTCCCAACACAAGGACCGCCTGTTTTGCATTCAAGGCCGTTGCCGGCAAAAGGGTTACCTGCTTTAACGTCGGCTCCTTCAGGCGAACTTCCACAAAATCACCGGGACGAAAGCCACGTGCGTCGTCAAGTTGCGCAAACAACTGGCGACCGGTCAGGCCATCGCCGACGGCCCCACTTTCGCGGGACAGGACACCATGCGCCGTTAAATCAAGGCCCAGAACATCCAATACGACTTCCACAGGTGCACGCACCACGCCCCCATCATCGGTCAGCAGGCGCGCGTACTCGGAAGTGGACACCCGAAAAGCCACTTCGAGTTCTGACGGGTCGATGAGTTGTGCCAGTCGTTCGTTCTTTGCCACCAATCCTCCTGCCACGACTGAAACCTGATCAAGCGTACCCGGGAAAGGCGTAACGATCCGTGTATCCGACAAACGTCGTTGCGCGTCCTTCAGAGAAATCTGAAGGCGCTTCACACGTATGCTGGCCTGTTTTACGCGAGCTTGCGCCTTCTGGATTGCCTGTTGCCGCGACAGCACGACCTGAGCAGCCGCCGCATCGGCAAGCTCTGCCGCTTCAACGGTTGCATCTGTTCCCACACCCCGTTTTTGCAAGTCTTTCTGCCGCGACAGGGTTCGTTTGCGTAATGCCGCCTGTGCCTTGGCCAGTTCAAGATCCCTGGTGGCCAGCTTCAGGGCCGCTGCGGCATCCTGCACCTCATTTTGCGCTTCTTGCAAATCAGCCTTGGCCTGTTCGAGCACCGACAACGCATCTGCAGGATCTATCTGCGCCAGGAACTGCCCTTCCTGCACGCGCCCGCCTTCTGCGAATTCGGCGGCAAGGCGTATGATGCGCCCCGATTCCGGTGCGCGCAAATCCAGTGTGCGCAAGCTGCGCAACTCTCCGTATTTGGTCAGAACCGGGGCAATATCACTTGCGGTTACCTTAACCACATTCACGGAAAAGACCCGCTCGCGATGGGGTCTTTCCTGTGTAGTCTTGCTGCGACGCGCTTCAACCGCAGAGACCAGTGTGGCACCAGCCCAAGCCAATAGACCCACTGTCAGAGACAGCAGAATCAGACCCATCAGGCTGCGTCCCAAAAATCGCATGGCCATTCCCTTAATCAACGGCGTTGATCCGCTTTACCTCAGATAAGCACGGCAGGCACGACCGCCAACCCTGACATTATATCACAGCCTGCTGTTTTTGCATTATTTCCGGCGTTTGTGTTCTTCCAGCCGAGGAAACATTTCGACAAAATTACACGGTCGGTGGCGGTAATCCAGTTGCAAAAGCAGTATTTCGTCCCAAGCATCCTTACATGCGCCGGGACTTCCTGGCAAAGCAAACAGATAGGTGCCCTGCGCCACACCGCCCGTTGCGCGCGACTGCACCGCAGAGGTGCCAATCTTGTCCATGGAGACCATCGTAAAAACCGTACCAAAGGCTTCGATCTCTTTTTCGTAGACATCCCGGTGTGCTTCAACAGTCACATCGCGCCCGGTGAGGCCGGTACCACCTGTCGAAATGATCACATCAACTTCGGGATTTGCACACCATTTGCGCAGTTGCGCTGCAATCTCATCGCGTTCATCCTGTACGATCGCACGGTCGGCCAGAATATGCCCGGCTGCGGAGATACGGTCTACCAATACCCGGCCCGATTTGTCGTCATCCAGTCCACGTGTGTCCGAAACCGTCAATACGGCAATACGCACTGGAATAAACTCCATGGTCTCGTCAATTCGTGACATCAACTTTCTCCAAGTTTTTCTTTCAAAGCCAGTAAATCCTGCCAGGTTTCGCGTTTCGCGGAAGGGTTACGCAACAAATATGCCGGATGGAACATCGGCATGACCGGTCGCCCTCCCAATTCCTGCCATTTGCCGCGCAGCCGGGTAATGCCGCGCTTTCCCAGCAGACCCTGGCACGCGATATTTCCCATCAGCACCAGTATATCCGGTCCCACCAGATCAATATGACGAAAGACAAAGGGCCGCATCATGGCTATTTCTTCCGGCTTTGGATCGCGGTTCTGCGGGGGACGCCAAGGCAGTATATTGGTAATGTAGAGTGCGTGCTCGGGATCGGGAGCCGTGCGGCTGAGATCAATCGCAGCGAACATCTTGTCCAGCAGATGCCCGGCCCGGCCGACAAAAGGGCGCCCTTCCCGGTCTTCATCACGGCCCGGCGCCTCGCCAACAATCATGACTCGCGCATGCGGATTGCCATCGGCAAACACCAGATTGCGTGCACCGCGTTTCAACTCACACGCATCAAAAGCCGCGATCGCCGCTTGCAACTCTTCCAGAGTCCGGACGTTGGCCACTGCTTGCTCGGCCTCTGCTACCGGATCACTTTCAGTGGGCAAATTCTCTGGTGCCACTGCGCCAACGGGACGAGCCTTTTTCGGCGCTGGCGCTTTTGCAGGCAGGTCGTACCGATTTCTTGGCGCATCATCGATTGCCTCGGTCGCGCCGAGTTCGATCTGCCATTCCAGTGCCGCTTTTGCAGCATGAGCATCCATGCGGGAATCCATGCCGTATTCCTATTCTGCTCATCCGGTTTGGTAAATGCTCTTCTTGTTTGCCTTTGCGTATATTGCCGCCTTCTGTTGGCCCATGCGACTTGCCCATTCCCCCACCCCTTTCTATAAGCAGGAAACCGGCAGAACTGGGTGTTGAATGACTTTTGAAGCAAAACATCTTTTGGGCATCGAATACCTGAAACCCGAAGAGATTCGCACCGTTCTGGAACTGGCAGATCAGTATGTCGACCTGAACCGCAGAACGCAAAAGCATTCAGAGGCCCTGATCGGCCTCACGCAGATCAACATGTTCTTCGAGAACTCAACCCGCACACAGGCATCTTTCGAACTTGCCGGGAAACGGCTTGGGGCGGACGTAATGAACATGTCAATGCAAGCCAGTTCGATCAAGAAAGGCGAAAGCCTGATTGATACCGCCCTGACACTGAATGCCATGCATCCAGACATTCTGGTTGTACGCCATCCGCAGTCTGGTGCCGTAAACCTGCTGGCGGAAAAGGTTAACTGCGCCGTCTTGAACGCCGGTGACGGGCGCCATGAGCACCCGACGCAGGCTTTGCTGGATGCACTGACCATCCAGCGTGCAAAGGGCCGTCTGCACCGCCTGTCTGTCGCTATTTGCGGCGACATTGCCCACAGCCGGGTGGCCCGCTCGAATATTCTGCTACTGGGGAAGATGGAAAACCGGGTCCGGCTGATCGGTCCACCCACCCTGATGCCCGCCGGTATTGCAGACTTTGGTGTTGAAGTGTTTGATGACATGCGTGCCGGGCTGGAGGGTGTTGATGTGGTGATGATGCTGCGTCTGCAACGCGAACGCATGGATGGCGGCTTTATCCCTTCTGAGCGTGAATACTACCATCGTTTCGGGCTGGACGCCGAAAAACTGGCGCGGGCCAAAGCCGATGCCATTGTCATGCATCCCGGCCCGATGAACCGCGGGGTCGAGATAGACGGCACATTGGCCGATGACATCAACCGCAGCGTCATTCAGGAACAGGTGGAAATGGGGGTCGCGGTCCGCATGGCCGCGATGGATCTGCTGGCAAGAAATCTGCGGACATCAAAACAGGAGGGGATCTATGTTTGATACAATTCCAACCCTGCGTGATGGCGAGACTCTGATACGTGAATTTGTACCTGATCGCGGTACCTATATACGCGAACATATCATTTTGGCGGCACTTGGTTCTGTCATTACAACCGTTTTCCTGATGGCCACGGGAAACCCCTATCCCTGGGTTGGCCCGGTGGCGGCGGTTGCAGCAATTGCTGTTCGAGGCCTCTATGTTGCGTCCGAGCAACTCAACATGCACTGGCTATTGACGGATCAGCGGATGATCGGCCCTGACGGGCGCTCAATCCCGCTTTCTCAAATCAAAAAGGCCAGAGGTCTGTTCAGCGCAGCACAACTGATTACGAATAGTGGTGATAAATACATGCTGAAATATCTGCGCGATACAAAGAGTGCTGTCGACGCCATCAACAATGCTGTCATTCAGCATCGTCAGCCGGCAAAATAGCAGGGGCAACAATGGCCAACGTGAAAGCAGAACAACACCAGGCATCCGGATGGGAAGGCATACTGGACAAAGGCGAGAAAATTCTCTGGCAGGGGCGCCCGGATGGAAAAGTTGCCTTGACCCCAGCCACCATCGGGACTCTCGGTTTTGGCTTGCTTTTCGCCGGGTTTGCACTGTTCTGGATGCTTATGGCCGCCCAGGCCGGTGGATATTTCTGGATGTTTGGCCTGATACATTTTTCCGTTGGTCTTTCCCTGGCCCTGATCCCGATTTACTGGGGAAGTTTCAAGAGACGCCATTCATGGTATACATTGACGAGCAGACGCGCGTTTATTGCGAGCGACCTGCCGTTCGTTGGAAAGAAACTGATATCCTATTCCATTAACAAAAACTCGCCACTGGAACTGATTGAAGGCAACCCAGGGAGCGTGCATTTTGCACAGCGCGAAAAACGCGGCAAAAACGGCACCTATACTGTAAACGTCGGGTTTGAGCGAATTGCTGACAGCAAAGCGGTCTATCGCATGATGCGGGACATCCAAATTCAACATCGCACCGAGGAAACCGCGTGAATCTCATCCTGCACAATGCCCGCCTGATTGATCCGGAGGCCGGAACCGAAGCCCTCGGCGGCCTTCGCATTTCGGATGGGAAAATTGCCGAAATTCTGGACCAGACCATTGACGTGAATTCGCAAGCTTGTCGCACAAAGCAAATTCACCTGATTGATTGCAATGGCAAACATCTGGCACCGGGAATCGTGGATGTTGGCGTCAAAGTGTGCGAACCCGGTGAGCGCCACAAGGAAAGCTACCGAACCGCAGGACTGGCTGCCGCTGCAGGCGGGGTGACAACCATGGTCACGCGTCCCGATACCATACCGGCAATCGACAGCCCCGAGATTCTGGAGTTTGTGACCCGTCGCGCGGCACAGGATGCGCCGATCAACATCCGGCATATGGCTGCACTTACCCGCGGGCGAAACGGGCGTGAAATGGTTGAGATCGGATTTTTACGCGATGCCGGCGCCGTGGCCTTTACCGATTGCGATCGCGTCGTGCAGGACACAAAGGTATTCACACGCTGCCTGACTTATGCCCACTCTTTGGGGGCGCTGGTCATTGCGCATCCTCAGGAGCCCCTGTTATCAGAAGGTGCGGCGGCAACTTCGGGAAAATTCGCCAGTTTACGCGGGCTGCCAGCCGTATCCCCTATGGCCGAAAAGCTGGAACTGGAGCGCGACCTGTCTCTGGTCGAGATGACCGGCGCCTGTTATCACGCCGACGCCCTGTCAACCGCAGCAGCCCTGCCCGCGCTGGAACGCGCCAAACAGAACGGTCTGGATGTGACGGCCGGCGTAAACATTCATCATTTGACACTGAATGAACTCGACGTGGGTGATTACCGCACATTCTTCAAACTGAAGCCGCCCCTGCGCAGCGAGGATGACCGGTTGGCTATGGTCGAGGCTGTCGCCTCCGGATTGATTGACATGATCGGTTCGTTCCACACCCCGCAAGACGAGGAAAGCAAACGCCTGCCGTTCGAAGAAGCGGCATCCGGTGCGGTTGGGCTGGAAACCCTGCTACCGGCTGCGTTGCGCCTTTATCATGCAGGTGCCATTGATCTGCCCACGTTGTTTCGCGCCCTGGCGTACAACCCGGCCAGAAGGTTGGGCCTTGATTCTGGACGGCTGTGCGTTGGGGCTCCGGCAGATCTTGTGCTTTTCGACACAAACGTCCCATTTGTACTGAATCGTTTCCAATTACACTCCAAATCAAAAAATACCCCCTTTGACGGGCAGCGGATGCAAGGCAAGGTGCTGGCAACATTTGTGGGCGGCAAACAGATATTCGGAGGAGAGAGTTAATGCCCGAACTCGTATCATCAACGCCGGCAGTGCTGGCGGCGATCGCAATCGGCTATCTGCTTGGATCGATCCCGTCGGGTTTGATAATTGCGCGCTGGATGAACCTGGGAAATCTGCGCGAAATCGGATCGGGCAACATCGGCGCAACAAATGTTTTGCGGACCGGCAGTAAACTGGCGGCATTGCTTACAGTTATTTTCGATGCCGGAAAAGGTGCCGCTGCGGTGCTGATAGCCCGTTTTGCCTGGGGTGAGGATGCAGCGCAAATCGCAGGGTTCTGTGCCTTTCTGGGCCATCTGTTCCCGATCTGGCTTGGATTTCGCGGCGGGAAAGGGGTCGCCACATTTTTGGGGATCATGCTTGCGCTCTACTGGCCGGTCGGAGTCGCCTGTTGTGCCACTTGGCTTTTCTTTGCGGTAACGCTTCGCTGGTCTTCACTCGCCGCATTGGCCTCGGCCGGAGGGAGCACAATCTGGATGTTTGTATTCGCCCATGGCGAAACATTTTTTATAGGCGTGGCGCTGACGCTCCTGATCTATTGGCGGCATCTTGAAAACATCAAACGGCTGGAAGCGGGAACCGAGCCAAAAATTGGCCAAAAAGAATGATTTGCCTCTGATAATGCACGATCACACAAGCTTACTACTGGTACTATCCGATAATCAGTTTATGCAAGTGCACAGCTTTCGGGCAGAAAATACACCACGAATAAATACTACAGGCAAATGAATGCATTCTCAGAATACCAACCGCACACAAGACGAAACTGTAAAGACTTCCCGGGACTGGTGCCGAATACTTGCAAACTATCGCACGCCAAATCTGTCACGGAGTCTCTTTGAAATCGCTGTGACCGCCATTCCTTTTTTATCACTTTGGGCCATTGCGTGGTGGACACTTTCCTTCAGCCCATGGCTGGCTATGGCTATTGCGGCGCTGAACGGTGTTTTCGTCGTTCGCCTCTTTGCAATCCAACACGACTGCGGCCATAGTGCGTTCTTTCTGAACCGACACGTAGGCGATTGGGTTGGAAGGGTTTTAGGAGTTCTGACTCTGACCCCCTATGATGTATGGAAACGCGCGCATTCAATTCATCATTCCACTGCCGGGAATCTGGATAAGCGCGGACTGGGTGATATCGACACGATCACAGTCGATGAATACCGCAACCGCAATTGGCTTGGGCGTGTTCAATACAGAATTTATCGGCATCCTTTGGTTTTGTTTGGCCTGGGGCCATCTTATATTTTCCTGCTCACCAACAGGTTGCCCTTTGGCATGATGCGTTCCGGTGCAAAATACTGGGTGAGCGCGATGGGTACAAATCTGGCGCTGGCCATCGTGCTGGCAACGATCATTTACTTCGGTGGCTGGATGCCCTTACTGATTATTTTCTTACCGACCAGCATTGTTGGTGCCACAATCGGAATCTGGTTGTTCTTTGTTCAACATCAGTTTGAAGAAACCCAATGGGATGAAGCACACGATTGGGAATTACATGATGCGGCCTTGCTGGGCAGTTCGCACTATGTAATGCCGCGTATTCTGCAATGGCTGACCGCCAATATCGGCATTCACCACGTACATCACCTCTATAGCCGCATTCCTTTCTACCGGCTGACCGAAGTCCTGCAGGACAACCCGGTTCTTGCGCAGGCGCAACGTCTGACCATTCGCGAAAGCCTGTCCTGCGTGTCACTTCAGCTTTGGGATATTCGTTCACGCCGTTTGCTATCGTTTGCACAGGCCGAACGGCTTTACGGACCTCTTTGATACCAGACGGCTGCGCCCTTCTCTATGGTTGTATTTCATCCGCCACAGTTCAACTATTCCACAAACACCCTGTTGACCTGGGTAAAATGCCCTGTCTTCATCTGAAAAACGGCATTTGGAGGCGGTGTACAGACCAGTTTTCATGCCACAAACGCAGACAAAAAGGGACTCACCATGACTTTCGGAGAAGCCATTAAATCCTGCTTCAAAAAATACGTAACCTTTTCAGGCCGTGCTCCGCGTTCAGAGTATTGGTGGTTTGCGCTTTTTGTTTTCATTGGAAACCTAGCTTTGTCGTTTCTGGACTCATTCATGTTTGGAACGGTGGTGACCACACCAGACGGTTTCGAAGCCTATACCAATACGCCGGTGTTTTCGGGCCTCTTTGGGCTAGCAACCTTCCTACCAAGTATCTCCGTTGCAGTTCGGCGCCTACATGATGTCGATAGATCCGGCTGGTGGTACTGGATCGCGCTTGTCCCGCTAATCGGTATTATCCTGCTGATCGTCTGGTTTGCGTCAAAAGGCACCCCTGGCCCCAACCGCTTTGGTCCTGACCCATTGGACAGCTCCGGCCAGTTCCATGATGACGATAATGATCAGGGGTATTCCCGTAGTGACATTCCGGATGTGCGATCACTGCGAAAATCGCGCGAACAGAACCTGCGCTAACAAAACTGCTCATGATCCTTTAGGCTTCGTGGCAAACAGGGTTCTGTGGTCAGTAACTGTATTCGTCATATATGCGGGTCAGATCACCGTTCCATTCGCCATGATACTTGGCCAATAGCTCGTCCGCAGGAGTGATTCCGCTCTCAACACTATCTTTCAGGGCGTTCAGGAAATGGCGTTCATCCGGCACCATGCCACCAACACCTGGCCGGGCCCGTGCTTTTAGTCCGGCTTCGGCTATATCCAGCACTTCACCCGCAAGATCCTGCATGCGCATGCCGCGCACTTTGGCATCCAGTGCATCCTTGCCAGCGGCCACACGCCATTCCTGACGTGTCTCGGCATCCCATTTTTTTGCCAGATCCCAAGCGGCATCCAATGCCGTTTCGTCATACATCAATCCGGTCCACAGGGCAGGCAAAGCGCAGAGCCGTCGCCAAGGGCCTCCGTCCGCTCCACGCATTTCCATATATTGCTTGATCCGCGCCTCAGGGAAAATCGTCGTCAGATGATCAGCCCAATCAGACAGCGTCGGTTTTTCTCCGGGCAGAGCCGGAAGCTCTCCACGTAGAAAATCCCGGAAACTCATCCCCAGCGCATCAATGTATTCTCCGTTTCGGTAAACAAAATACATCGGCACATCCAACGCGTAATCAACATAGCGTTGAAACCCAAACCCATCCTCAAACACAAAGGGGAGCATGCCAGTTCGGGCAGCATCCAAATCTCGCCAGATGCGGGAACGCCAGCTTTTGAAACCTGTTGGCTTGCCCTCAAAGAATGGGGAATTTGCAAAAAGCGCTGTGGCCACCGGCTGCAATGCTAGTGCGACACGCAGCTTTTTCACCATATCGGCTTCGGAGCCGAAATCGAGGTTAACCTGTACAGTACAGGTGCGATACATCATCTGGGTGCCATGTGTGCCAACCTTATCCATATAGCCGGTCATCAGTTTGTAGCGCCCTTTTGGCATTTGCGGCATATCCTCATGCGTCCAGATCGGTGCTGCCCCCAGACCAATGAAACGGGCACCCATCTTGTCAGCCACAGTATGCACTTCACGCAGGTGTTCGTTTACCTCGTCACAAGTGTCATGAATAGTCTCAAGAGGTGCACCGGACAGTTCCAACTGACCACCCGGCTCCAGGCTGATATTTCCACCGTCTTTTTCCAGACCGATGATGTTTCCACCTTCCTCGATTGTTATCCAGCCGTATGTATCGCGCAAACCCTCCAGCATAGCCTTGATAGAACGCGGCCCATCATAAGGCAGCGGTTTCAGCGTATCTTGGCAATAGCCGAATTTTTCATGCTCTGTGCCTATACGCCAATCCGACTTGGGCTTGCAGCCCGCTTCCAGATACTCAGCCAATTGGCCATCATGTTCGATAAGACCGCCGCCGGATTGGGGGATAGACATGGACAATGCTCCGATCTGTTCGCGCGTTTTTTCAGCCGTGGCCCCAACAGGTGGCGGGAAAATTCAAAGTTGTCAATACAGCTTTAGGTGTGGTTTCTGCCAGATCACAACAGGGTGATCCAGCGGCGACTGAAGCGCGGCCAGCATCGGTTCTACCGCAAGCCCCGGCAAGGCTGCAAAGGCATCAAACAATGCATCCGCTCCTTCTGCCGTAACCGGTATCCGCAGCGGCGGGCCTGTATCAGCTACAAGCTTCCAGTAAATGACTTTGTCCACGCCCAGCCCAAGTTCAAGACGCTTCAGACCATCAAGCGACACAGCCCCACCGTGATACGGGCCGAAATAGGTTATCTCCCGCTCGTCAATCTGCACGACACCTTCGCCACCCGACCCGATGCGGAACCGTGCCCGTTGCAACCCGGCCCAGGCCAGTGCCAGACCAACAAAAGCAACCGCCAAACCGAACCACAGCACGAACCCGAATGATCGCCAGGAAATCCACAGACCGAGCGACACAATTGAAAGTCCGATCAGTGTTTCGCGCCATTGCCAGAGAGTTGCTCGCGCCTCGGGGCGCAAAAATCCCATCACCAGTCCCCTAACGTGCTATGCCAAAGCGCCAAGGCGGCGACAGCCGCCGTATCAGCCCGCAAGATGCGCGGCCCCAGGCTGATCGTCGTGACATAGGGCAAATGTGCAAGGCGCTTCCGCTCTTCGTCGGAAAACCCGCCTTCTGGCCCTACGAGAATGGCCCATTTCTGTATGTCGCTTGTTGCAATCAGGTTGGCTTTGCACCCGACGAGAGATTCATCACAAAACACCACCTGGCGATCCTGTGGCCATTTTTCCAACAGTTTGTCCAGCGGTTGCAAGTCTTCAACTGGTGGCACGAATGTACCGCCACATTGTTCCGTCGCCTCAATGACATGCGCCTGAAGACGGTCCTGGCGCACCCGATCTGAATTTGTGAAACGGGTTTGCACCGGAAATATGCGCGCCACCCCCAGCTCTGCCGCCTTTTCCACGATAAAATCAGTACGCACCTTTTTGATCGGCGCAAACAAAAGCCACAGGTCCGGGGGCATTTGCAACACCCGCGTCTGTTGCCTGCAATAAAGAACTCCACTGCGTTTGCCGGCCTCGACAATCTCGGCAAGATACTCGCCATCCCGGCCATTAAACACCAGAATCTGCCCGCCGACACGCTGTCGCATCACGCCAAAAAGATAGTGCGCCTGATCGCGTGAAAGGGTAAGCGATTGCCCATCTGCCAATGGCTGTTCTACATAGAGTCTGATCTTTGCTTTTCTCATGAGGGAAACCATATGCCCACGAATCCCGAACTTCCAGACCCGGATGGGCAGGTTTCCGATGCAGTCAAGGGCAACTGGGTCGATACAGTTGCGCCGGAATGGGCCCGCCCGTATCTGCGTCTGTCACGGGCCGACCGGCCGATTGGCACCTGGTTGTTATTGCTGCCCTGCTGGTGGGCCGTTCTTCTGGCAGCCCTTTCCGGGCAGGATTTTCGTATATTTGACCTGTGGATCATCGTGGGTTGCGCAATGGGGGCTTGGCTGATGCGCGGGGCCGGCTGTACCTGGAATGACATCACGGATCGCAAGCTCGACGCACAAGTCAGCCGCACCCGAAGCCGACCGATTCCTTCCGGGCAGGTCAAGGTCAGGCAGGCCGTGTTCTGGATGGCAACTCAGGCCCTGATGGCCTTTGCCATTCTGCTGACATTCAACCTGAATACAATCATTCTGGGCATGGTCTCATTAATCCCTGTATTGATTTACCCCTTTGCAAAGCGGTTCACATGGTGGCCACAGGTATTTCTGGGCATTGCTTTCAACTGGGGGGCCTTACTGGCATGGACAGCGCATACCGGAAAACTGCAGTGGCCAGCAATTGCGCTCTACCTGGCAGGGATAAGCTGGACCCTGTTCTATGATACCATCTACGCCCATCAGGACAAGGAAGACGACGCACTGATCGGCATCAAGTCCACTGCCCGGCTGTTTGGTGACAACACAAAGCGATGGCTGCGTCTTTTCCTTGTGCTATCGGTTCTTTTGATGGCGCTTTCAGTATTGCTTGCCCTGGTTCCACCCGGCGTTGACATAACGGTTTTACTGGTCTCACTTGGCGGGCCATGGGCGTTTGGATGGCACCTCGCCTGGCAATTGCGGGTGCTTGAAACCAACAATTCCGAAATATGCCTCAGACTTTTCCGTTCCAACCGCAACGCCGGGTTACTGCCTGCGCTATTTTTCGCCATTGCCCTGCTGCTGTGATTGAACCCGGAAAGCGGAACGCATAAACAGGGCAGGGGAAATTCAGGGAACGCGACATAAATGCGCCTATCAACCATCATTCTTCCGGTGGCAGTCTTCGTGATTGCAGCAGCCGCCAGCGTTCTGGTGGCCAGTTTTTCAGCCAATGTGATTGAGGACCGCTCGAAAAGTGCTGTGAAAACGGCGTTGATCATCAGCGGGGATGACTGGGCCAAAGTGGATGTTGACGGATTGCAGGTTTCCTTGACCGGCACGGCGCTTTCGGAAGCCAGCCGATTTCATGCGCTAAGTGCCGCACGTTCGGTCGTGGATGCCGCCCGCGTCATTGATAACATTGAAGTCGCCGATGCCGCCTCCATTGCCCCTCCAACCTTTTCGATAGAAATCCTGCGCAACAACGACGGGATTTCCCTGATTGGTCTGGTCCCTGCTTCGACAGACCGTGAGGCCGTTGCAACGGAAATTTCGGAACTCGCACAGGGGGCCAAAGTTACAGATATGCTCGACACTGCTGATTTTCCGGCGCCGAAAGGCTGGAAATCAGCCCTTGATTTCGGCATGGAAGCCCTGCGACGCCTGCCAAAGTCAAAAATTTCCATCGCGGCAAATCACGTGGCAATTACCGCGATTTCCGAAAGCACGACCCAGCGCCGGCAGATTGAAGAAACGCTGGCGCGCAAGGCTCCGGAGGGCCTGAAAGTTGACATGCAGGTTTCCGCGCCGCGCCCTGTCATCACACCGTTCACCCTTCGGTTCCTGATCGATGATCAGGGCGCAAGATTTGATGCCTGTGCGGCTGACAGCGAGGTCTCAAAGCAAAAAATACTGGAGGCGGCAAAGGCGGCAGGCGTTGACACCGGCAGCAATTGCACGATTGGGCTGGGTGTTCCCTCGCCAAATTGGGGCGAGGCCGTTGCAACCGCCATCAAGGCTCTCAAAGAGCTTGGTGGTGGTAGTCTGACCTTCTCGGACGCCGATGTCAGCCTTGTCGCATTGGATAGTGTGCCTCAGAAAACCTTTGATCGCGTTACTGGCCAACTGGAAGCGGATTTGCCCAAAGTTTTCTCTTTGCACGCTGTCCTGCCTGAACCTGTCAAGATCAACGGCACCGGCAAAGACACAAGCGACGGCCCGCCTGAATTTGTAGCCACACGCAGCCCGGAAGGACAAGTGCAACTGCGTGGACGCCTCACGGATGATCGCCTGCGCGCCGCCGTCAACAGTTTTGCCCGCGCAAGATTTGGCATGAAAAATGTCGCCAGTGCCACAAGGCTGGATGATAACCTGCCGGACGGTTGGTCTGTCCGGGTGCTGGCCGCCCTTGAATCACTCAGCTTGATGAACAATGGCAGCGTCGTTGTACAGCCGGCCTTTGTCGAGCTTCGCGGAACCACAGGTGATCCGGAGGCCAAGGCCACTGTATCGCGCATTCTGTCGGAAAAACTGGGCAACGGGGCAAACTTCAAAATCGACATTACATATCAAAAGCGGCTGGATCCGGTTGCAAACCTTCCTACACCGGAAGAATGTGTGAAATCGATCAATGCGGTTCTGGCCGCAAATAAAATTACGTTCTCGCCCAGTTCCTCGACAATTGAACCCAGTGCCAACAAAACGCTCGACAGAATTGCCGCCCTGCTGAAAAACTGTGAAAATGTTAAAATGGAAATCGGAGGCCATACCGACAGTCAGGGGCGCGAGGAAATGAACCAGTCGCTGTCCCAGGCCCGGGCCGAGGCCGTTTTGACCGCGCTCATGGCACGGCGGGTACTTACCTCGGGGCTTGAGGCAAAAGGCTATGGTGAAAGCCAGCCAATTGCCGATAACAAGACTGAGCAAGGCCGCGAGGCCAACAGGCGGATTGAATTCAAACTGGTCGTTCCGGAAAAACCCGTGGAAACACAAACAACGCTGGAAGCCGTGGAAGATGCGGCAAGCACTGCCGGCAACTCCCCGCAAGCAGACACACACGAAAAACCTGCAGAGGCACAACATGAACAGAACTGAATTTATTATTGCCATCGCC
Source organism: Marinosulfonomonas sp. (assembly GCA_026984915.1). GTDB lineage: Bacteria > Pseudomonadota > Alphaproteobacteria > Rhodobacterales > Rhodobacteraceae > WFVA01. The sequence continues at coordinate 18,708 of JALSRG010000081.1, read as the reverse complement.
GTTATTCTGTTCGTGGCATTTGCCTTTGGCTGGTTTGCGCATTGGCTGGTACATCGGTTTACCCGTGTTTCACAGGCTGACCTCGGGGAATTGGATAAAATGGCGCAAGCCCTGCATGAAGCCGAAGAAACCCGCGATCAGGCGATCACCTACCTGCAACAACGCGAAGCGGAAATGACCAACCAGTTGCACCAGACCGAGGCGGAACTTGGCGCAGCCATGGACGGGTTGCGCGATGCACGGCAAGAGGCCGAGGAACTGCGGGCATATATTGAGCGCACAAGCGCAAACAACTGAGTTTTCGGACTACCAGCGTGACAGGGCCGCTTCGTCTTCCTCTTTGGCAGCAACCCATTCGGCCCCATCTTTGGTGAACTCTTTTTTCCAGAATGGCGCCCGGGATTTCAGGTAATCCATCAGAAATTCGGCAGCGGCAAACGCATCCATCCGGTGGCGTGACGCCGTAGCAACCATCATGATCCGCTCTCCGGGGCGTAAAACCCCGTACCGATGGATGACAAGGGCCTCAGTCAGATTCCAGCGCGAAACGGCCTCGGCTTCGATCGCCGCAATCGCCCGCTCGGTCATGCCGGGGTAATGCTCTATTTCCATCCGGTCCAGTTGCCCGTCAGCATCATCCCTTACCACACCTGTAAAGCTGACAATCGCACCTGCATCTCTGCGTCCAGCCGCAAATTTCTCGATCTCCGCCCCCAGATCAAAGCTTTGTTCCTGAATACGTACGGCCAAGCTAACCCCCTGTCATAGGTGGAAAAAAGGCAATTTCGCGCGCGCCTTTCAAGGGGGCCGAAAAATCAGTCAATTCCTGGTCCACCGCTACCCGCAATGCTGAAATGTCGGCAAATGCCGCTGCGTACCGTTCTTCCCGGGCCTTCAGTTCTTCGACCAGATCAACCACTGTTTCAGCGTTGGTTTCAACCTTTTCACGTGGCAATCCAATTCGTTCCCGAACCCAGGCGAAATAGAGCACGTCAATCATTGTGTATCCTCGTCTTTCAGGAAAGGCAGTGCCTTTATGAAATAATCCAACCCGGTCAAAAGTGTCAGTATGGCCGCCCCCCACAACAGAACGATACCACTGTAGAGCGTCCAGATCATTCCCTGATACTTCCATTTCAAGCCCAGCGGGTCTTCGCTGGTGCCATTGAGAATGTCGAGAATGGTCTGGTTATCCATGCCAAAGCTCTGCATACCGAAGTAATGCTCAAACAACCCGGTAGAGAACAATACTGCAAGTGCGATCATCTGCACTGTCGTTTTCCATTTTGCCAGTTTCGTAACCTTCAGCATATGCGCCTTGTCGCCCAGAAACTCGCGCAGCCCGGAAACAAAAACTTCTCGAAAGACAATCAGGACAGCCGGCAATAGCACCCAGGGATTCATCCCCGAAACCGCTGTTATGACCAGAAGCGCAATCATTACCATGGCTTTGTCTGCAATCGGGTCCAGCATTGCGCCAAATTTGCTTTCCTGCTTCCAGGCACGCGCCAGATAACCATCCAGAAAGTCCGTGAGCGAGGCGCCGACAAACAAAAGCAATGCAAACCAATCCGCCAGCGGGCGTGCAAAGTAAAGAAACATCACTGCCACGCCGGGAGCTGCGAACAGGCGTAATACAGTCAGGATATTTGGCAGATTCCATGTCATGGGTTCACCTCTAACCTCTTAGCTGCGCTCATGGAAGAAGTCATAGAGTTGCTGTGCCAGTTTGCCCGAAATTCCTTCGACTGCTTTCAGATCGGACAGACCGGCACGACTGACAGCCGTTGCACTGCCGAAATGGGTCAGAAGCGCCCGTTTGCGCGCAGCACCTACTCCGGGAACTTCATCCAAGGGTGTCGCACTGATAGATTTGCTGCGTTTGGCACGATGTGTGCCAATCGCAAAACGGTGAGCCTCGTCGCGCAAACGCTGGATAAAATAAAGCACAGGATCATTGTGTCGCAGGGCAAACGGACGAGCCCCCATACGATGAAACTCTTCCTTACCCGCGTCCCGGTCAAGCCCTTTTGCCACGCCGATCACCGGAACATCGGAAACGCCCAGTTCACACAGTACGGAATGTACCGCGCTGACCTGTCCTGCCCCACCATCAATAAGCAGCAGATCGGGCCAGTTCCCGCCCTGACGATCCGGATCTTCTTTCTGCAGTCTTTTGAAGCGGCGTGAAAGGACCTCTTTCATCATGCCAAAATCATCGCCCGGAACCAGAGCTGTATCCTTGATATTGAATTTCCGGTACTGGCTCTTCATGAAACCATCCGGTCCGGCAACAATCATTGCACCCACGGCATGCGCCCCCTGAATATGACTATTATCATAAACTTCAATCCTGTCCGGGGGGCGTTCAAGACCAAAGGCCGTTGCCAGACCTGCCAAGAGCCGAGCCTGACTTGCACTTTCCGCCATTCGCCGCGCCAGAGATTCACGCGCATTACGTTCAGCATTTTCCACAAGTTCTGCTTTTTCACCACGTTTCGGGACAACCAGAGCCACCTTGCGGTCCGCCTTCTGGCTAAGCGCTTCCTGCATCAGATCCGGGTTTTCAATCGGGTGCGACAGCAACAATAACCGAGCTGGTGTTTTGTTGGCGTAAAACTGCCCTATGAAAGCTTCGAGTATCTCGCTCTCACCTGCCCCCGCGCCAGTACGTGGGTAAAAATCCCGATTGCCCCAGTTCTGGTGGGCCCGAATGAAGAAAACCTGAACGCAAGCCTGCCCGCCTTCCATATGCAGGGCGATGACATCGGCTTCCCGGGTTACGCGCGGGTTGATACCCTGTGCTGACTGAACTTGGGTCAGGGCGTTAATCCGGTCCCGCATCACTGCCGCGCGCTCAAACTCAAGCGCCTCGGATGCCTGTGCCATCTGGCGTGCCAAGGCCTCTTGCACGCCCCGGGTTTTACCCTGCAGAAACTGTTCGGCATCCTGCACCAGCGCCGCATAATCCTCTTGGGATATCTTTCCGACACAAGGCCCGGAACAGCGCTTGATCTGATACAACAGGCAGGGCCGCGTTCGGCCATTGAACACGGAATCTGAACAGTTCCGCAACAAAAACACCTTTTGCAATTGGTTGAGGGTACGGTTTACGGCCCCGGCACTGGCAAAAGGGCCAAAATAACTTCCTTTGCCTTTGCGGCGCCCGCGGTGTTTGCGAATTTGCGCAAAGGGATGTTCTTTTGCCAACAAAATATAAGGAAAGCTTTTGTCATCGCGCAGCAACACATTGTAGTGGGGTTTCAATTGCTTGATCAGGTTCTGTTCAAGCAACAGCGCCTCTGTTTCTGTTTTGGTGGTCAGAAACATCATTGAAGCTGTTTCACTGACCATTTTTGCGATTCTGTCGCTGTGGCCGGTCGGTCGCGCATAGCTTGAGACCCGGCGCCTGAGGTTTCGAGCCTTACCAACATATAATACCCGGCCTTGTGCATCGAGCATTCGATAAACGCCGGGACTCAGGTCCAGTGTTTTCAGATACTTCTGAATAACCTTATGGCCGACGAACGGTGCATGGTCCGGTTTGCCTGCTGTGGTTTTATTACAATCGTGATCAGGAGTTTCGCCCATTTTTCTCGGTCTGTTCTGATTCTCTCCCCTGCTGCAATCTTATCGCGCCTTGAGCAAGAGAAAACATGTCCACTGTTTCTGTGGATAACTTTGTTGGCAACTTTATCCTATATTTGTTTTTCCCTTTGTTTCTGGGAACCTCCTCGGTTTGCCTAATTTTTAGGCATAACTTTAACCGCCTGATATAAAAGGAAAAAAATATATTCACAGACAAGCATTTGAAATCATTAAGGAAATTATAACATGTTTGTGACGTCCGGTCTGGAGCGTGTACAAGTTGGGTTCGATCCGTGCAAAAACGGCCTATCAACCTCCTTCAAATCCAAGAATATCCTGAGTCCGCCAGGCCAGATGCTGCCCACCATCAACACAAATAGCTTGCCCGGTTACCGAGGGCGCATCCAACAAATATGAAAGAGCGGCACAAATATCTTCCGGGCTTGCACCACGCCCAAGAAGGGATGCGCTGCGCTGGCGTGAGAAGTGTTCCTGAGATTGACGGGCAGCGGGAAGTGTGGTGCCCGGCGCAATGGCATTGACGCGCACTTTCGGAGCCAACGCCTGCGCCCCCATCCTTGTCAGTGCCCACAGGCCGTGCTTTGCCAGTGAGTAACTCATGAATTGCGGCGTGATTTTGCGAATACGCTGATCCAGCATATTGACAACCAGCGCCTGTGCCCGTTTTTCCCTGTCCGTGTCGCTCAGAGGTACGGGTGCCTGGGCGGCAAAATGCTGCATCAAGACAAAGGGGGCACGCAGATTTGATTCAAAATGCCTGTCCCAAGTTTCACGCGTTGCGGTTTCCAGCGTGTCATACTCAAATACAGATGCATTGTTGACTAGACAGGTTAGCGGGCCACCCAGACTTGCAACAGCACGCGAAACCATGCTTTCCGTTTCAGCATCGTCCAGAAAATCTGCCTGAAGGGATACTGCCTTTTGACCTTCGGACAGGATCTGATCTACCACCTCCAACGCCTCTTTCCCAGAAGACCGGTAGTGTACAGCCACGTCATAACCACTTCTGCCAAGATGCAGGGCCATTGCTCGGCCCAGGCGCTTGGCTGCCCCGGTTACAAGTGCTCGTTTTCGGGCCGGTTTATTCATGTCAGAACCACATAAACATACAGGCCATATGCCGCCGTCAGGACCAGCCCCCAAGTCTTGTTTATGTTCCAATGCATGAATACAATTGGCGCAATCAGCAAAGATGCACCCAGCATTACCCATAAATCAAAACGCAGCATGCTTTCTGCAACCGGAATATCACCAAAGAAACTCGCAATTCCAATGATCGCCAGCAGGTTGAACATATTCGAGCCGATCACGTTTCCCAACGCAACATCTGCATGCTTCTGCCTTGCGGCCATGACCGTTGTTGCCAACTCCGGCAGAGACGTACCCACCGCAACCAGTGTCAATCCGATAACCGTGTCGTCCACACCATAGCTGCGCGCAATATGCGTGGCGCCTTCCACCAGCAGATCCGCGCCCAGAGGAAGCCCCACCAAGCCTAAAAGCGTAAAAACCCCGATCTGCCACCAGGGCATGTCTTTGTCGACGCCCTCCAGATCAATGTCGATATCAATTTCGTCATCCTGCAGCTCAATGTTGACATCCGTTTCGCAAACCCGATTGCAGCCCTTTTGGTTGCGGCGATCGGCGCGGGCATCCAAAAAGTTATCGGAAAGCACAAGCCCCAACGCAGCCAGAAGGATCATACCGTGCACCCATGTGATCGGGCCAAGATAGCTAACGGCAATGAACAGAAATGTCGAGAAGATCATGAAAAGGTATGATTTTCGCGTTCGGCACTGGCTGGTATTAAAACCAAACAACATGGCCGGAATACCTAGGACCAACAGAATATTGGCTGTGTTTGAACCGACGACATTCCCCAATGCAAGCCCGGGGACGCCATCCAGAACCGCTTGAATGGAAATCAGCAATTCGGGTGCGGATGTACCAAAAGCAACGATGGTCAGACTGACAATCAGCGCTGGAATGCCCAGCCGCAGGCTCAGGTTTACAGCGCCGCGTACCAGCGCATCGCCCGCCAGCAACAGAATAACCAGGCCAAGACCCGCATACAGCCAATCCATGCGCTAGCCCTTTTTCCCTTTGCGGCAAGGGCAAGGCCCGCTGCCGATGCGATACCGTCCGCAAGAGGGACATTTTTTGGAGGCCAATTTAGCCTGCCCCGGAAACCGCAGGCGGCCAAACACCGCCAAAACCACGATTCCTATCAGAAAAAATGTGACAACCTTAACCATCATTTACAAACCAAACCGGGCAAATTCAGCGCGCTCTTCCAGATACTCCAGCCCACCACCGAGCATTTTTGCTGCCAGGCGTTGCAGCAGCGTGGATTTGGGGCCGTAGCGCAAAAACCGCACCTTGTCGCCAAAAACTTCTTTCATACGGGGTACCAGATGACCAACCCCATCGGCCAGCCCCACATCAATCGCTGAACTTCCAATCCAAATCTCTCCGGTAAAAAGGGATGGATCATCAGCAAGCGCATTCCCCCGGCGTTCCTTGACCTGGGTAATAAAATTAGAATGTATTTGCTCCAGCAGGCGTTTCAGTCTTTTCACATCTGCCGGCTTTTCTGCCTGAAACGGATCCAACATGGATTTGGACTTTCCGGCGGTGTAAAGGCGCCGCTCGATCCCGTGCCGGCTGATAAATTCGTGCAGACCGAAACCCGCTGATATTACCCCGATTGACCCAACGATCGAACTATCATCAACCCATATTTCTTCTGCAGCGGTGGCCAGCCAGTATCCGCCAGAGGCTGCGACATCTTCGACAAATGCATAGACCGGAATATTCTTTTCCTGCGCCAGTCGGCGAATACGTGCTGCAATCAGAGATGACTGAACCGGCGATCCCCCCGGAGAATTCACAAGCAGCGCCACAGCAGCGGGTCTTCGCCTGCGGAATGCCCGTTCAATCACCGGTGCCAGACTGGCGTCCGTCAGACTGCCGCGCCCCGCAGCGGAAATGACACCCTGCAGGCGTATAACGGCCACTTTGGGCGACGGCTTAAGAAACGGAATCCAGAACTTCATGAATTGGCATGTAAAGCCCCGCCTCGTCACAAACAAGAGAGGGAGTTCAAACAAAATACTGTGTTGCAGGGCTGCCCCCGATGGCCGGAACTCAGAAAAGCTGTGTTCCGGCAACAGCTCTTTTCCAAGCTGCATATTTTTCGACTCGGGTTCTTTCATCCATCCTGGGCATAAAACGCCGGTCCAGCGCCCAGGTTTTTGCAAACTCATCCTGTTGTGGGTAAATTCCGGAATTCATACCGGCAATCCAGGCAACACCCAAGGCCGTGGTTTCCAGAATCTGCGGGCGATCCACCTGAGCATCCAGAATGTCTGCAAGAAATTGCATTGTCCAGTCGCTGGCCGTCATACCGCCATCAACCCGCAAGACATGCCCCAAGCCGTCAGCGGGCCAATCAGCGCGCATTGCTTCAATCAGATCACGCGTCTGGTATCCAACGCTTTCCAATGCCGCGCGGGCAATTTCATTGCGCCCGGTATTGCGGGTCAGACCAAAGATAGCTCCCCGGCATTCTGCATTCCAATATGGCGCTCCCAGCCCGGTAAAGGCTGGAACCAGAACGACATTCTGGCCAGCATCCGCATTCTTCGCCAAGTCCTGGGTTTGACCGGCATCATCAATTATCTTCAACCCGTCGCGCAACCATTGCACAGCCGCACCGGCAATGAAAATAGACCCTTCCAACGCATAGGTGACTTTACCGTCAAATTGATAGGCAATTGTCCCGAGCAAGCGGCTTTGGCTACGCACAAGTGTTTCACCGGTATTGAGCAACGCAAAACAACCGGTTCCATAGGTGGATTTCATCATACCCGGCTGAAAGCACGCCTGCCCGACTGTTGCCGCCTGCTGGTCACCGGCAACACCCCTGATCGGAATCGGCACTCCAAACAGATCAACGGAAGTAGCACCAAACTCTGCATTGCAATCACGCACCTCGGGCAGAATACGTATGGGAATATCCAATAGCCTGCAAATCTCCTGGTCCCATTGCCCTTTGCGGATATTATAGAGCAAAGTGCGTGCAGCATTGGTTGCGTCGGTTGCGTGAACTTTCCCACCGGTCAAACGCCATATCAGATAGCAATCAACCGTCCCAAACAGCAGGTCGCCTTTCTCTGCCCGCGCCCGCGCGCCTTCTACGTTATCCAGAAGCCATTTCAGTTTGGTTCCGGAAAAATACGGATCCAGCAAAAGCCCGGTTTTTTCGGTGATTTCGGCTTCGTGTCCGGCATCTTTCAGACGGGTGCAATAGTCGGCGGTGCGCCGGTCCTGCCAGACAATCGCATTATAAACCGGTTTCCCCGTTGTCCTGTCCCAAAGCAGGGTCGTTTCGCGTTGATTTGTGATACCGATCGCCGCAATCTCGGCAGGTTTGGCGGCAACCTTGGACATAACCCGGTTGCAGGAACCAACGACTGTCTGCCACAGGTCTTCCGGAACATGTTCCACCCATCCGGATTCCGGAAAATGCTGTGCAAATTCCTGTTGTGCCTGAGCGACGACTGACAATTCTTCATCAAACAAGATCGCCCGCGAAGATGTCGTTCCCTGATCTATCGCCATTATATACGTCATTGCCTGTCTCCCGCTGGGCTTTTAGCTTTTGGATTATTCCTGCTCCTCGACAGGTACGTCAACTGCTGAACAAAAATATACCTGAACAGCCTCATTGTGTTGAAATCAGTATTTCGCTAGCTATATCCGGTGAGCAACCGGTTTGTCAGAGGCATAAATGAGCAAAGATCCATATGAGGCACTAGGCGTCAAAAAGACCGCCACAGATGCCGAAATCAAAAAGGCCTATCGCAAGATCGCGAAGACGAGCCACCCGGATCTGAATCCGGATGACAAGAATGCCGAGGCTCGCTTCAAAGCTGCATCTGCCGCCTATGATCTGCTGAAAGATCCCGAGACGCGGGCGCGGTTTGATCGCGGTGAAATTGATGCCTCGGGCCAGGAACGCCCTGAGCGGCACTTTTATCGGGACTATGCGGAATCCTCGGGGAACCCCTACCAGTCAGGCCGGGGCTTCGAGGGGTTTGAGGGCTTCGATACATCGGATATTTTTGCTGACATTCTGCGCCAGAGGGCTGGGGCCGCTGGTACGCAGGGTTTCGGTGGCGGCGCCCGATCTTTCAAAGCGCGCGGCCATGACATGCGCTATTCACTCGAAGTCCCCTTTATGGATGCCGTAAAAGGCGCCAAAACCCGCATTACGCTTCCGGACGGCAGTACACTTGATGTCAAGATTCCCGAAGGTACGGCAGATGGGCAGACCATTCGTCTCCGCGGGAAAGGTGGCCCGGGAATTGGCGGCGGGCCGGCCGGGGATGCGCTGGTCACCCTGAGCGTACGACCGCACCCCATATTCAAGCGCGAAGGCGATGACATTCTGGTTGTCCTTCCCATCACGATCGATGAGGCCGTATTGGGCGGAAAGGTCGAAACACCAACCATAAACGGCACGGTCAAACTGAATATTCCAAAAGGCGCCAGTTGCGGACAAGTCCTGCGTTTGCGCGAGCGCGGCGTGAAATCGCCCCGCCGGAAGAAACGCGGAGACCAGAAAGTGGAATTGCGCATTGTGATGCCACCAAAGGTAGATGCTTCACTGGAAAATTTCATGAAAGACTGGCGCAAGGATCACGCCTATGACCCGCGCAAAGGGATGAAAACATGACGGACAGATACACCGAAGAAGAGGTCATTGCCGCGATTGCATTGCTCAGCAGATCCCGTCTGACAAGCTTTGTCGAGACACAGGTTGTTGTGCCGCTCCATACGGACAAAGGGCCGATGTATCGGGACATCGATCTGGCGCGTCTGGAGCTTCTCTGTGAACTTTCCGAGCATTTTGATCTGAACGAAGATGCGCTTGAAATCGTGATTTCGCTGGTTGATCAACTGCATGGCGTACGGTGCAGATTGCGGGCTATGGCCCGGGCCATTGAGGCCGAACCCCCAGAGGTGCGTACACGTATAGCCGAGGCGCTCAGCCGCATCGGGAGCCCGGACTGACGCCGGAATTACCTTTGCTCAGGGGCGTGGTTCATCGTCCCAGTCAGAACTTAGTATACGATGGCGATCACCTTCAGGGTCATCAAATTGTTTACTGCGCACGGCCCAAAAAAAGGCAAGCAAACCGACTGCCCCCAGAAACAGCGAAGCAGGGATCAGAATAACCAGAATATCCATTTCTACCTCAATCTAAGGGCGTTCAACGATACGGTGATTGACGATGCTGACATAGCCAGTGCCGCCGCCAGCGGCGTAGCAAAACCAGATAGCGCAATCGGGACTGCAATCATATTGTAAAGGACAGCTATTCCAAAGTTTTCGCGTATTCTGCTTCTGGCTTTTTGCGCCGTCGCCAATGTTTCCCCCAAAGGCGTCAGATCCGAACCCAAAAACACGATGTCAGAGGCAACACGTGTGGCTTCCAAGGCTGTTGCCGGAGAGATGGAAACATACGCCGCAGTTAGCGCTGCGGTGTCATTCAACCCGTCGCCTACCATCAGAACCTTGACCCCACCGTCAGACAGACGTTTTACAAAATCAGATTTTTGCTCTGGAAGCATTTCGGCCTGAAAAGTGTCTATTTTCAAACGCGAGGCCAGGCTGGCAACTGCCGGCTCTGCATCGCCCGACATCAAATAGACCGATATACCCTGGGCTATGAGCCGGGCAACCGCTTCTTCGGCCCCATCACGCAAATGATCGTTGAAAGTAAACTCGACCGGAGGCGCTGCACCAATCTGAAGCCAGGTCGCGGTTTCGGGGCCGGCCTCTGCACCCAGCCAGGCGGCGCGTCCCAGACGCACATCCCGCCCTTGCCAGTGCCCGCGAACACCGTAGCCTGGTATTTCACGCAGTTCTGTTACTCTGGCCGGTTCTATGCCCGCTGAACGCGCCGCACTGGCAAGAGCCAGCGCCAGCGGGTGCGCCGATGCCTCGGCCAAGGCAAAGGCAACCCGAAGCGTTTCAGCATCATGCGCTTCCAGGTTTGAGAGTTCCGGCATGCCTGCCGTCAGGGTACCGGTCTTGTCAAACACGACGCTATCCACCTCGGCCAGACGCTCCAGTGCCGTTGCATTTTTAATCAGCATACCTTTCTTGAACAGCCGCCCGGATGCTGCGGTTGTAACCGCCGGAACGGCCAGCCCCAGCGCACAGGGGCAGGTAATGATCAGAACAGCAACCGCAACATTCAATGCCAGACGAAAGTCGCCGGTGGCCATCAGCCAGCCGCCAAAAGCCAGAAAAGCCAGCAGATGCACGCCGGGCGCATATATTTGCGCCGCCCGGTCCGCGAGTGATGTGTAGCGATTCTTTGAGCTCTCCGCGATTGCCACCAGATCGGCCATGCGATGTAATGAGCTATCCCCCCCGGCTGCAGTAACCCGCAAAGTAAGTGGCCCGGTCAGATTTACCTCGCCCGCACTCACCTCGGTTCCCGGACCTGCAAATACCGGAAGCGTTTCTCCGGTCAACAACGACCTGTCTATTTCGCTTTGGCCTTCGCTCACCACGCCGTCAACCGGCATGCGTGCACCGGGCTTGACGAGCACCAAGTCGCCAACGCAAACCTCGCCAATCGGCACTGTCTGCTGTTTGCCATCCACAATTTTAATCGCCCGCGGGACTTCAAGGGCAGAAAGTTCCTCTGCCGCAGATCTGGCCACCGCACGCGTGCGATGATCCAGATAGCGACCGGCAAGCAGAAAAAACGTCAAAGATAATGCCGCATCAAAATAGGCCGCCTCGCCGCCTTGAATTGTTTCAAAGAGAGACAGCCCGGCCGCAAGAATAATTGCCAGCGAAATCGGTACATCCATATTGAGGTGCCGGACCGACAAGGCCGACCAGGCATTCTTAAAGAAAGGTTGCGCGGAAAACACTATGGTAGGCAAGGCGATCAGGGCCGAGATCCAATGGAAAAGATCGCGTGTGGCATCTGCTGCCCCGGCCCAGATCGCGACTGACAACAGCATGACATTCATCAGAGAGAACCCGGCAACAGCCAGCCGCATCAGCAAATCGCGCCCGCGTTTGTCCGTGGCCGTCGCCGCCAGTATACCAGCGTCCAACTCGTGTGCCTCATAGCCGATGGCATCAAGCTCCCGGATCATATCTTCGGCGGTTATTTCCGGGATGGCTTCTATGCTGACACGCTTGAGAGAAAGGTTCACCCGTGCCTCTGAAACACCGGGATACTGCAAAAGGCGCCGTTCAACCGCCGAAATACAGGCCGCACAATGCGCTGTCGGCAATGAAAGCATGATGCGCGCGGGTTTGACGGGCTCATTCATGCGCGCCAAGGCCTCAGCGGACGGGGCTGCTGAACAGGCCGGACAGGCTGAAGTAGCTGGGCGCATTGCAGCGGTCATCGGCTATTTCCTGACGTAGAGCTCTCTGGTTTGACGAAACAGGGTACCATTTTCATCCTGGGCTTTGAATCTCAGTTCCCAATTGCCGAAATCAAGGTTCACTGGCGCGTGATAAGCCCCGTTCTGAAAAGCAAACGCCGGAACAAGATCATCCTTTCGCTCGGTCGGCCGGCCCAAGATGGCCTCAAGCGATGCCACCTGCACCGGTTGCCCTTCGTCATCCGTGAACGAAAGGATCAGCTCATTGTTTTCAACTGCAACGGTAACGCGCCAGCCAAGCCCCACTTGTGCGGCCCGGTCCTTGTCAAACGTCTGACTGGCAACATAACTGTTTTCCACCTCCAGACCGGGAAAGGTGGAAATGGCGCTATAGGCCATGAACAGATTGACCAGAATGATAACCCCGAAGAAAGCCAGAGTTATCATGAGAACCTTGCGTCCGGTCAGAGGTTTTTCCATCACTTTACCTTACCGTTGAATACAGTATCTTTATATGCGCGGTCACTGCTGGATAAGTCTTCAACCCACAGCCGGAAAGGCGTTCTGTCAGCGCTCGCAGCCGGTGATCCCTTTGCGGCGGTCACATAAACACGCTGCAACATGGTTGAATCAGCGGGAACAGTGACCGTAAGATCATCATCGCCTTCCAAGGCCAATTCGAGCGGGACTTCGGATGTGATCGAGAACCGGAAAGGCTGATCGGTGCCGTGTTTGTTCAGCAGACGGACATCATAAGTGTTGCGTACCGAGCCATCCGACAAAACCACATAGGTTGGATTGCGCACGGGTGCTACAGTCACATCAATATCCGGACGAATGAACAGGGCGACAACCAGTGCCAGCCCAACGGCCGACCAAAGCCCCATATAGATCAAGGTGCGCAACCTGAAAACGTGTTTCCAAATATTTCGCGGTTTTGCCCCGGCACGTTCCAGTGGTTCATCAGACAACGCGATATAATCGATCAGACCGCGCGGTTTGCCGATTTTATCCATGACGTCATCGCAGGCATCAATACACAAGGCACAGGTTATACAGGCCAGTTGCTGGCCATCACGAATGTCAATACCCATCGGGCAGACGTTAACGCAGGCATTGCAGTCTATACAGTCTCCCAACCCTTCGACATCTGCGCCTTTGCGACGCTTGCCGCGTGGCTCGCCCCGCCAACTGCGGTAGGCAACTGTCAGCGTGTCTTCATCCATCATGGCCGCCTGGATACGTGGCCAGGGGCACATGTAGATACAGACCTGTTCGCGCATGAACCCGCCGAAAATGAATGTCGTCAGGGCCAGAACGAATATTGTGGTATATGCAATCGGATGGGCCTGACCTGTCAGCAGGTTGTGCAGCAATGTTGGTGCATCGGTAAAATAGAAAACCCATGCACCACCGGTTGCAATAGCGATCAGAAACCAAATAACCCATTTGGTGATGCGCAGGCGCCATTTATGAAGATCCCATTTTGATCGCCAAAGCCGGATTCTTGCGTTCCGGTCACCTTCGATCCACCGCTCAACCGTCACGAAGAGATCCGTCCACACCGTTTGCGGGCACGTGTAACCGCACCAGACCCGCCCCAGTGCCGATGTAATCAGAAACAGACCAAGCCCGGCCATAATCAGCAATCCGGCAACGAAATAAAATTCGTGCGGCCAGATTTCGATCATGAAGAAATAAAAGCGCCGGTTTGCCAAATCAATCAGGATGGCCTGATCAGGCAAGTTCGGGCCGCGATCCCAGCGAATCCAAGGCGCGATATAATAAACACCGAGCGTCAGGGCCATGATGACCCATTTCAGGGTTCTGAATGTACCCTTTACGCGGCGGGGAAAAACCGGCTCGCGGGCCGCATAGAGCTGGGGGGTTTCTTCTGAGTTAGACACGGACTATCTCCGATCATGCCGTTATGCGATTGGCGCCTGTTTGCCACCTGGATCTGAAGGAAACTTTGATCCTGATCAACGAAATTCAAGAGCAACACCCGAACCTGCGCCGTTCTGCCGCTACCCTATTACCATTTTAGCGCCGGTTAATCGAATAAAGGGCCGTTTTTGGCCCTTCATTTTCGTTTTACCTTTGGTTAGGTTGGCACCGACCCCCCAAGGAAACGCGCGAACAGGACGGGGTGTCGGTGCCGATCCGGGGGCTGGAGACCCCCGAATTCTTTATTTACTCGCCGCCGCCAAGCTGGTGAACGTAGAGCGTGACCGAGCGGATATCAGCATCGTTCAAACGGGCATTCCAATTTGGCATAACTCCGTGTCGGCCTTTTGTGACTGTCTCAGTGATCGTTGCCCTGTCGCCACCGTATAACCAGATTGCATCGGTCAGATTCGGCGCGCCCAGATCACGATCACCCGTTCCATCATCGCCATGGCAGGCAGCACAATTGTCTTCAAACACAATGGCACCTGCTTCGGCCAACTGCTGATCAGCATCCTGGCCGGACAGTTTCAGAACGTATTCAATGACTGATTTGGTTTCGTCCGGTTCCAGAACATCGGCCCACGCGGGCATTTCGCCTGTGCGTGTGTCGTCATCTGCCGAACTTCGAATACCATGGGTCACGGTCGTATAGATGGTCTCTACATCCCCACCCCACAACCAGTCATCGTCAAGCAGGTTCGGGAAACCCTTGGCCCCCTGACCGCCAGAACCATGGCATTGAATACACCATGTGCGGAAAACGGCAGCCCCGGCCGATGTGGCGTAATGGTAAAGCTCGGCATCCTCAGACACCTGGGTCAGGTCAGTTGCAACCAGCTTCTCCTCCAGCGCCTTGTTGGCATCATCAAATTTCTTGATGTCCTTGGCAACATCCTGACGGGTTGACCAGCCGAGAAAGCCGGGGGTTGCCTCCTTGAGAAGAGGAATTGCCGGATAGGCAGCCATATACACCAAGGCAAACACGATACAGCCGTAAAAAGTCCACAGCCACCAACGCGGCAAGGGGTTGTTCAATTCTTCGATCCCGTCCCAGGAATGGCCGGTCGTTTTGACTTCTTTTTTCTGCTTTTTAGGAGCTTTTGTCATTGCCGCGTCTCCTTGATATTGTCTCTGGCGGTCACCACGTCAGTATCGTCGACTGCGGGTTCGTTTTCATGTTTGAAAGGAATACCTGCGGCCTCCTTCTGCAGCGGCTTGCCACCGGGCCGAAAGACCCAGATTACAACCGCCACGAAGAAAGAGAACATGGCCAATAGGAACCAACTGTCTGCAAACTCGCGCATGAGAGAATATTTTTCCATCATCCCCTCCTATCGGCTTGCATCTGGTGTGAAGGTCGAGAAATCAACCAACGTGCCCAGCATCTGCAGGTAAGCAATCAGCGCATCCATTTCGGAAATGCCGGGCTGGCCATCAAAATTCCGAACCTGCACCTTGTCGCCATACCGTTCGATCAGACCATCATAATCGCTGTCCGGGTCAGCTTGCGCCGCAAAGTCAGCCTTGGCGTTCTCAATCATCTCATCTGTGTAAGGAACGCCAACAATCCGGTGGGTTTTCATCAGGTCTTCGATGTATTTCCCATCAATCAACTGACGCTTCAGGAAGCCGTATTTTGGCATGACTGATTCCGGTACAACGGATTGCGGGTTTGTCAGGTGGTCGACATGCCAGTCGTCCGAATACCGCCCTCCGACCCGGGCCAAATCCGGCCCCGTCCGCTTGGAACCCCACTGGAACGGGTGATCATACATGGACTCCGCCGCCAGCGAATAGTGGCCGTAACGCTCAACCTCGTCCCGCATTGGGCGGATCATCTGGCTATGGCAGACATAGCACCCTTCACGGATATAGATATCGCGTCCGGTCAGCTCAAGTGGCGTATATGGCCGCATGCCTTCTACCTTTTCGATGGTATTTTGCAGATAGAAAAGCGGGGCAATTTCCACGATCCCGCCGATGCTCACCACAATCAGGGCAAAGATCAGCAGCAGCGTCGCGTTGCGCTCGATAACCGAGTGTTTGTCGATAAGTGCCATTACTCCGGCCCTCCTTATTCTGCCGGAGCCGCAGCGGTCGCTTCGGCTTTCGCCGGAGAACGCTTTACGGTCATCCAAAGATTATAGCACATGATGATTGCGCCGGTCAGATACATCGCACCGCCCGTTGCCCGCACCACATTCATTGGCCACTTGGCAGCCACTGTGTCAGCGAACGAATTCACAAGGAAACCCTGCGCATCCACTTCACGCCACATCAGACCCTCCATGATGCCTGATACCCACATGGACGAGGCGTAGAGAACAATGCCGATTGTCGCGAGCCAGAAGTGCCAACTGACCATGGGCAACGAATAGAGCCGTTCGCGATGCCAAAGCTTTGGCACCAGGAAGTAAAGTGCGCCAAATGTGATCATGCCATTCCAGCCCAAGGCACCAGAGTGCACATGGCCGATCGTCCAGTCAGTATAATGGCTGAGCGAGTTCACTGCCCGGATGGACATCATCGGGCCTTCGAAGGTGGACATGCCGTAAAAGGCCACGGAAACCACCATCATGCGGATGATCGGGTCAGTGCGCAGCTTGTCCCATGCGCCCGAAAGTGTCATCAGACCGTTGATCATGCCACCCCAGCTGGGCATCCACAGCATGATCGAGAACGCCATGCCAAGCGTTCCGGCCCAGTCTGGCAACGCGGTATAGTGCAGGTGGTGCGGACCAGCCCAGATATAAAGGAAGATCAGCGCCCAGAAGTGGATGATCGACAGCTTATAGCTGAACACCGGGCGTTCGGCCTGTTTGGGCACAAAATAGTACATCATGCCCAGGAACCCGGCCGTCAGAAAGAAACCCACAGCATTATGGCCATACCACCATTGTACCATGGCATCCTGCACGCCAGAGAACACCTGGACAGATTTGGAACCGAACAGTGATACCGGGATCGAAAGGTTGTTGACGATATGCAGCATCGCAATCGTGACGATAAAACTCAGATAAAACCAGTTTGCCACGTAGATGTGCTTTTCCTTGCGCTTGTAGAGCGTCCCCATGAAAACCATCAGATAGGCAACCCAGACAACAGTCAAAGACCAGTCGGCAACCCATTCAAATTCGGCGTATTCCTTGGATTGGGTCGCCCCCAGAACATAACCCGTTGCCGCGAGGGCAATCACCAGTTGGTATCCCCAGAACACGAACCATGCCAGATTGCCGCCCCAAAGCCGTGCCGCCGACGTGCGCTGGACAACATAAAAGGACGTGGCGATCAGTGCATTGCCGCCAAACGCGAAAATCACCGCCGAGGTGTGCAATGGACGCAAACGGCCAAAATTGCCATACCCTTCGAGAAATTGAAAATTCAAGCCGGGGAAAGCCAGTTCGGATGCGATCCAGACTCCCATGAAGAATCCGACAAGCCCCCAAGCTGCAGTTGCAATAACCCCGTACCGTATGACGCCATCCATATATCCGGTATCAGCGACTTTTACCTTGCCAACATTGCGCAGTGTGTACAGAAATACTGCGCCGGCTGCGGCCATGAAGATGAGCGCATGTACCAGATAGGCCACATCGCGCGCATAGTTGGCGGCAATTGCAGCGAGAACCACAACTGCGCCCAGCACGACGAGTTTCACGAAATCCCACATTGTGCGTCCCTTTTTCTTTAGTTGCCCTTATCAAGCCGACTCGCAGCCAGCCCGAACCTGTTCGACTAAATGCGGTATGGCGGGCCGTAGGGCAACCCACCTTGATCCATGTCAAATTGACCCACCCTATCGCTTGATCGACATCAATGCGCTGCAAATTGTCGCGACGTTAGTGTGCAAGAAGGTACCGTCGTTTTCAAAGGAAGACAGAAATGACTTATAAATCCCTGCTTTCAATCATCACAGACCCGAAAATTGCAAGCCCGGCATTGGAAGAAGCCATCGCCATTGCAAGGGTGAACGACGCCCATCTCGAAGTGCTTTGCGTCGGCGTTGATCGCACCCAGACCGGATATTACTATGCCGGGGCTTCCGTCCAGTTCATGCAGGAGGCGCTTGAGCAAGCAAAAACCGAATCCAAGGAAATCGAAGATTTCGTTGCCGAAAGACTGAAGCGCAGTGAAATCAAGTGGTCCTCCGAAACGGCCATTGCCCAATTAACCGGATTGAACAGCCTGGTCGCCCACCGCGCCCGTTTCAACGATCTGGTCATTCTTCCACGCCCCTATTGCGATGGATGTGGGCAAGAACAGGAAATCAAGGTCGAAGCCTCGTTGTTCGAAGGCCATTCGCCCGTCCTGATCGTGCCGCCGCAAACAGAGCCGAAGCCCGAAGCAAAACGCATCGTTCTGGCCTGGAACCAAAGCCCGGAAGCCATGGCCGCCTCGCGTGCTGCGCTGCCGTTCCTGAAGCTGGCGGACATTGTCAGCATTGCCATGGTGGAGCCTCCCAAACACGGACCTGACCGTTCCGACCCTGGTGGCGCGTTGTCGCAGTTTCTGGTCCGCCATGGTGTCAAGGTTGAGATCTCGGTTCTGGCAAAAACACTCCCACGTGTTTCCGATGTCTTGCTGCGCCACGCAAAGGACATCAATGCAGATATGATGGTGATGGGCGCCTATGGCCATTCCCGTTTTCGAGAGGCCATTCTCGGTGGCGCCACGCGTTATATCCTGGAGCAAACGGAAATTCCTGTTTTCATGTCGCACTAGG
>JALSRG010000080.1 GCA_026984915.1 Marinosulfonomonas sp. | reverse complement strand
AGCTGGTTGGCAACCGCATTGCCGGTGACCGTGTCATTGCCGCTGCCGGCCACGAAATTCTCGATCACCGTGCCGCGCGCTATGATCATGTTGCCGGTCAGCCCGAGAACCGAGGAAATGGCCTCGGCATTCAGATCAACCGTTTCGTCATCGATATCCGTGGAAAGGTTGATTGTATCGGTGCCGCCATCATCAAGGATGGTAAAGGTTATCAGGCCGCTCAGGTTCTGCAGCTGGTCATAATAACCGCCCGCGTTGGAGCCCACACCATAGGTGGTGTCGCCGGTGCGCAAATTGCCTGCGGTGCCATACATGCTCTGAATTGCCAGAATATCGGCAATTTGCGGTGTGACCACGCCCGCATAAGAGGCGCTGATCGATGTATTCTCGGTTTGCGAGAAATACGACATCACGGTCGCTTGCCAGCTGTCGTTGAGATAGTGGTTGTCCCCGGAACCGGTCGTCGTGCCATAGATGGCATTGCCGTCGTAATAGCCCGCATGCCCCAGCCCCAGCGCATGGCCGATTTCGTGGATATAGGTCTGGAAACTGTAGGAATCGAGGCTGGTGCCATAGCTATCCACCCAGGAACTGCCAATATGGACCTGCGCGCCAGTCATTGTGGCCACTGTTTCGGTCGTTGCCCCGCCAGGGAGGCTCCACTGGGCATAGGTAATGGCCCCGGTGCCGTCATTGTCAAAGGTAATATCGGCCGCTGCATAGGTATCGGTGGTGAAAGTAATGCCCGATATCATGCTCCAGGCCTCAAGCGCCTGTGCCGCCAGCCCCTGTTCATCCGCATCCAGATGGGAATAGTTCACTCTGATCGTCGTGCTGGGAAAATGGTGCGGGTTGACGCCATCATGGGTCCAGTTGAGGGTGCTCAGCTCATTGGCGATCTGGTCATAGGTATAGGTGGGCAGGGTTGGCATATCGGTCTACTTTTATTTGTGGATCAGAGAAAGCGGACACTCATTCCGGCAGGCCGCCGTGGCGTGCCAGGCTTCTGCCAAGAAGGGTGAAGGATGTGACATTGGTGTCCTGATCCATGGTGCTGTTTTCAATTTTCGGGCCGGATTGCATGCCGGGTGACTCCCCCGGTGTCACGCGCTGCCAGTCCAGTTGTCCGGTGATGAAATGCCTGCCTTTTGTGGCAAGGTTAAGGCGAATATGCAGCCCGTTTTCGGCAGTAAACCTCGTGCTGTCACGCAGTTCGGGCTTTGTTGCGCGCAACCGTGCGAGCTCGCCCGCAAGGGCCGAACAGGCGGCTTTGCGAAATTCATCCCTCACCCCCGGCTGTGGTGGGCAGTAAAGATAAAGCCCGTTCATCGCGGCGGCTCCGCGCTGCGCCATGGCCCCGAGGCCGAGGACAAGACCAAGGGCACAAAGCCCCGGGATGACTGTTCTGCGTGCACGCACAATGTAAACCTCCTGCAAATCCGTAACGGGGCCAGAAATAGCGCTTGGGAGAGCAGAGGCAAGACAACCCGTCGCTGTCCGGCAGCATCCCGCCGCACGGATAATCAATCTTATGTTAATTATATGGCTTTCCGCCGGCGACGGGAGATTGCTTCGAGAATTTCCTGTTCCAGCCGGGCCGACATATGTTTTGCGTCATAACCAAGGGCAATCTGGCGCGCTTTCTGGCCAAGACGGGCCCGCAGGGCACAATCCTGCGCCAGCAGCCGCATCAGGCGGGCCTGTTCAACAATGTCTCCGGGAGGAAACAGATAACCGTTCTGCCCGTCCGCGACCTGATCCTTCAGCCCACCGATGTTGCTGGCCAACAGCGGCAACCCCGCAGCACCGGCCTCTGCCAGGGTTACCCCGAAACCTTCCACAGCACCCCCCTTTGGCAGCGAATGCTGGAGATATATCTGCGACGCCGAAAGTGCGCGGGCGATCTCGGGGCCGTTCAGCCTGCCGGCAAGCTGGATGCGAGCGGCAAACCGGCTGCCTTCGGCCGCCGCCCTGACGGTTTCATATTCTTCGCCAGCCCCAATCAGAACCAGTTCTGCCGTCGGAAAATCCCCGGCGATCAGTTCAAAGGCCCGCAGATTTTCCAGCATCCCCTTTTCAGGCGCCATCCGCCCGACCGAAATGAAGCGCAATGGCCCGCCATCCGCCTGAGCCGGCATTGCACCGCTTGCAAATATTTCAAGCACCACACCGCAGGGGATCACCACCGAACGCTCTGGCAGCCCCAGCGGATCCAGTTTTTCCAACTGGTGCCGACCCACCGCCACAAGGCAATCCGCGCGCCGTATCGCGCGCGCAAACATGGCCTGATAAGCCCGGTCCTGCATCAGCGAGGAAACATCGCGTCCGTGGACATGCCAGATCAGCGGCATGTCTTCAGGCAGTGCCTGACTGGCGGCCATTGCCGTCCAGGAAAAATGCGTCAGCAGCCCGTCCACTCTTGCCTCAGCCAGGGTGCGGGCCTGGTTTTCGCGCTGTTCCGGGGTTATCTTCAGGGCCCGGGCCAGACCAAGCCGGCGCAATACCCGGCGCCCGAAGGTGCGGGGCGGCTCAAAGGATCCGGGCACGATATGCGTTTCCAGACCCCGTTTGTTTTGCCATGACGGATCCCGCTCCCAACCGATCAGAACAGGCTCTATCCTGTCGAAAAACGCGCATTGCCTTTCTATCCAGACCTCCGAGGGGATACCCAGAACCGGCG
The DNA here is from genome assembly GCA_026984915.1 of Marinosulfonomonas sp. Lineage (GTDB taxonomy): Bacteria > Pseudomonadota > Alphaproteobacteria > Rhodobacterales > Rhodobacteraceae > WFVA01. Next base: position 37,731 of record JALSRG010000080.1, on the reverse strand, counting down.
CCATTATGCCGACGCGCACGCGGCCCGGCATGCTGGATCGATCATGTGTTCTTCTCAAATGAAAACACCCCCTTCCGACATCTTGCCGCCAAGGATTCACGCGGCATCAGAATGACATTCAAGCCCCGATCCTGCGATAAATGTAGAAATCCGCGAACGATGTCTCGTCTTCCTTTCCCGGCTCATAGCGGTATCTCTGAGCGATCTTTTCATGCAGCTTCCAGGCCGGGGCATGTTCTGCGATCCAGCGGCTGAACATGCGATGTCTGACATGGGCATCCTGCACCCATTCATCCCTGTTGCTCGAATAGATGACAACCCAATTCGTGGCAGCGTCAAAAAGATCCCGCATATAGTGCTCATAAACCTGATCTTCCACCAGGTGGTAGATCACATCGAGCGAAAATGCGGCTTCGCCTCTTGGTTTCTCGGCCTGGGCTTCTTCACTGGCAAGAAAGCGTTTGGAAGCGTCGGAAGCATATTTTTGCCGGCAAAGGGACACCGCGACCTGGGAAACATCCACGCCGACATACGAGGGGTATTCGGCCAGTCCAAGCTGAGAGCCATCGCCACAGCCCAGTTCGACAATGCTGCGAATGCCGTGTTCCCGCACAAACCCGTTCAGGATCTCCGCCTTGAAACGTGCCAGTCGACCATAAGAACCGGCACCGGAATTTCCCCCTGCGCGATAGCGTTCTTCCCAATATTGTCCTGAGGTCTCAAATGGTTGTGAGTCCCTGCCTTGCCGCTTGCGAATCCCCTGAACGATGGCAGACGCACCAGGAATGCGTTTGAGGGCTGATTTCAGGCCTTTCATGTTGATCATCTGGATCTCATAACGAGGAATCCGGGAAAATCATAACAGAAAATCAAGCAGGCACCGCCCCCGGATGTCTGTCAGGGCAGAATACATCCCGTCAGCGGGCGCCGGGCACGAGATGATTTCCGGAGCAAATTCTTGTGCCCAGGCGCGAAACCCACTTGCCAGCCGATCAGAAACAGGCTCTGTTTCGTGGAGAATGCTGCATTGCCTGTTGATCCGGCTTGCGGGTGTAATTGCGTGCTGATCATGTGCATGTCAGGGTCACTTGCAGATTTATATGCAGCTTGTTCAGGCCATTATACCGGATTTGTTTTTATGCTTTACCAGAAACCACCCTCCGAACAGGCCATTTTTCCTGCGTGCATCCGGAGGGCCTCTCTCATGCTCGTTATTGCGGTTTTGCTGACGCGCCTTCCCTGGCTCGCTCCCGGCCCCGGTCTTGACCCTGATGCTTATCGGGTCCTGGCGGTGGCTGAAAACATCGCCGCAACGGGGAAATATGCCGCTTCGCGCCTGCCGGGATATCCGCTCTACGAATATCTGGTCGCCATCTTTCCCTGGCGTGAATCTGCGTATCTCACGAATGGCCTGACGGCGCTTTTCAGCGCATTGTCAGCCCTGTTTCTGGCTCTGATCCTGCACAGGCTGGGGGTGCGGCATGGCTTCTGGCTGGCCTTTCTCTTCTCGCTCGTCCCCGTGATCCTGATCAACAGTACGGTAACCATGGATTACATGATCGCGCTGACTTTCCTGCTGGGGGCCTTTCTTTTTGCCATGTCCGGGCGGGCGGGCCTGGCGGGGCTGTTCATCGGAATGGCGATAGCCAGCCGCATCACATCCGCCGCGATGCTGATCCCGCTCAGCCTGCTGCTGATTTCCCGGGAACAATCCGGACAGAACCGGACTGCGCAATCATTGGCACGGCTCTGGGGCCTGGCGCTTGCAGTTGCGGGCCTTTTCTTTGTGCCGGTTCTGGCCCGGTATGGCCCGGGTTTCCTGACCTTCCATGACAAAATGCCCTATCCTTCCCCACGCCAGATCCTGCATCTCGGCGTGGTCAATACATGGGGCGGGTTTTCCGTTGTGGCCTGGGCAATCCTGCTGATCGGGGCCTTCCTGCCCACAACCGTCCGCCAGGCCCGCCAGGCCCTTGCCGCCCACGGAACGGTCATGGCTGCGGCGATGCTGGCGGTCCTGCTCTACGTAATTGCCTTCCTGCGCCTGCCCCATGATCCGGCCTATCTCATCCCGGCGATACCCTTCGTTTTCCTGCTGATGACTCTCTTCTATCCTCCGCTGCTGCATCGTTTCGCAGCCCTGGCATTGGCGCTCGCCGCCTTCATCGGCCTTTCTTCGGACGGGATCAGCCTGCGCGGCCCCATCCTCAAGGCCCATACCGCGCGGGTGGATCTCAGGCAGCGGATCAGAGAGGTGATCGGCACCAGCCAGCGCCTGCCGAAAGACGCGGTCATCGTTGCCGGAGCTTATCTGCCGGCAATCCGCTACCTGCTGCACCACAATCAACACGGTGGGCCGAGCAGATGGATCTATCTGATGGAAAGCCCCGAGGCCCTCGCCTATCATCTGCGCAACGGCCATCCTGTTTACTACCTTGCGGAAGCAAAAGCCTTTGAACAGGAGGTTTACGGGTTTGATCCGCTTGGGGCCGGGGCCTCCCTGCTGCCGGTGGTTTTGGCAAGCGAACAGGAAAGGAAAGATTGACAACAATCCACCGGCAGGCCATCCACCACGGCGGGTGGTCTGACACCGGTATTGGAGTGGAATATGCGTATTGCGATGATTGGCACGGGCTATGTGGGCCTGGTTTCGGGGGTCTGTTTCTCGGATTTCGGCCATGAGGTGGTCTGTGTCGACAAGGATCCGGCCAAGATAGAGATGCTCGAGCGTGGCGAGGTGCCCATTTATGAACCCGGCCTCGATGATCTGATGGCCAAGAATGTTGCGGCCGGGCGCCTGTCTTTTACCGGGGATCTGGCCCATGCCGTCAGTGGCGCGGATGCGGTGTTCATTGCGGTGGGCACGCCCACCCGGCGCGGCGATGGCCATGCCGATCTGACCTATGTCATGGCCGCGGCCGAAGAGATTGCACAGGCGCTGACCGGTTACGCGGTGGTGGTTACCAAATCCACCGTGCCCGTGGGCACCAACCGCCAGGTGGAACAGGTGATCCGCAAGGCCAACCCGGATGCCGATTTCGACGTGGCCTCAAACCCCGAGTTTCTGCGCGAAGGGGCCGCAATTGATGATTTCATGCGCCCCGACCGGGTGGTGGTCGGCGTACAGAACGCCCGCGCCCAAAAAGTGATGGCCGAAATCTACCGGCCCTTGTTTCTGCGTGATTTTCCGATCATCAACACCGATCTGGAAAGCGCTGAAATGATCAAATATGCGGCCAATGCCTTTCTGGCGGCCAAGATCACCTTCATCAATGAAATCGCCGCGCTGTGCGAACGGGTCGGCGCGGATGTAAAGCAGGTCAGCAAAGGCATGGGGCTGGACGGGCGGATCGGTAACAAGTTTCTGCATGCAGGCCCCGGCTATGGCGGGTCATGCTTTCCAAAGGATACCAGCGCCCTGGCGCGCATCGGTCAGGATCACGCCACACCGATGCAGATCACCGAAACGGTGATCAAGGTGAACGAGGAAATAAAACGCCGGATGATCGACAAGGTGGTTGATATCTGCGACGGCTCGGTCAACGGCAAGACCATCGCCATACTGGGCGTCACCTTCAAGCCCAATACCGATGACATGCGCGAGGCCCCTGCCCTCACCATCGTGCCCGCCCTCGTCGGGAATGGTGCGCAGGTGCGGGTGGTGGATCCGCAAGGCAAGCGCGAGGGCGAGGCCCTGTTGCCCGGCGTCAGCTGGCAGGACGATCCCTATAGCGCCGTGAAAGATGCCGATGCGGTGGTCTTGCTGACAGAGTGGAACGAATTCCGCGCGCTCGATCTTGCCCGCATGGCGCAGATCATGTCCCGCCCGCGCATGGTGGATCTGCGCAATATCTACTCGCCGCAAGACGCCAGGGCGGCAGGGTTTGATGCTTATGTCGGTGTCGGGCGCTGAGACAAATCCACCGCCGAAAGAAAAAGCCCCGGAGAATTCTCCGGGGCTTTCTTGTTCACTGTGCGCTGTGGCTCAGGCCTTGCGCTTGCGCTTCAGAGCGCCAAGCCCGGCAAGGCCGCCAAGCAGCAACAGACCACCGGCCGGCAGCGGCACGGGTGTCGGGTTGTTGTCCGGGTTGGTGTCAACCGCGATCTTGGAGATGTAAACCTCGCTGTCGGGTGAACTGGCCGGGTCATAGGCGAATGTAAATGTTGCGTTATGCCCAAGTGTACCCGGAGCCGCCAGCAGGCCGGCAGCAATACTGTAGACATTGCCATTGATGACCAGAGAGCCGTTGAACAGACCGTGCGAGGCATTCTTGAACAGAATGTCGGTAAAGAATACGCCGGTGTTGAACAGCAGGGTCAGGGTTTCCCCCACGGTGATGTTATCGTCGCTTGTATTCGCACCGGGCTGATTGCTGCTGCAACCGCTGACAGAACCGATCCAGCCGGAATGACAGACACCCAGACCGGCAGAGCCGCTTGCATCCGAGCTGTCAAAGAACGCATGGGTGTTATCACCGGTCGGGTCACCTGTATAGGTCCCTTTGGCATTGACGATCGTGACGGCACCATCGGTCAGGGTTCCACCGGTCACCTGATCCCAGCTGCCTTCGTGGCCGCCATTACCTGCGGCATAGGTATCTGCAAGATCTGCAAAATTGAATGATGCGGTTGCTGCGGAGCCCATCACCGGCATCAGGCTGGTCAGCCCGATCAGTGCAGCGCCAAGTACGTGTCTCTTTTTCATAATAATGTTCTCCCGTTACCCGAACATGTTTCCCACTCTAATGTCATCACTATACCTCAGTCATGATTCTGCCACAATTCCGGTATTCCACCATTTTTGTAAAAATTGCACTAAGCCGACAACCTCAGGATGTATTGCTGAACAATCATTAACGTTTTCCCGGATCCGTTTCCGTTTTCAGGCTTTTCAGCAGGTTCCCGCCCAGCTGAAACGAATCACTTTTCACGACAAAACGATTTGAAAACATGGGCGGATCACCGTAGCCATACACCCTATGGAAACCCTTCTTTTCGGCCATGAAAGCCGCTCGATCATCGCTTGCGCCCTCGCCAGCTGGTCGCCCAAAATCGGCGACCCGACCGTGATGGGCTGGCTCACGGTCGTGGCCTATCTGCTTTGCGCCCTGATCGCAGGACGGGTGCTGACCGCCGTGACTTTTCCGGCGCAAACCGCCCGTCGCGAACAGTTGTTCTGGGGCGCTCTGATGTTTCTCATGCTCGCACTGGCAATCAACAAGCAACTGGACCTGCAATCGTTTCTGACAGCCATCGGGCGCTGTGATGCCAAGGCGCAGGGCTGGTATGGAGAGCGGCGTCTGATCCAGCGGGAATTCATCTTCGTGTTGCTGGGGCTGATCCTGCTGTCCGGTGCCGTCCTTTTCCATGTCATGCGCCGCACCCTGCCCCGGACCGGCCTGCCGCTGCTGGGGCTGGTTCTTGTTGCCGGTTTCGTACTGGTACGCGCTGTCAGCTTTCACCATGTGGATGATCTGATCAATACCCGCGCCCTGGGTATTCGGATGAACTGGGTGCTGGAACTGAGTGGGCTGGTTTTGATCTTTTGGGGGGCCTGGCGCCTGCTGCGCAAAGAGTCCGGTTAAGCCGCTTCAGGGCTTTTCCCGCCAGCGGGTTTCCAGCCCGTCCCCCTTGTCCCCGGCACCGGAAAGCAACAGCCCCAGCATCCGCCGCGTCCGGTAGAGCCGCACCCGAACCAGCCCGAGAATGGCTTTCAGTTTGCCACGCAGCCCGCCTTTGATGCGCGACGAACGCAGGATCCGCCACAAAGATACCAGCGGCGAAACCGCCATGAGAATGGTGCGCAGCGCCCAGCGGAGCCGGCCAGCGGGGCGCTGCATGTAGAGTGCGAAATCATGCGCAGTATGGCGGTCCCATTTACGCGCCAGCTCGGCAAAGCTCTCGCGGGCCGGATGATAGGCCACCATGTCAGGCGCCCAGGTGATGCGGTGGCCGCGCGCCGTGGCCCGCTGGCCCCAGTCACGATCCTCGGCAATGCCGATCCCGGCAAAAGGCCCGACATCCGCCATCACCGCGGCCCGTACCGCCAGATTGCCGGTTCCGGTAAACCCCTGTTTTTCAATATAATGTTCCATCCGGTAGGCGAACTCGCTTTCATAGGCCTCCCAGATGCCGGGCCGGGCCGGATCACGGTGCAGAATGCGGACATCCCCCCCAAGGATTTCAGCACCCTCCGACATATGGGTCGCGATGCTTTGCAGCCAGCCGGGCGCGGCCACGCAATCTGCGTCGATAAAGGCCAGGATTTCGCCGCGCGCATGGGCCACGCCCAGATTGCGCGCCGGGCCGGGGCCGGGGTCTTCCTCGCGCAACAGCCGTGCCCGTGTGCAGGCGGCGACTTCTTTTTCCGGCAGGCTGTCCGAGCCGTTGTCGACCACCAGAATTTCCACGTCATGCCCGCCCGCGGCCTGCCCGCCCAGCGATGCCAGACAGCGCAGCAACTGGTCCGGCTGATTGAAATGGGGAATGATCACGGAAATCACGGAAATCGCTCCTGCCTGCTCATGCCCGTTGCGCCGGAGATGAGGATTGGGGCGATGGCTGGCGCGCATGCCGCACTTTCTGGCGGGTGTAGCGGCTGACCGGCGGGGCTTCGGGCACAGGCACTTCCTCTCCACCCTGCTGTTTCATCCCGGCAAGGTTGACCCCCATTGCCAGAAGGAAAAACAGAAAGCTCTGGGTGCCGCTCCAGACGGCCACAGTGCCAAGCGCCAGAAACATCGACAGGAACATGATGATGAAATTGCGTCGATAGCGCTGCACCCGTGGCGACAAATCCCTGGCGGAAACAAGCGTTTTGATCATGGCCCCAAAGGCCGACAGCAAGAGCAGGATCGCGGGAATCCCGCCGCGCATGGCCACCAGAAGCCAGTTGTTGTCAACCGAGGCCCCCAGCCAGGACGGGCGCACCCAGTCGCGCAGCCCAAGACCGAAGATCGGGTTTTCCAGCACGTTCTTGGTGCCGAATTCCCAGATCAGCACCCGCCAGTAGGCCGTCCCCGAGCTGAAGGCCAGCCGGGTGGAGATCGCCACCAGGGCGGGTCTGTTGGAAATGATCTCGACCACCACATACAGAATGGCGAAAAGAACCAGCAGGGTTTTCCACGACCCGCGCGTCATCCAGCCCCAGAGCAGCAGGCCACTCTGGAAGATCGCCACAAGGTAAGCCCCGCTCGAAAGCGACATCCCCACCATCGCCAGGCAGATCGCTCCGAAGAAAACCCGGGCCGAAAAGCTCCTGAAAACCGAAAGCATGGGCGCAAATCCAAGGCTCCAGAACACGCCGAACAGGATCGGATGTTCCAGATTGCCCTGCACCCGGTCAAACCCCCATCGCGGCGGATAATGGATGGTGGCATTGGCGAAAACATCAAAGAACGGCCGCAGCAAATCATGCAGGATGAAGCGGTTCGTCAGCAGTTCGACAAAGGCAATCGGGAACATGAACAGCATGGCATATGCAAATATCCGCCAGAAATACCGGTAATCCTCTGGCGTGCGGATCAGGGCACGCCCCACCAGATAGGCCCCGAACATGTCAACGACCTGCAGCCCCATGAATTCGATCTCGGTCAGCCCGTGATTGGCCAGGATGGCCAGTGACGCCCAGAGGATAAACCCGAAGATCAGGTAATCGGTTGCGCCGATACGCAGATCCGGTGCCCTGAACAGGGTGAACAGCGCCGGGAAAAACCCGAGCAGCAGATAAAACCGGGGCAGCCCCATGGTCAGCGAGCCGAAATGCAGATGAATGGGCACCAGAAAGCAGAGCATGAACAGCAGCAGCATATTGCGCCGTGTTCGTGTCGTTCCCGAGGCCAGACCGGCTGCTTTTGCATCAATTCGAGAATTCAAAGTTTCAAACCCGATAATCCTGACAATATGGCGCCTGGCAAAACCGGCACAAGAAAACCGGCACAGGGCGGACCACGCTATAAGCCATCGGCGCAAATGCCTCAACCGGCAGGGATGTCCAGCGGCTCATGTGGCCCGTCCCGGCCTGACCCGGGCAAATACCAGGCGCAACACCTTGACCACATCCGCCCGCAGGCCGGGGTTGACCAGTATCCACCCGATATAGATGCCGCCGATCAGCAGCCCCAGCAAGACCAGTTCGGCAAATGCGTTCATCTCGGGCAGCATGGCCCGAATGGCCATCACCACCGGATAAGCCACTGCAAGCAGCAGAACATCCGGCAGAGTCGCGCGCAGGATCGTTGCCAGACTGAGGGACGTGTTCCGCACAACCAGCCAGATGGTCACCGGCATGACAAATATGACCGAGGACAGCACATAAAGGGCCAGCATCCCGATCACATCCAGCCGAGAGCCGATGACCAGAGCCGCCAGCACGACAACGGCTGTATAAATCTTGAGAAACAGCATCGTGCGGCCCTTGCCCATGGCGACCAGGGCCCAGTACATGGGCGTTATCAGCACCGCAAACAACAGATCCAGCCCCAGCCAGGCCAGCATCGGCGCCGCCATCGTCCAGTGCGGCCCAAGCAGAATGGCCACGATCAGATCGGCACTGGTGCAGATCCCGAGCCCCACCGGCATGATGATCAGCGCCATTCGCGTGACCGAACGACAGAATATGGACTGGAAAACCGGCGGATCATTCTGGGCCCGGCTGAGCGCCGGCAAAAACGACCCTGACAAGGCGCTGATCACCATATCCTTGGGCAGAGACGCGAGGCTTCTTGATCTGTAAAAGGTGCCCGCCACCGCCGCGCTGTATATCCGGCCGATGATGATTGCCGGCAGGTTCATCATGATATCGGTCAGCACTCGCGCGGCTGCCAGGTAACCGCCAAAGCCCAGCATTGCACGGGCCTCATAAAGGGCCCGCAGCGAAGGCCGTGCCGGCACCCATTTCGTAAGCCCCAGCAGAATGGCCAGGGTCAGGATCGGCTGCGTCAGAATTTGCGCCACCAGGGCCCAGTAGCCAAAGCCGGCAAAGGCCAGCGCGATGGCCGCCACAAGAGAGCCTATCGTTGCGGCCAGAATGGTTTTTTCGATGGCACCGATGCGCATCTGCCGGCGCAGGATCGAGACATACTGCACCAGTATCGCCGCCAGCAGCACGGTTGGCGCCAGCACCAGCAGCACCGGCCCGACCCTGGTATCGCCATAGAACCGGGCCACCGGCACGGCCAAGGCCATCAGCAGGCCGGTAAACAGAACCCCCAGCCCCAGATTGGCCCAGAACAGGGCCGAAGCCAGCCGGTGGGTCACCTGTTCGCGCTGCACCAGTGCCTGGGACAGCCCGAATTCGGCCAGCCCGGTTGCAATCAGGATCATCGGCAGCACCATGGCGATGACCCCCTGTTCAGCCGGCAGCACCAGCCGCGCCAGAATGGCGGTGGACCCCAGCCGGATAACGAACTTCAGGCCGGCAAACAGCACCACCAGAATAGAGCTTTTGCCAGTCCGCGCCCCGAGATCCTTTTTCAGGTGCTCGGTGGCAAAAATTTCGTCACGTGGATCAGAAGACATACGAAAGAAGCGCCTTTTTACAAATGAACCTGTTGATCAGCCATCAGGCGGATCCGCCGCCTGTTTCTTTCAAAAGACCGATATTGCCTGTATTCGGGGTTTTCCATTAGAGGTTATCCGCACAAACTTCCACGTGATTCCCTTTCCGGGTATATTTCCGTATCGTGCCATTCTTGTGGCAGACATTTTTCAGGTTATTCATGCCCTCATCCTCAACTCCCGGTCTTTCCGCCAAAACCGCCCCCTGCATCAGTGTGATCATCCCCTGTTACAACCGGGCGCAAACCGTCCGGGCCGCCGTCGACAGCGTGCTGGCCCAGACCTGGCCGAATTTTTCGGTCATTGCGGTGGATGACAACTCGACGGATGCCACCCTTGAGGTGTTGAAATCCATTGATGATCCCCGCCTGCGGGTTGTGCAAAACCCCGGCCCGCGCGGGCCAAGTGCCGGGCGCAACTACGGGGTTTCGCTGGCCGACAGCCCCTGGATTGCCTTTCAGGACAGCGATGATCTGTGGCGTCCCGAACGACTGGCCCGCCAGATGGCGGAAGTCGGCAAAACCGGGGCCGCATTCGCCTATTGCGGCATGGTGGTGAAAAACGACATCACCCCCGAAAGCCCGGTTCTGAGACGCTATCCGGGACCGGAGATCACCCACAAATCCGGAGACATCCTGCCCAGCCTTGTGCGCGACAGCTTCATTTCCACCCAGATGATCCTGATGCAGCGGGATTTGTTTCACCAGGCCGGCGGGTTTGATCCTGATCTGCCGGCATTGGTCGACTGGGACCTGTGCCTGCGCACTGCCCAACTGGCTCCGGTGGCTTTTGTCGACGAGGATCTGGTCATCCAGCGCTTCACCGACAATTCGATCACCCGCGCACCCCGTAAAAGAACCCGGGCCCTGGCGCAGATTCTGAACAAGCATCATGCCCTGTTTGCCCGCTATCCCGGCGTACTGGCCCACCACTACCAGACCCTTGCCGGGGCGTTGCGGCGGCAGGGAAACTATCCGGCAGCCGCTGAACAGGGTTTTGCCGCATGGCGGGCCGAACCAACGCCCAAACGGCTGGCCCTGGCACTCTATACGAAGACACGCGCCTTTCTGACCCGCCCCAGGACCTAGGATCAGGACCTGTCAACTTTGCAAAGCGTTGTTGTAATATGGTCCGGGGTTCCCTAAAATTCATACGAATTGAACCCAAACGGATCCGGTGGGGGCGCTGCACCGTAAAAGGCCTGTATTTGGATGAACATGGTGAACATGCCCGCCCATGCCGCAATTGTCATTCCCTGCTTCAACGCGGAAATATGGATTGAAAAGGCCGTTCGGTCTGCGCTGGAGCAGTCCTTTTCCGAAACGACCCTCATTGTAGTTGATGACGGCTCAACAGACGGCTCGGTTGAGCGTATCCAGAATTTTGCCGGGCATGTCATTCTGGAAACAGGGCCGCATTGCGGGGCCTGCCATGCCCGCAACCGCGGCCTGGAACTGGCGACCGGACAGGGCGCCAGCCATGTGCTGTTTCTCGATGCCGATGATTATCTGGAGGGGGATCTTCTGGCGGGTGCCATGCAAGTGGCCGAACGTCATGACGCCGATATGGTCCTGTCGAACATGCATATCGAATATGCCGACGGCAGTCGCGACATCCGCCACGCCTACAAGGGCCATGTTTTGCCCGAACAGTTCTTTGCCGGCTGGATGGATGGCGATTTCATCAACCCCTCGGGCATTCTCTGGCGCACGGATTTCATCTCCCGGATCGGGGGCTGGGATGAGAGCCTGGCCCGGGCACAGGATTTCGACATAACCATGCGGGCCATGTTTCAGGCGCCGGTCATTTACAAGAATGAAACCGGCGCCGCAATCCACACCCGGGTGAATGCAAACTCCATCACCACCGACCAGTCATACAAGGCCCTTGCCAGCCGGTTTGCCGCTGTCGCCAGCCTGCTGGACCGGGCCAAGGGCACGCCGTTTGCAAAGTTCACCCCACAGTTATGCCGGGAAATTTACCATATTTCCCGGGCGGCATTTCGGGCCGGATATACCGATCTGGGCCGCATGGGGCTCAGGCGTATCCATGCCGAGGGATATCATGAACATCCCGGCACATGGGGGCATGCGCTCGCGGCCCGCATACTTGGTCTCGAAATGAAAACCCGGTTATGGCGGCGCTGACGCACGCGCCGCCCCTTTTTACACTGTCACGCTGAACGCCGGGGTCCATTTGCCGCCGGAGAGTGATCCGACAACCGGCAGGCCGAGGTTCAGGGTGTCATTCGAGATTGCTTCGTACAGCACGCCGTCAACGATCCTGTCTTCGGCCGTGCCGTCATTCGCCGCGCGGGTCTCGCCATTGTGCAGATAGGTCACGACATCGCCCGCCGACCAATTGCCGCTGGCCTTTGTCAGCACCACGTTGCTACCGGACAGGGCTGCCGTGAACCCGGTGCCTGCGCCGTTCACCTGCCAGTTGCTCAGGGCCGCAGGTGTCGGGCTGGACAGGGCACCGCCGTTCGGGGTGACAACCGGAATGGTGATGGTGTTGCCGGATCGCGTGACATTGGTTGCGTCGTAGTGTGGGTTGGCCTGGCTGTTCAGCCCCAGGGCCCGTTCTACCGCCATCATGGTTCTGGCCCCAAACAGCGGATTGCCTTTCAGGACCAGCGGGTCGCTATGTGGCCCTCCGGGGTTTTCGATCCGATAGTCTATCAACGAGGGGCCGACCGGCATGTTGTTGAGGTTGGCCCACTCAACCTGCCAGCGTTGCGTGTCGGCATAATCGCCATACGTATCATCACTGTGGCGCGACAACGGCGAGATCGCAAACCTGAACCCGGCGCGCAGGCTGTCTTTCAGGCTGTGGCCCTTGTATTCCGCGCCGGTCCCCAGAACCAGCGCATCCAGCATGCCCTTGATCTTTGCCTCTGGCTGGTTGGCGTCGGCGGTTCCCCAGTTCATCACCACCACGGAAACGCTGCTGGTTGTCTTGTCCAGCTTGGCCTGCAGGCGCGCCCATTGCCGCGACGTTTGCGCATCATCCAGCAGGGCCGCAAGCGAGGTGCCGGATTTGGCAACATTCATGATCATCACCGGCGTGTTCGGATCAGCCTGCCTGATCTGGTCCACCTGCCATTTCAGGCCATCGGCCTGTTGCCAGGGGATCATCCGTTGCAGCATGTTCACGGCACCGGTATTGTCCAGCGTTTCGATATAAGTCACATCATGGCGCGCGCTCAGTTTGTCCGCGCGGTTGATGCCGTGCATGGCATTGTTGAACTGTGACTGGCCGAGGTTCATGATCACCCAGCCGATGCCGAATTCTTCGCGCACATCCGTAATATCGGCCGGGTCGGAAGTTGCGCGGAACTGCGCCACAAGCCAGCCATCTGCGGATTTCGGCAGTTGCACCACACCGGACCATGCCCCGCCGCTGATCGCGCCGACCGTTGTCCAGTCCTTGTGCACGCTGCCGGTGGCGCTGTAGATCGTGCGCATTTCGACATTGCCGGTCAGGCCACCAGCTTTCCCGCTGAATGTGACAGGCATCGTGGTTTCCCCGGCGTGTATGCCGTGCACCAGACCATCCGGCCACGGATCAACTGTCAGATATGTCCCGGATGTCTTGCGCTGGATGTGGGAGCCGGCAATGACATTGGTTCCGACACGGGGTGATGCGTTATCGCCCGGTTGCAGCGCCGTGGTCTGGTCGCTCGTCACAGCCGCAATCGGGGCCAGTGAGGCGGTTGAGCCATCCAGCTTGCGCAGCCATCTGAAATTGGCCCCGCCAAACTCTGTAATGGGGTCGGCGCCTTTTGCGATGTTCTGCCAGTTGGTATCGGTGAAATTGGACCCCGGAAGCACATGACCATACATGGACAGTTCCCCCGGCCAGCCCTTGCCGTTGATCAGACCGCTCATGGTAAAATTGGCGCCGACCCCGATTTTCGGATAATGGCCCATATGATATGACGCATCGCTGTCCAGCTTCACGGCAGTCGGGCCGGCCAATTTAACGCCGGTTCCCAGTTCATACAGATCAATGCCCATGACATTGTTCTTGCGATACCAGACCACCAGGGCCTCATCCCAATCCCAAGGCTGGGAAAACACGGCTACAGAAGCACCGGTGTTGAAATTGCCCTGATACTGCCCGAGGAATTTATGCCGGCGGCCGGTCAGCCCGTTCTGGCCGTCGTACAGGGTCATTGCGTACTGGCGGGTGCTGGATGCATCATTGCCAAACAGCCCCCAGCGCGTGTTGGTGTATTGGTTTTCACGATACATTTTCGGCAGCCGCACAATGGCAAACGAGGCTTCGCCAGCCTGAAAGAAATCATTTTGCACAACTCCGGATGGCTGCACCTCCAGCGAATACCACCCCTTGTCCTGATCACTTGCCGTGATGTGATCCTGCGTGTTCACCCCGTTTTGCGGCGGAAACTTCGCAGACCCGCCGACCGACAGGTCAACACTGGCGCTCGCGGCTGTCCATGCCGTGCGGTAAACCGGGCTTTGCCGGGTCCAGCCGTTTTCCTGGAAATAGACGACTTCGTAATTTCCGGCCGGATGGGGCACCGTACCGGTGACGGTCACGCTGCCAACCGCCGCCACCGCCGTATAACCATGCTCAAGCGCGTTCGGAACGCGGCGTTCCTTGATCTCGCGCAAGCTCGCCGCCTGCCCCACCGGCACAACCGCCCAGAAGATCGGGTTCAGGTCAACATTGGTGGTCACAGCCAGCGAAAGAACACCGCCCGCCCCCGATGTCAGCGGGTTGCTCAGGGCCGGGGTCGGCACAAGGGTTGCGTCCATGCTGTAGGCCGACAGTTCTGCGCCGCTGGCCAGCGAAACCATCGCCGCCGGGCCTTTGTTTGCCGCCGCACCGATCGCCCCCTGAAACGCGCCGAGAATATCGGGCAGGTCGTATTTGTCCTGCACCGGCAAGCGCCAGTTCGGCAGAACCGCATCCCAGGCGGCGGCTGTGCTGGCCACCTCGACATTGCCGCTGGATGTTGTGCCGTTCAGCGCATTGACCGCGCGGGCGATATTGTTTGATGCGCTGTTGCTGCCGGCGGCAAAGGTTTCGCCGATATCAAACTTGCCGCCGTCAGCCTCCGCAACCTCGCGCGGGATCGAGCCGTTATATTCAACACGGGTATTCTTCACGCTTTGCGGGCGGATGTCCTCATAGCCGGTTTTCATCAGCATGTTGGCGCGAATGACCGCGCTGAACCCCTTGCCGGCGGTGATGTCCTTCAGGAAAATACCGGCGCTGTAGCCGGACACTGGATCTGGCGCATGCCAGTTTGACCGGGTGTTGCCGATGCTGAAACTGTTGGCCTCGATCACGTTGTTCGGGCTGTCACCCGGAACAGCCACACCGCCACCGGGATTATAGCCGAGGAACTGGATGCCGTCGCTGTGCGGGTCGTCCGCATCACCGGACCTGTTGAACGGTCGGCTGACGCTGTTACCGGCAATGATTGTCGGTGTATCCGGATCATGCTTCACGATATGGATGGCATCATTGTAAAACCCGTCAATCCGGTTGCCGACAATTTCGGCCCAATCGTAATACTTGGCATTGATCCCCTGGCTGACATTGCGGATGTCGTTATCAATCAGCCGCAGCCCGTGAATGTAGCCGTCCAGTCCGATGCCGTTGGACAATCCAAGAGCCGCAACAGCCCCAGCGGCAGAATAATCCCCGTTCAGATCCAGAACATCCGTGTTCATGATCAGGCATTGCTGCACGGTCAGATTGCTGACCGGCCCGGATGCCTCATTGACCCCATAGGCGATTTCCCGGACACGCAGGTTTTTCAGCGTGACATCACTGACATTGCGTGGGTGGATTTTGGCGAAATGGCCTGTGGTGCCGATGCTTGCCGCAGCGCGCGCATCACCATCGCCAATAATCGTGGCAAACCCCAGGCTGGCCGTGTCCCCCGGCCCCTGGCCGATACCCCAGTCGATCTGCGCCCCCTCGCGCACGCGGATGGTTTTGCCGAAAGCCTCGGCGGTGCTGATCGTCTGAAACTCCGCCGCATTGGCAACCGCATAGGCGTTTGGCTCGATGGTGATCTGCACCACCCTGCCATTGTCCATGACCAGCACATAGGGGCCCTGGTCCAGCGTTGCGGCCGCCCCGGCCGATGTGGGTACGATATGCCCGGCCAGAATTTCCCAATGGCCTTGCAAATCACCTGCGACGATCGACAGACCGCTTACCGGCATGCCGCCCGCACCCGGCTTTGTCAGGCTGCCAAACAGCGCCCGCAACTCTACCGGCGGGGCGGGCGTCAGGTTACCCTGATGCCCGTTTCCAAGACCTAGGGAAAAACTGATCATCAGCTGATCCCCACCATGTTGCTGGCTGTGGTGCCGCTGGCCAGAACCTTTGTCACGCGGATCGGATAGAAAACGCCGCCCTGCAGATTGCTGAAGGTCAGGGTCATGCCGCCCAGCATTTCAACGGTCACATCTCCCCCCTGTCCCACATAGAGCGCACGGGTCGGGCGTGACAATTGCATTGTATCACTGGGGGTGATGGCTTCCCCATTGCTGGCCGGTGCGGTCAGGCTGGGCGCCTGATTCTTGAACGGATCTTCCATTTTTCATCCCTTCCCATGGCTTGAGTGCTGGCAAAGGGTCTATGGGATCAGGGTTAAACCATGCCAAACCCTGCGTACGCTGCACCGCCAAACCGGCAACAGACCCCGGCAAGACCCCGGTAACAGCGTTGGCAACAGGACAAGGCTGGCCAGCGCCAGCAAAGCCGGGCAGAATGGCGCCATGCAACGTTCCATATGGCTTTTTCTGTTTCTGATTTCCCTGGCCCTTGTCCCGGCGGGCCTGGCTCAGACGACATCGGCCGCGCCGGCACAATTCGCCGAGAACCCGCCGGAAAACCCGGCCCCATCACCCCCCCCGGATCCGGCCAAGGGGCCCGTCCCGGCCGAACCACGGCCCGACGGCGTGACGGTCGGGCAGGAAAACCTCTATTGGGTTGCACCGGCGGCGCGGTTTTTTGCCCTGATCGACATGGAAAACAGCAGGATCAACGCCAGATTGTGGGGGCCGAAAATCGACCGCACGGTTGCGCTTTACCTCAACCGGCTGGCCGCACAGGGGCGGGTGGCCGGGCTGGCGGGGGTACTGTATGACAACCGTGACCGGGGCCATTCCAGGCTGGATCCCGCGTTTTTTCCGCAACTGACCCCGCTGTTTTACAGCCCCGACCTGGTGAAACGCGGCTGGGATTACGGCCTGGCGGAAACCATCCTGTTTCCCGCCATTACCATCGGCAATTCCTCAACCGCAATCACTGCGGGGCGCGCCCCGCGCAGCCTGCCGCGGCTGGCGATGACCAACCCCACCGGGCCACAACGGGCCCTGCAGAATTATGCTGCCGACCATATCTATGTCTACCCCGAACACCGCGACCATGATGCAACCGACCGCTATCCGGCCAACTGGCCCTATATGCTGATCAGCCAGGGGTCTTCCGGCTCTGATCAGCCGTTTTTGCGCACGATTGCCCTGATCATAGCCAGCTTTACCCCCGAAACACGGGCCCGCCTGCGCGCCGAACATCTGGTTGCCCCGACGGTGCAGATGGTGTTTCGCCGCGCCCAGACCGCAGTGCGTACACGGGCCGCCTATTTCAGCGGTGCGGCACATCCCACGGTCTTTGACAAAAGCGCCCTCAATCCGACCCGGATGATGGCTCTGGCCAACAGCCTGACCCCGGACAGCATCCCGCCCGTGGTGGTGCTGTCGGTCAAATCCGAAGACTTTGTCGGCAAGACCGGGCTTTTGGGCCGCTCGGAACGCCTGTTCTCAACCCCGTCCGCCATTGCCCGCATCTGGCGGGGCTGGGCCTGGGAAAAACAGATGGTGGTTTCCGCCGGCCGGACCAGGGATCCGAACAACCGCCCGCTCCGCTTTACCTGGGTGCTTTTGCGGGGCGACCCCGAGCGGGTAAAGATCACGCCGCTGGACGACCGGGGCCAACAGGCCCGCATTACGGTGAACTGGCAGGATGCGCGGCAGATCCTGCCCAATGATCCGCGCACCAGCAACCGGGTTGATATCGGGGTTTTCGCCAGCAACGGCGTACATGACAGTGCGCCTGCCTTTGTCTCGATCAGCTTTCCCACCCATCAGATACGTCGCTATGCCCCGGATCCGACAGGCCGGATACGTCTGGCGGAAATCGACTATGACGCGGCCGGACGCAAGGCAGCGTTTGATCCGGTTCTGCACTGGAGCGCACCTTGGCGGGACCAGTTCAAGTATGGCCCGAGTGGACGCCTGACCGGCTGGTTGCGAACCCCGTCCGGTGACAACCTCCCGCCTTTGCAGTTTGCCCCCAGCGGGCGGCTTCTGGACGGGCGACAGGTCATCTATGAAATGGCCCGTGATGGCAGTTTCAAGATGGCATTCCCGGCGCCTGCCACAATTTCACCGCAAAATTGATTCGCCAGGCAATAAACCGTTTTGCCCTGAAACCGGCTTTTGCCATCGGCAGGCTGTTGCCGAAACAGCACCAATGCATATCGTCGGCCCGAACTGTTCATTTTACCCGCAGATTTCTGCAACCCTGAATTGAAGCAAACGCCTTAATGCGACAAATCCACTCAAAACTGTGGCATTGACGCAAATTATTGGAAATTGTGCAAATAATGTTAAATATATGGCAAGATCATGTTATATAGATTAGCGTGAGTGTTCGTTGCCCGATCATGTTGTTTTGCGAGAATACCCGGGTAGCGGAAAATGAGGGGATGGGAATGTATTTATCCTCAAACAAATTATGTTCGTGGAGTGAGCAAAATGAAACACAGTTTTAAAGTTGCAGGCCTCGGCTTGGCACTTTGCTGTGCAAGTGTGGTTGGAGCATCTGCTGCAACGATCGACTTTACAGCCTACCCGGTTGGTGCCGTGTCACCGGTCGGGCGCAGTGATACAATCAATATTAACGGTACCATTGTAACCTGGACGTTGACCTCAGCCCCAAGCGGTGAGATCAACTACAATCAGGCCTATGATGGCCCGACCCCATCACCTGCAAGTGCTGCTGGCCTTGCCTTGGTAAATGATGGTGTTGGGGTTCGTGATGACGAACTGACCACCAGTATCAAGGACGACATCGTCGAAACCTTGGTCCTGACCTTCAGCCAGGCGGTGAATGTCACCGGATTTCATTTTCTGGATATGTACAGACCAGCCAGCCTCAATCGTCAGGCTGAATTGGCTGCAGGGCGCGATTTCAACAGCGATTCTGTTGAAAAGGCCGGTGTTTCCTGGAATGGCGGAGATTTCATCTTCTTTGCCGCGACAGAGGCGGATGGCGTGAACGGCGGGTATCTGTTCGGCGATCCGAATGCGCCTTCCAGCGGTGCCGGTGCCACCATCTTTACCAGCAGCCTGACTTTTCAGGCGGGTCCGGGCAACGATGGTCTGGGTTTTGCCGATTTCTCATTGGCCGCGGTTGATGTCGATCTGGCCCCGATCCCGATTCCGGCCGGCGGCATTCTGCTGCTGACAGCATTGGGTGGCCTCGGGTTTGCCCGGCGTCGCAAGGGCTGATTGCCGATCATCGGCTACGAATTTGAAAAGGGACCGGTTTGCCGGTCCCTTTTCTTTTGCCCGTTCAGATTCACAAGCCGGCTTCAATAGCCGTAGCCATAGCCATAACCATACCCCTTGCCCATGTAGCGGCATTTGTTCAGTACCACGCCCAGCACATTGGTATGGGCCGCCAGATCCTTTTCGCAGGTGTCGATCTCGTCAATCGTTGTGCTTTCCGCTTCTGCCACCAGCAGGGCGCAATCCACCTGCCCCAGAAATCCGATCGTATCGTCACTGACCAGCAATGGTGATGTGTCAAAAATCATGATGGTCGGCTCCAGGGTTTTCTCGATCTCGGCCAGAGCTTCAACCGTGGTCTGGCTCTGCAGCAATTCCGCGGAATTATGCATTGGCGCATGGTTGGTGCCGAAACACAGATTGTTGCCATAGCGAATGACATGATCACGCATCGCAGCGGTTCCTGACAGAACCTTGCCAAACTGATGTTGCAGCTTTTTCTGCCCCAGGGTCCTGGCCATGGCCGGACGCCGCATGTCTATTTCGATCACCATGGTACGCACGTCGGGCTGACGCGCCAGACTGAACGCCAGATTGCAACTGGTCGTGGTCTTGCCACAGCCACTGGTTGGCGATGTAATCACCAGCCGCCGCCAGTTATTGGCGCGCATCTGCTGCAAGACCTTGGTGCGCAGCATGTCAAACGGCCCGGCTTCAACCCCGCCCTCATAGGCCATAACCCGGTTGCGCCGCAAAATACGCGGGTTGATCGTTGCCTCTTCCAGCTCCAGCCAGCGGTCGGCGGCCGAAGATGCGGCATGGCCCTGCGTCTCACCTTCCCCACGAACCGGGGTCTCCTGCGGAATTTCCCCCCTGGCCTCCCGCGCTTTTTCCAGAGCAGATTGAATACGTTCCATGACCTTTATCCCATTCTTTCAAATTGCCCGCGGCCCACTGGCGCCGGCTCTGTCTTCAGGCCCCATCCTGACGTATTTGTTCCAGCAAGACACTTAACCCGGTCTTGTCCATGATCCTTTGCAGCAGAACATCCATCGGCATGTAATAGGTGTGGATGGCATAGAGTAATGCCGGAATACCGATCAGCACCAGCCCGAGGGCCAGATAAATGATGGCGCGCCGGCGCAGGGTTTCACCCCGGGTGCGCGTGAACGGCAGGGTCGCTATCGGGGTAATCCCCAGTTTGGCGGTGATTTCCACCGGCCGGCGAACCGCACGATTCATCAGTTCCAGCAGAAAGACCACGCCCAGCCCGGCAAATATCCCGGCGACCACACTGCCGATGGCAATCAGCAGACGCGGCGGGCTGGCCGGCTCGGTCGGCACGGCGGCCTGTTCAATCACGGCAATTCGCTGCCCCTTGGAACGGGTCTCGATGATCTCTCCGGTCTTGGCTTTGGCCAGAGCCGCCACCGCCTCGTCATACTGGGCCCGGATCAGCGAGTGATCCCGTTCCAGATTGGCTTGCCGGATCGAATTGGCCGGGGTTTCGTCGATGGTCTTTTTCAGAAACGCCAGCTCTTTTCGCATGTCGTCCATCTGTTTCTGGTTGAACGCCAGTTGCCCGTCAATTTTCTTCAGTTGCAGTTCATACAGCACCGTGTTGGCCGATACCCTGGGGTCCTCCCCCGAGTCCGGGCCGATCCGCCCGCCCCGTTGCTCGGCAACCTGTTTTTCCAGCGCCTGAACCCGGGCGATCAGAACTTTCACCTTGGGGTTGGTATCGGAAAATGTCGCCCGGGCCGCATCCAGGTTGGCCCGCGCCTTTTGCAGGGCGATCTCCTCGCTCGACATGTTTTCCTGCGGCAGATTCGTCAGTCGGTCATTATCGAAAAGCTCGACCAGACGGTCCCGTTCTTCCTGCAAATCCGCCTGTTCCTGCTCCAGCCGGGTCAGGTTCTCCTGCAACGCGGTCTGGCGCGCCCGGCGAAAGGCCAGGCTGTCGGGAAGGCTGTCCCGGTTGGCCAGCTTGAATTTCAGAATCTCCGCATTCATCCGGTCCAGTTCCTGACTCAGCCGTTTTTCCTCCTGCTCGAAAAACCGCAGCGTATCCGTGGCGCGGCTGGTGCGCAGATTCAGGTTTTCCTTCAGAATGCGGGTGACAAACTCATTCGTCACCTTGGCCGACATTTCGCCTGTCCCGGCGGAAAATGAAACCGTCAGCAGGGGGGCCTCGCCCTTGCGCTGCTGAATTTCAAATTTCGTCCGTTTGCGCATGTCCTTCACGATCTGATCCGGATTAAGCTCGGAATCATCGCCGTAAATATCCAGGGCATTTGCCATCTCAAGCAGCGATGAGCGCGACAAGAGCCGCTGCTGGATCGTTTGCAGCATCTCGGAAATCTTCGAGCGCCCGGACGGTTTGTTATCAACGGTTATCTGCTCGGATTCCACCAGCAACACGGCCTGTGACTGATAGACCGGCGGCAGAATCGAAGCAATGAACAGGCCAATCGCCGCCACCGCGGCGGCAACAACAAGAAAATAGGGAAAACGCCGCCAAAAGATTGACAGGTAGAATTTGGAGTCAAACGCCATGGGTTTCAGATCTCTTCAACAAGGAGCAACGTGGCCGGGAAAAATACACCGTCATCCAGCACCCGCTGCACAATCGGCTTGCTGACGGTCTGCACATTATCTGTATAGGCGTAAACCATCGCGAAATCGCACAACTGGTTCACCAGGCGCGGAATGCCCCCGGTTACACTGTGAACCAGCGTCGCGGCATTGACCGTGAAAATTTCCCGTTTTGCGCCGGCCTTCTTCAGGCGGTGGCTGATATAGGCGCGCACTGTGGGCGCATCCATCGCCGTCAGGTGAAAACTCGCCGCCACCCGTTGGGCAAACTGCGTCAGGGCGGGGCTGCGGATGATGTCGCGCAATTCCGGCTGCCCCACCAGGATAAGCTGCAAGAGCTCATCCTTGTTTGCATTGATATTGGTGAACATGCGCAACTCTTCCAGCGATTCGCGCGACAGGTTCTGTGCCTCGTCAAAAATCAGGATCACCCGCTTGCCACGCGCATATTCCGCGATCAGGAAATCCTGAAATTCCTTGAACAGATCCACATAAGACGCATCACGTGCGGCCTCCTGCCCCAGCGCCATCAGCACCCAACGCAAAAGCTCACCACGATCGCCATGTGCATTCGACACCAGCCCGACGCTCACATCATCGCCAAGCTTGTTCAGCAGGTGATGCAGCAGCGTGGTCTTGCCCGCCCCCACCTCTCCGGTGATCAGGGTGATCGGTGCCTTGGTGAACAGCCCGTATTCCAGCATGGCATAGGCACGCTTGTGCCCCGCCGACCAGAACAGGAAATCCGGGTCCGGGACCAGGGTAAAGGGGCGCTCTGTGAGGCCGAAAAATTCAGTATAAATATCCAGGGTACTGACCATATTCATTTAACAAACCATCGCCGTCGTCAAAAACGAGACATTATAAAGACAGAGGTTTTGCATACCGCCAACCCTCAATTCGCCGCCCCCGACACAAGCCCTTCCCATATAGGTTTTTCCTGTAAGGATCACCAATTATTTCTTCCATAATCCCGGCTTATGGCATTGTAGCCGTTCTTTTTTCTGGGGTGTTTCCAATATTGAAACGGTTCAGCCGTTTTTCAACTATGGTTAACGAACCGGCTGCGCGGAGATCCGGCTGAATTGAGCCTCTCCGCTGCTGTCTGCTACACACCACCTTCCCCTTTACACCTTATATCACGATTCGCCCATTTGCCGTGATTCGCAAAATCGGCGCGGTCCGGACCTTTCCCGGCCAGCTCCGGATACAGGGCCTGCTACCTGCAAAAATACAACCATGAACAAACCTTTCATCCCGGCTGCATTGGCGCTGATTTTGCTACAATTTCATTGATCTCCACAACCTTAAGAAGATTTTAACCTTATTATTCAAAATTTTAACTCAACATCAACATGCTCGTACTCTCCGAATATTTATTGCAAATTGTCGCAAAATTGTGCATGATCTGGAAGAGGGTAATATACGGGGTCTGCGGTTTGGCTGCTTGCAAAAGCCATTCTCAGGCGTTTGACGATCACAGGTTTGTAACGGACCTGTTCCCGGTCGAGCACGAGTGCCCCTTTTTACGGGGTGGGTTTTTACTGTCGGGGCAACCCGAACAATTTGTGAGAATTTATAAATGACTGTTCATGATACAGATTTGGCTGACAGTCTTGGAAAGGTGAGAATGCCCAGAGCTGCCCTTTACGCGCAGCCTGCACGAATTAATCGCAGGGGTATTTATCGCACCATCTTCAAAAGGGTTCTGGATATTTCCCTGATCCTTTTGTCTCTGCCTCTGGTGCTGCCGCTGATCCTTGTTCTGTCCATTCTGGTGGCCCGTGATGGCAGCCAGCCTTTTTATACCCAGAAACGCCTTGGCCGGAACGGTCGCATCTTCACCTTGTGGAAGCTGCGCACCATGGTCGCCAACGCCGATGAAAAGCTGGAGGGCTATCTGGCACGAAATCCCGAGGCCCGGCGCGAATGGGACACGTCCCAGAAACTGAAAAACGATCCGCGCATCACCCGCTTTGGCCGCCTGTTGCGCAAGACATCGCTGGATGAGCTGCCGCAGCTGTGGAACGTGCTGATTGGTGACATGAGCCTGGTTGGCCCGCGGCCGATGATGCCCGAACAGCGCAGCCTGTATCCGGGGCGGGCCTATTTTGCCCTGCGCCCCGGTATCACCGGGTTCTGGCAGATTTCCGACCGGAACGAAGGCAGCTTTGCCGGCCGGGCCCGGTTCGATACGGAATACAATCACGCCCTGTCTTTCAAGACAGACATGCTGGTGCTGCTGCGGACCATCCATGTGGTTTTGCGCGGGACCGGATATTAAGCCGATTACTTGATATCCAGGGCAATCCGATTGGCTGTGCATGTTTTTTTCGGGCGGGTTTGATGACCTGCCCGAAAAACTTTCCTATATACCCTGTATAATCGAATTCTCTGATTCATCTGCAAAGGTTTGCCATGAAACTCCGCATCTTTCTTGCCGTTCTTGTTCTCAGTATTGGCACGGTCGTTTACCTTACCCAGTTCGGAAACTCGGAGCAGAAAGCGGAAAAATACTATCAGTCGGGTCTCGCGCTTCTGAAAGAAGGCGATGAAGACCGGGCAATGATCCAGTTTCGCAACGTGTTTGACCTGAACGGCCGGCATCACGATGCCCGCCTGGCCTATGCGGGTCTGTTGCGTAAACGCGGCGAGCTATCGGAAAGCTATGGCCAGTATCTGCGTCTGGTCGAGCAATACCCGAATGATGTGGAGGGTCGGCGCGCCCTTGGAGAACTGGCCATCATGGCCGGCAACTGGGAGGAGGCCGAGCGTCATGTGCGCGCCGTGCGCGATCTGGCGCCGGATGATCTGAAGGTTCAGGCGATGAACGCCGTCCTCGATTACCGCGAGGCCGTCAAGAAGAATGATGCAGAAGGCCGGGCAAAAGCCGTCAAAACCGCCAGGGAAATTCTGGCAAAAGACAACACGATCAGCACGGCCCACCGGGTGTTGATCGAAGATCTTCTGGCCAGCCCCAACCCGCTGGACGCCCTGCCCGAACTGGATGCAACCCTGAAACTTGATCCTGATGCGCTGGAATTGCACGAAGCAAAACTGCGGCTTCTGGCCATTGCCGGGCGCGACGACGAGGTTGGTGAACACCTGAAGGAGATGGTGCGGCTTTTCCCCGACAATGAACGCGTGGCGGCCTCGCTGATTGCCTGGTATCTGCGCCGCGATGATACGCAGGGTGCCGAGCAGTTCATGCGCCAGTTGGCCGACGAGGCCGGCGACGATCCTGCCCCGCGTCTGGCCGTGGTACAGTTGATCAAACGCACCCGTGGTGCCGAGGCTGCGCGCGCGGAACTGGACAGCCTGATTGCCCGCAATGACGGCAATGCCGATATCTACAAAAGCATGCGCGCCGTGCTTGATTTTGAATCCGACAACAACCGCGAGGCCGCCATTGCCGAGCTTGAAAAAACCCTGGACGGGGCCGCATCCACCCCGGAAATGCGCGATATCCGGGTCATTCTGGCCCGCATGCTGCTGACCACCGGCAATCCGGTCGGGGCCCGGGCCGAAGTTGAAAAGGTGCTGGCCGAGGACCCGACCCAGGTTGCTGCCCTGAAGATGCGGGCAAACTGGCAGATCGACGATGACAAACCCGACGAGGCCATTCTCACCCTGCGCAAGGCGCTGGACCAGGATCCGCGTGATCCGGAAACCCTGACCCTGATGGCCCGCGCCCACGAGCGCAACGGCGATCACGATCTGGCCGGAGAGCGGCTGGCGCTCGCGGTCGAAGCGGCCAACAGTGCTCCGGCCCAATCCCTGCGCTATGCCCGCTTTCTGATGGCCGACGGCAAGCTGTCTCCGGCCGAGAGCGTTCTGGTCAATGCCCTGCGGCAGAACCCGGCCAATACCGATCTTTTGCTGACGCTCTCGGAAATCTACCTGCGTCAGAAGGACTGGGGCCGCACCTCGGGCATCATCCAGCGCCTGCGCGGGTTCAACACCCCCGAGGCCAAGGCCGCCGCCAATTCCGTTCAGGCCAAGCTGCTGCTGCGCCAGAACAAGACCGAGGACAGCATCACGTTCCTGGAATCGCTGATCGACAAGGGCGATGCTTCGGTTCGCGCCGGGGCGCTGGTGGTGCAGTCCCTGCTGCGCGAGGGCAAAACCGACGAGGCCTCGGCCTATCTCGATACGCTGGTGGAAAAGGCTCCGGACGACCCCACCCTGAAAATGCTGCGGGCCGGCGTCTATGTGATCCAGGACAAGGATGACGAGGCCAAAGCCCTGTATCGCAGCCTGATTGCGGAAAACCCGCAGAGTGATTCTCCGGTGCGGGCCTTTTATGCGCTGCTGCGCTCCGAGGGACGCGATGACGAGGCCATGCAGGTGCTGGACGCCGGGCTCAAGGCCATGCCGCAATCGCCGACATTGAACTGGATCAAGGCCGGACTGCTGGAAAAAGCCGGGGATGTCGCCGGCGCCATCAAGATTTATGAAGCAATGTATGCCCAGAACAACAATAACCTCGTGGTGGCCAACAATCTGGCCAGCCTGCTGGCCACCGGGCGGGATGATGCCGAAAGCCTCGATCGGGCCGCGGCCATTGCCAAGCGGCTGCGCGAAAGCAAGGTGCCGGCCTTTCAGGATACCTATGGCTGGATCCAGTATCGCCGAGGCAAACCCAAGGATGCCATCCAGTATCTGATCGCCGCGGCCAAGGGCCTGCCGGAGGATCCCCAGGTACAGATGCATCTGGGCCTGACCTATGCCGCGCTGAAAGAAACCGACAAGGCCCGCAAAGCCCTGAGCCGCGGGCTGGATCTGGCAAAAGACACCGCCCTGCCCCTGGCAGACGAGGCCCGCAAAGCCCTCGATTCCCTGCCAACAGGCGAATAGGCGGGACTTGCAGCACCGGTTGACCGTGGCCTTTACATTCATCCGCAGCCTTGCGGATTATATATCGTTTCTGCCCAATCTGCCGGGCTTTTGTGGCCTTCGGGCCACGGCTTTGCCCCTGCCCGGCAAAAGCGGCCTTTTGGATGAACTCCTGTTCGCAATCCGGCTGAAAAGTGCTATAAAATCGAAAACCGTAGCCTGCTGCTGCAGGTCTATCCTGAACGAGGACATGAAACGATGCGACTTATCCTTGCCTTTCTGGCGGCTCTGCTGCTGGCGCCTGCCGCTTATGCGCAAAATACCTACAAGGTGAAACCCGGTGATGTGCTTCAGATCGAGGTTCTGGAAGATGCCAGCCTCAACCGGAATGCCCTGGTTCTGCCCGACGGCAAAATCTCCTTTCCGCTGGTTGGCACGATACAGGCGGGCGGTCTCAGCGTTGATCAGATCCGCAACAACCTCGCCGGAAAGCTGGCCAGCAATTTTGCCACCTCTCCCAATGTTTTCGTCTCGCTCAATTCCGTGGCCAAACGCAAGGGCGGCCGTGGCACGCGCACCATCTCGATCTATGCCCTGGGCGAAGTGGCCAAACCGGGTGAGCAGAAAGTAAAGCGCGGCACCACATTGCTGCAGTTCCTGTCACAAACCGGCGGATTCACCAAATTTGCCGCCACCAAGCGGGTGCAGATCCGCCGCCATGACAAGCGTACCGGCAAAGATCAGGTCTTTACCTTCAACTATAACGCCGTCGAGCGGGGCACCAGCACCGCCAGTTTCGGGCGGCTTCAGGATGGCGATGTCATCATCGTGCCGCAACGCCGGCTGTTTGAATAGCAGGGATCTCAGGGGTGGGAAAAACAGTTTCATTGCACAGCCGGGGCCGAACCGCCCTGTTGGCCGGGGCGGGCATTGCCCTTGCCTGTGCCGTGCAGGCGCAGGATACGGACACGCCCGGCCTGCACATGACGCTTGATTTCAGCCAGCGCCTTGAGGCCGACAGCAACCTTGATCTTGATGTCAGCAGCCCCGGCACCAGCTATATTTCCACCACCAGCCTGAATTTCGGCCTCAGCAGCCGGACCCGGACCCAGAGCCTGACACTGAACGCCGCAACCAAGCTGCGCGTCAGAAATGACCCCGGCGGCACCGACAGCGGCACCTCCTTTGACGAGCCAAGCCTGCGCTTTGCCTATCAACTGGATGGCGCGCGCGCGCGGCTCAATCTGGGGGGCAGTTACCGCAAATCCGACATTTCCTTTCTGCGCCCGGAATCCGATTTCATCGGCCCCGGAGGGATCATCACCCTGCCGACGGATCTCGCGGATCTGACCGGCACCGGCAATCGGGTCAGCTACGGGCTGAACGGCCGGCTGGAGTTTGGCAGGGATGCGCCCCTGGGGCTGATCCTGCGTGCCAGCCATGACGTTCTGAACTACAGCAATACCACCTCAACCAGCCTGTTTGACACCACACGCAACAAACTGGGGGCCACCGTACGGTTGCGGTTTTCTCCGATAATGGAAGGGAATTTCAAGGCCGACTACAACACATATGAGGCCGATGACACCCCCAAGACCGACCGGCGCAGCACGCTGTATTCCTTTGGCATCAGCCGCGATCTGTCCAAGGCGCTGACGCTTGAGGCCGCCCTTGGCTACAGCAAGACAGAAACCGATGAAACCATCGGCGGCATCCGCTCGACCACCACAAAAGACGGTGCAACCGGCAGTCTCGGGCTGACCTGGGAACAGGCGAATGGCACCCTGACCGCCAATCTGGAACACAGCGTCGACCAGAACGGCGCGCGCACCGAATTCACCCTGGGGCGCAGCCTGGATCTGCCCCGCGGCAGCCTCTCGGCCAGCATTGGCGCCAGCCGCGGCGACAGCGGCAAAACGGAAATGATCGGCGCGCTCGACTGGCGTCACGATCTGCCGGGTGGCAGCCTCTCGGCCCGGATTGCCCGCTCGGTTGCCAGCGGCACCGATGACACCGACGAACTGCTGACCCGGATCAATCTGAATTATAATCATGAAATCAATGCCGTATCCAGTTTCGGGCTGACCGCGTCGCATATCATCAATGATCAGTTTCTGACCGGTACGAAAGTCAGAAACACATCTGTCGGGGCAACCTACAGGCGCAGCCTGACACAGGACTGGGACATGCGCTTTGGCTATAGCTACCGCACCCGGCAGGAAACCGGCGCCGCCCGGGCCAAAAGCCATTCGGTTTTTGTCTCTCTGGACCGGCAGTTTTCGATTCGCCCCTGAAGCGGCGCGCAGGGCGGCAACCTTCCCTTTTCGAAGGTTTCTGTTTTGTAAACAAACACATGGCACACGACCAAATTAACCGTCAGGAACTACACAGATGCGTTATCTGCCCTCCCGCCAAAGCGGGTTTCTGTCGCTTTTTAATGGATAGCCCTGTATGGTTGGCCGACAGGCAGGAGCATATAAACCCCGTCCCGACCCATTTCGCACAGCCCTTTGAAAGACCGCACCATGTCCACTGCTGAAACTCTCGGAAAATCCGGGCCACTGAAAAAATCCTTCAGTCTGAATCCGGCGGGCCTGTTCTGGTTTGTCGTTCTTGTGCTTGGTCCGATCCCGGTTTTCTGGAGCGGCCTTGTCATGCTGGCACAGGCATGGTCCACCCCGGAATACAGCCAGGGGCCAATTATCCCATTGATATCTCTGTATTTATTCCTGCGGGAATTGCGGCGCGAAGGCCCGTTTTCCGCCAGCCGGTCAATCCGCTGGCCGGGTATCGCGCTGATCGTGTTTGCGCTGCTGCTGGGGATTTTCGGCAATATGGTGCATATCCCCGATGTGGTGGCCTATGCCATCATCTTCTGGGTTGGTGGCATCATGCTGACAACCCTTGGCTGGCAGCGGGGCCGGCATCACTGGGCACCGGTGCTGCATCTTGTCTTCATGCTGCCACTGCCACAGTTCGTGTTCTGGAAAATGACCATCCTGCTGCAACTGCTGTCCTCGCAGATCGGCGTGTGGCTGGTCGAACTGATGGGGGTTCCGGTTTATCTCGAAGGCAATGTGATCGACCTCGGGGTTTACAAACTGCAGGTGGCCGAGGCCTGTTCAGGCCTGCGCTATCTGTTTCCGATCCTCAGCTTTTCCTATCTCTTTGCCATTCTCTACCGCGGCCCGATGTGGCACAAGGCGGTGCTGCTTCTGGCGGCGGCGCCACTGACGGTGCTGATGAATTCGGTGCGCATCGCCATCATCGGTGTCCTGGTCAATGCCTATGGCATTGAACAGGCCGAGGGCTTTTTGCATTTCTTCCAGGGCTGGGTGATCTTTCTGGCCTGCATCATGATCCTGTTTGCGATGGCGGTTGTGCTGCAACGCACGACACCAAACCCCAAAACCCTGTCGGAAACCATTGACCTGGATTTTGAGGGCTTCGGCCCGCTGCTCGGCCGGCTGCGCTTTATTGCCCCCACGCGCGGGCTGATTGCCGGCGCGCTCATCTCGGCGGCCATTGGCGCGGGTTTTGGCCTGACACCGGAACGCCCCGCGATACAGATCGACCGGGACAACTTCTATCTGTTCCCGCAACAGATATCGGGCTGGTCCGGGCGGAACCGGCCGCTCGACAGCGATATAGAACGGGTGCTGGGGGCAGACGACTATATCAACGCCACCTACCGCAACCCGGATGAAGCCGCCTATGTCAATTTCTTCTCGGCCTTTTATGACAAGCAGACCGAGGGCTCCGGCATCCATTCGCCGCAGGTCTGCCTGCCGGTGGGCGGCTGGGAAGTGTTCAGCATCGAACCCTACGAAGTCGATATGAGCGGCACGTCTTACGGCAAGTTCAAAGTCAACCGCGCCGTGATCCAGAAAGGCCTGTCAAAACAGGTGGTTTACTATTGGTTCGAACAGCGCGGCCGGCGCATGACCAATGATTATCTGGCCAAGGCGGTGGTCGTCTATGACAGCCTGATGCGCGGCCGTTCGGACGGGGCCTTGGTGCGCTATGTCACCCCCATTGTCGATGGCGAGACCGAAGCCGATGCCGATGCCCGTCTGCAGCGCTTCATGCGCCTCAGCCTGCAGCGCCTGCCCCGCTTCATTCCGGAATGATCCTCGCAAACCGGCCCGCATATTCCGCCGCCGGCTTCTCCTCTTGCGCCGGCCGGCTGCACGGGCAATTCTGCCTTCCATGTCCACCATGCCCGACGCCCCCCCTGCCCGCCGCCCTGCCCCGCGCAAACGCTATATCGGGCTGGCGCTGCTGATCATCGCCAATGTGCTGATCGAACTGCTGCTTGAGGCCGCCGATTACGGGCTGGTCGGCAGCGGTCGCTGGCGCTCTCTGGCCTATCAATACGGCGCCTTCTGGGCCGGGCTTCTGCACGACTGGCAGCCCAATTATGCCGCCCAGCCCTATGTGATGTTTGTCAGCTATGCCTTTCTGCATGCCGGATTCAGCCATATGGCAACCAATATGCTGGCCCTTTGGACGCTGGGGGTGCTGGTGGTTCGCCAGATGGGGCCCCGGGCCTTTGCCCTGATCTATTTTGCGGCGATGCTTGGCGGTGGCGCGGGCTTCGGGCTGCTCAGCCACAGCCCACAGCCGATGGTGGGGGCCTCCGGCGCCATTTTCGGCCTGATCGGTGCCTGGCAGTATCTGGACTGGCACCAGCGGCGGCGCACCGGCCTGCCGGTGAAACCGTTGTTGCGCTCTCTCTTCGTCTTTTTGCTGCTGAATGTGGCGCTCTGGGCCGTCATGCAGGGGCAACTGGCATGGGAAACCCATTTAGGGGGCTTTGCCGCCGGATGGGGTGTTGCGGCGCTGCTGATGCGCCTCAGGCCGCCTGAGCCGGGTTACTTCGAGAAAACCCGTTCATAGGCCGCCAGCAAATTCGGCACCGAATGATCCCAGCTCAATTGCTCCAGCACCCGCTTGCGTCCCAATGCACCCATTTTGCGCCCCTCCTCCGGGTTGTCGATCAGCCAGGCGATTTTTTCTGCGAAATCCCGCGGATCGTTGGCGCGGGCATAGACCGAGGCCTCTTTGGCTGATGCCCGCCCCTCTTTCAGGTCGAACTGCACCACCGGTTTTTCCAGCGTCATGTATTCCATCACCTTGTTCATGGTGGAAATATCGTTCATCGGGTTTTTCGGATCGGGGCTGACACCGATGTCGGCTGTATTCAGAACCGTCAGCAGATCCGCACCATAAAGCGCACCGGTAAAGGTGAAATAAGGCTCTAACCCGCGGTTTTTTACGTCTGCCTTCACTTCTGGCACCTGTGAGCCAAAACCGACGATGACGAAATGCACGTCTCCCTTGCCCATGTCATTGATCAGGATGTCGGCAGCCTCCACCAAAAGATCCATACCCTCCTGCTGGCCAATCACCCCGACATAGCCCAAAATGGTTTTCGCCCGGGCGCGCAAATCAGGGTCGGGTGGGCGGATCTCGAATTTCTCGATTCGCGGGGCCGAACGCACCACGAATACATCTTCCGGCTTCATCTTGCCGCGCCTGATCGCAATGTCGCGAAAACTCTCGTTCGTGGCGATGGAAACATGCGCCGCCGCAAATGTCATTCGCTCCCAGATACGCATAATCCGGTATAACAGACCCTTTTTTGCGAATTTTGCCTCGAACAGTTCGGGGCAGACATCGTGATGATCAAACAGGTATTTCACCCCAGCCAGGCGATAGCGCAGCCCCAGCAAAAAGATCAGATCCGGCGGGTTGCAGCCGTGGATCACGTCAAAACCGCGTTCCCGCCGGACCTTGCGCGCCAGACGAAACCAGTGCCAGATCGCCTGGCCCCATTCGCGCGCATAGGCCACGGCGCCGGAATGGGCCTCGGGTGGCTCCGGGTGACGATAGATATGCACCCCGTCGATTTCCTCATAAGGTTTGTCCCAGCCCCGTCCCATGGGGCTGATCACACTCACCTCATAGCCCGCGTTTCGCAGCGTGGTGGCCTCGAGCCAGACGCGCCGGTCCAACGGGACCGGCAGGTTTTCCACAACAATCAACACCCGGCGTGCACGCGCTTGCGTCATAGCCTTACCCTCGTTCTCACGCCCGACCCGCACAGGGGCATAACCGCATAAACCGCAGCAGGCAAAGAAAAACCATACGCCGAAATGGGGCTGCTAACCAGAACTGCGGGAATTCCTTGCGAAACCGGGCAAAAAAGATCAGGGATGGGGTCATGAAACGCCTGCTCCGCTTCCTGTCCGGACGGCCCGACCGCAGTGCCGCCCCCCTGCCCCCGCCCACACCGGCGCGGCGCACCTATGTGGTGGGGGATATCCACGGCATGGATGCGCCACTGTCACGGCTGCTGGCCCGCATTGCCAAAGACCGGAAGAACCAGCCGGCCGATCTGGTCTTTGCCGGCGATTACATCGACCGCGGCGGGCAGAGTGCGGCTGTACTGAACCGGCTGTTTCGGCTGGAACAGAGCCGATCTGATACCGTCACCTGCCTGATGGGCAACCACGAACGGATGATGCTCGACTTTCTGGATGATCCCGCCCGCAAGGGGGCGCTGTGGCTGGTGAACGGCGGGCAGGAAACCCTGGAAAGCTTTGGCATCACCCGCCGGGCGCGCGCGGGCATCAGCAATCCGCTTGATTCCCTCTCCCAAGCGTTACGGGCCGCCCTGCCCTCGGGGATGGAAGACTGGCTGCGCGGTCTGCCCCTCATGTGGCAAAGCGGCAACCTGGCGGTGGTGCATGCGGCCGCCGACCCGTTCCGCCCGATGCAGGACCAGCATCCGAAAACCCTGATCTGGGGCCACCCGGATTTTCCCGATACCCCGCGCAGCGACGGGCTATGGGTGGCGCATGGTCATGTCATCACGGAGAAACCCATAGCCAGAAACGGGCATATCGCCGTTGATACCGGCGCCTGCCGGAATGGCCCCCTGACCGCAGCCTGTATTGAGGCCGGAAAAGTACGTTTCCTGCAGGAATAGAGCCTGTTTTACATAAAGAAGACCCTGATCATGCGCAAAAATACGGGCTATTGTGATTTCAACCAGTCCAGCAGCCGTTCACGAAAACCGCTGTCCACCGCCGGGCCGGACAGGGTCAGCCGCGGCTTCAGAAAGCCGCCCGTCGTTTCAAGCCAGACACCTGGGGCGATCTCTTCCCCGGTTGCCGGCTTTTGGCCGGCCGCCCCGGTGCCGGCCGCAGGTGTTTTTGCCGCCGTCTTGCCACTGGCGGGCCGGTCGCCGGCTTTCAGGGCACGGTTCAGAACGGCGATTTCCTCCTCGGC
The DNA here is from genome assembly GCA_026984915.1 of Marinosulfonomonas sp. Lineage (GTDB taxonomy): Bacteria > Pseudomonadota > Alphaproteobacteria > Rhodobacterales > Rhodobacteraceae > WFVA01. The sequence continues at coordinate 3,880 of JALSRG010000080.1, read as the reverse complement.
GGTTTCCGGCGCGGCCTTGCGCAGCCGCTCGCTCAGCCTGGGCCCCAGGCGCGCGTCTTCCCCCAGCGCCTTTGCCAGCGTCAGTCCCAGGCGTTCGGGAATGGCGGTCGGAAACTTCAGGTTGGCGTTCAGGGCGTGGAACAGGATGAGAAAAGCGCCGATCTTTGACCGCTTGGCCCGGCTGGCCGCCGAAAACAGCCCGCGCAGGGCCTCGCGTTCGCCGGGATAAACCCCTTTTTCCGCGGCCCGTGCCACCACCTGTGCCCGCTCGTAATAGCTGAGGCCGACGCGAATCTCGTTTTCCTCGACCATGGCCTGATAGGCATCGGCCGCGGTTTCCGGCTGACGCAGCAGCGCCCGGATCCGGGCATATTTGCGCTCTCCGGTCTGCTCCAGCAATTGTTGCAGCGCGGTCAGGCGCCGCCAGCCCGATATCAGCCCGTATCGACCCTGTTCCAGCGGAACAACCTCGATCGGTGTCTGCTGGCCCCGCGCGGCCATGCTCTGCTTCAGGGTCTCCAATTCATCGTCATCCGTCACCAGCCGGTCACGGACCAGATAGGCGATCTCGATTGCATCCAGCGGCAGCATCTGTACCAGCCGGCCTTCCTCCCGGGCTTCGCGCATGGCTTGGGTGACTTCTTCCAGCGCGGCTGTCGTCGCCGAATCTCCCGCCACCTGGGCAATCGGGGCGGGTGATACCGGCGGGGAAAACATGCTCTTGGTTTCCGGCGCGCCACCGGCATCTCCGAGAAAATCCGGCCGGGCCGGGGTCAGTCGCTTGCGTTTGGCCATGGTCTCAGCCTCCTTTTGCCCCGGGGTTTAACATGGGCCGCTCAACATGAAATTACCCCGGCGTACGCCAAATGTTTCGCGCGCGAAACATTTTTGCTGTAACATATTGAATTTACTGTGTTTTACCCCTGAAATTCCGGAAAAATTCCGGTGGATACGGGCTGTTTTCCCCGAAATCATGCCACGTTCTCCCGGCGGGCGGCCTGCTCGCGGCCTGCCAACTCATCGCGGCGCCAGACCCCCAGCAGCAAGCGCTTGAAGGCGGCATAGGTCTGGTCGAATGTTTCGCGGCCACGCATATAGGTCTCGCGGTTGAAATCACGATAATCGGCTTCATAGATGCCGCTGACCTGCTCACCCGCCTGGCCGATCAGGGCGGTAAAATCCTGCCGGTAGGGTGAAAGCACCTCGCCCAGATGCGCCTGCATCAGCGCGCCCAGCTCGGCCTGCTGGCTGCCGTCATAGCGGGTAATCACCGCGCGCACCGCATCCCACTCAAAGCCCATCTCGGGCCGTCCCAGGGCGCGGGCCGCGATGTTCTCGCCCTCTTCAATCGAGGCAAAAGTAGAATGCAGCATGTCAAAAAACCGGCCGGTGGAATCAAATTCGAGAAATGACGCGCCCAACGGCACCAGCAGAATATCGGCAGCCGACAGCCCGTTGATGGTCAGGTAGCCAAGCGCCGGCGGGGTATCGAGAAACACCAGATCATATTCGTCAAGGATGCCGTCCCCGGAGAGCCGGTCGGCCAGCGCATCCCACAGCTTCCAGCCCCGCGCCTGCATGCGCCACACCGGAATCTGGAATTCGGCCCAATAGAGATTAAGCTGCGCGCCGATAAGGTCGATATTCGGCCAGTGGGTTTCCTGGACAAGATCACGGGTGGAAATCTTCATGGCTTCATCCAGCGTCTCATCCAGCGGCAGGGGGGGCTCGCCCCGCTCCAGCCGGTTCTGGTTGACCGTCCGCAGATGCGCACCATAGTGACGTGCCAGCAGCGGAAACACGGTTTTCCACTCATCCTCGACCTGCCCGCCGAAAATCGAGGTCATGGAACCCTGGCTGTCAAGATCGATCACCAGCACCTTGTAGCCATCAAGTGCCGCCGACATCGCCAGATGCGCCGCAGTGCTGGTCTTGCCCACGCCGCCCTTGAAATTGGCAACAGCCGTGATCTTTGCCGGCTGCCCTTTCGGGCGGTAGGGCAGGTATTCCTTGGATTTTGACCCCTCGGCCGCGAAATGGGCCCGCAGTCGCAGCACCTCGTCCAGGGTGAACCATTTGGCGCCGCCCTCGGTTTCGCTGCGCCCCTGGGGCAGGCCGGGGTTCTGTTTCAGCACCCGACGGAAATGCGGCGTGGCCACGGGGATCAGGTATTTGGTGATTTCCCAGGTGGAAAACAGCCGCAGTTTTTTCTGCCCCGTTTCATCAAGCCCGCGGCTGGCCAGATCCTCGCGCCCGCGGGCACAGGCCCGGGCAATCCGGGCAAAGCCTTCGGTGCCGGTGGGCGGGTTCAGATCTTTCAGCGCCTGATCGGGATCAATGTTGAAATATGGAGGCTGTTCGCTTTTTGGCACGGCCATGTTCTTGCCCTTCGCTTTGCCTGAAATCGCACCGTGTGCGCTGTTTTTGGCAAGATACCATGTTTTGCGACATATGGAAGGAAAAGAACCACACCCCTTGGATTTTCTCTGCAAATCCGGGGCTTTTCGCGCAAACTATAGGCCGATTTTGACAAATGCCCAGAAATTTTTCTGTTAGAAATCTGTTATTTATAAGTTACGGGAAACGGTTTTTCATGAGAAGCTACTGAAACAAAAGGATTTATTGCTTTATTTTTTGCAGCAAGTGATTCCAAAGCCACGATAAACCGACTCTGATCCCACGATCTGGCGATTCCAAAGCCACGATCGCTGGCTGGACGCAGCCTGTGGATAACTCTAGGGTAGGTGTCACTGAAACCACGAAAAGATTCGGGTTCGCCACAGGCAGACATATACAGGCAGAAACATGCAGCCGGAATACCGGCCAGGGGCAGAAACATGAGGCAGAAACCGGGCACAGGTATCCGTGCGGGCCGTGGAGACCGTGGGGCAGGGGGGCTGCTGCCGGATCGCCATCCCACCGGCGATTTCTTCATTTGCGATGTTTTCGATGCCATCCCCAAGGATGACATGAATACCATGGAACATCCGATGTTTTCGCTGGCGACACGCCCGGACCGGCGGGTGCTGCATTACGAGCATAACGGCGCCCAGATCACCGTCACCCCTTCTGTCCGGGGGCTGGCCACCATCCATGACAAGGACATCCTGATCTATTGTATCAGCCAGCTGATGGCGGCGTTGAACGCCGGGCGCAAGGTCAGCCAGGTGTTGCATCTGAAGGCGCATGATCTGCTGGTGGCCACCAACCGTGAGACCTCGGGCGATGGCTACAAGCGCCTGCGTGAGGCCTTTGAGCGCCTCGCCGGCACCCGCATCACCACCAATATCGTCACCGGCGACCGCGAGGTGACCACCGGCTTTGGTCTGATCGAAAGCTGGGAGATCGTGCGCCGCACCCGGGCGGGGCGCATGGTCAGCGTGTCGGTCAAACTGTCGGACTGGCTGTTTCGGGCAGTGATGGCAAAATCTGTCCTGACGCTGAGCCGCGATTATTTCCGCCTGCGCAAACCGCTGGAGCGGCGCATCTATGAACTGGCGCGCAAACATTGCGGCCGGCAGGCGGAATGGCGGGTGTCGGTCGATACACTTTTGAAGAAATCCGGCTCAAACAGTCCACGCCGGGTGTTTCGCAAGATGCTGCGCAACATGATCGCGGCCGATCATCTGCCCGATTACGAAATGCACGAGGACGCGGGTGACATCATCCGCTTCAGCCGCCGCGCGGTTGTGGTGGAGGGGCCGGAAATACCACCACTGGCCGCCGGGGTGCTGGAGCGCGCCCGCGCATTGGCCCCAGGCTGGGATGTCTATGCGCTGGAGGCCGACTGGCGCAGTTTCTGGGCCATGTCGGGGCGGCCGCGCCTGCGCGCGCCAGAGGCGGCGTTTCTGGGCTATGTAAAGCGCCGGGTGGCAGGGCG